>CADEEJ010000332.1 GCA_902826315.1 uncultured Steroidobacter sp.
CCGTCGGATGGCCAGCCGACTTCCGCGATGACGACTTCCTTGCCGGGATAGGCGCGTTCCAGGTCCGCCACGCGCATCGCGAGATAGTCGACGGCCTGCTCGACCGGGATGCCTTCCCAGTACGGCAACAGGTGCACGGCAATGTAGTCGACGTGCTCGACGAGCTGCGGATGTTTGAGCCACACGTCCCACGGCTCTGCGGTGCTCACCGGTTGCTCGACCGCCGCGCGCACCCGATCGAGCTGGCGCGACAGGTCGGCGACGCTCAGGTCGTTGCGCAGGATGACCTCGTTGCCGATCACGAGGCGGATGACATTCGGATGACTGTTGGCGATGGCGATCGCGGCGTCGATCTCCAGGTCGTTGGTCGCGAGCCGGCGATCGACCCAGGCGCCGAGTGCGACCTTGAGCTGGTGACGCGCGGCGATGTCGGCGATTTGCCCGAGGCTCTTGAGCGACGAGTACGTGCGTACGGCGGTGACTTTGCCGGCGAGCAGTCGCAGATCGGAGTCGATCTGCTGCGGGGTGGGCAGCACTTGCGGTACCGGATCCTGACCGGAGCCGAACGGCGAGAACGCCATGCCCTGCACGTGGTCCGGCCACGGCGGCTCGGGGCTCGGGCGGTTCAGCCAGGCCCACAGCGCGAACGTCAACGCCGCGAAAACGGCTGCGACGACAATGCTGGACGCTCTCATCGTGTTAACGTAGCGGCGAGTGGCGAGGAGTATACGAGATGCACAAGGCCATATTGTCGGGACGGATGTTTTCGGGATCGATGGCCGCGGTTGCGGCGCTGTTGTTGCTGGCGTCGCCCGCGCGGGCAGCCGAGCCGCAGAAGGCCCACACGAACGACTTCGAGTTCACGCCCTTCGTCGGCTACATGGCCGGCGGCGAGTTCGAGGATCCCGCGGACAACAGCGATCGCGACCTCGACGAGGACAGCGCCTTCGGTTTGATCGTCAATGCTGCAGTCGATGACTGGCGACACTACGAATTCCTTTACACCAAGCAGAGCACCAGCGTCGACGGCACTACGCCGATCGACATGGACGTGGAGTATCTGCAGATCGGCGGCATCGTCAGCTATCCCGATGCCAGCCGCGTCATTCCGTATTTCGGCCTCACCGTCGGCGCGGCGCGCTTCAGCCCGGACGCGCCAGGCTTCGACGACGAGACCAAGCTTGCTGCTTCCGTCGCCGGCGGCGTGCGCGTGCCGATCACGGAACACTTCGGCGTGCGTCTCGATCTGCGCGCGTTCATTACCGTGCTCGACACGGACGGCGACCTGTTCTGCGTCTCCGATGGCGGCCTGACCTGCAACATCCGCGCGAAGTCCGATACGTTCCTGCAGTACTCGGCGAACCTCGGCGTCACGATAGGGTTCTAGGGCACCCACGAAATCGCAGGCAATGCTGGCGGTCGAGCGCGTCAGAAAATCGTTCATAGGTTCGCGCCAGCGCGTCGTGCTGCACGACGTGTCGTTGCAGCTCGCTGCGGGCGAGTACATCGCGGTGATGGGCGAATCGGGCGCCGGCAAGTCCACGCTGCTCAACCTCATCGCCGGGCTCGACGTGCCGGACTCGGGTCGCATTGTAGTCGCCGGTCAGGACATGGCCGCGCTCGACGATGCCGGTCGCACGCGACTGCGTCGGGCACGCATGGGATTCGTCTTCCAGGCGTTCCACCTGCTGCCGCATCTGTCGGTCGCACGCAACGTTGGACTGCCGCTCGCGCTCAACGGCGCAGCGAATCCCGCAATTGCCGCACGCGTGGAAGAGATGCTGGCTGCCGTCGGCATGCTGGATCGTCTGGACGATCTGCCGAACCAGCTGTCGGGCGGTGAAATGCAGCGCGTCGCGATCGCGCGTGCACTCGCGCATCGGCCCAGCCTCGTGTTGGCGGACGAGCCGACCGGCAATCTGGATGCAGACTCCGCGTCCGAAGTTCTCGCGTTGCTGCGCGCACAACTCGAGCGCGACAACGCGGCTGGAATTCTCGTCACGCATTCCGAAGTCGCGGCGGCGACGGCGCAGCGCGTCTTTTGCCTGACGCAACAGGGATTGCACGTGCGCCCGGCGGCTTGACGATGCAAGCGTGGCCGCTCATCGACGCCGCACTCGTCGGACCGCTGCGTCGCTCTCCCGGTCGCAACGCGCTGCTGGTCCTGGCCATCGCACTCGGCGTGGCGCTCGGATTCGCGATCTATCTCATCAACCGCTCTGCTGCCGACGAAGTATCGCTCGCGGCACGCAGCCTGTACGGGCTCGCGGACCTGGCGATCGAGAGCGCCGCCGGGTTGGACGAGAATCTGTATCCACGCGTCGCCGCAGTTCCCGGCGTCGCGGTCGCGAGCCCGGTCGTGGAAGTGGAAGCCAAGCTGGCGGACCGGCGTGGCTCGCTCACGCTGCTCGGCATCGACGCCTTCCGCTCGCGTCAACTGCAATCGTCGCTGGCAGCGCTTGCGGGAACGATGTCGTCCAGTGCCGATGCATTCGATCCCCAGGCGATGTTCCTGAGCGCCAGTGCAGCGCGCGAGCTGAAGCGCGATACCGGCGACGTGCTCGAAATTCAAGTCGGCGAGCAGACGCAGCAGCTGCGCGTGGCGGGCGTGCTGCCGCAGGCCGGACTCGAAGATCGCGCCGGCGTGATGGACATCGCTGCCGCGCAATGGAAGTTCGGACGTCTCGGCAAGCTGTCGCGCATCAATGTGCGGCTCGCAAGCGGCGCGCCGGTCGAGCGAGTGCGCACCGCCATCGCGGCGTTGCTGCCGGCGGATGCCCGAGTCACGACACCCGGCGAAGCGAGCAACGAGGCGCTGCGGTTGTCGCGTGCCTATCGATCGAATCTCACCGCGCTCGCGCTGGTGGCGTTGTTCACCGGCGGCTTCTTCGTCTACTCGACGCAATCGCTCGCGACGTTACGACGCCGGCGCGAATTCGCCGTGCTGCATGCATTGGGCGTCACGCGTGGACAGCAGCTCGCGCTCGTGCTCGCGGGAAGCGCGATCATCGGTACTTGTGGCGCGCTGCTCGGTGTGCTGCTGGGGCTCGTAGCGGCACGAGTAGGGCTCGAGGCGATCGGCGGCGACCTTGGGGCTGGTTACTTTCGCGGGCTGGCAGCCGAGCTCGAAGTGCGGGGCTTGGAGATCGCCGCGTTCTGCGTGCTAGGCGTGCTGGTTGCAATCGTCGGCGCGCTGCGCCCGGCAATCGAAGCCGCACGCGTGCCGACCGCAGCGGCACTCAAGGCGGGTGACGTGACGAGTCGCGAGCTACGCACGCATGGGCGCCTGGTCCTGGTCCTGTTCCTGCTCGCCGGCGGTGTCTTGTTGCTGCCGCCGATCGCGGGGTTGCCGTTACCAGGCTTCGTCGCAATCGCACTGCTGATCATCGGCGCAGTGATCGCCATGCCGTCGATCGTCCGCATGGCACTGCGTTACGCGCCATTCGCGCGCTCCATTCCTTATCAGGTCGCGATCGCTCAGATCGCGGGCACGGCCCGCTATGCAACGCTCAGCGTGTCCGCGATCCTCGTGAGCTTCAGTCTCATGGTGTCGATGGCGATCATGGTGACGTCGTTCCGCACTTCGCTCGATCAATGGACGCAGCGCATCTTGCCGGCTGACGTCTACGTGCGACTCGGCTACGTCGGACAGTCGGCGCATCTCGACTCGCGCACCGTGCAGCGACTCGGCGCTCTGCCCGGAGTCGCGTATTTCGAAACGGGTCGCTTCGCCCGCGCGCAGCTCGCGCAGAGCTCACAGACCGTGGCGCTGGTCGCGCGCAGCGCGGATCACATGCCGATCGCCAGCACGCTGTGGATGACAGACGAGGCCAAATCGCAGGAGCGGCCCGACGCAGTATCGGCTTGGGTCAGTGAAGCGGCTGCCGACCTCTATGGCATCCGCGCCGGCGACACTTTCGATCTCTCCGTGGGCGGCCGTCGTCTCGCGGCGTTCGCGGCCGGCATCTGGCGCGACTACGAGCACCAGAACGGCGCCGTCGTGATCGGCAGCGCGGACTACGTGCGGCTGACCGGCGATACCGGAATCAACACAGTGAGCTTGTGGGTGAAGCCGGGCACCGACCCGCACTCGCTCGAAAACTCGATTCGCGATCTGTTGCCGGCGACGCAATACGATCTGCGCACGCCGCCGGATCTGCGCCGCCTGTCGCTGCAAGCATTCGATCGAACTTTCGCGATCACGTATCTGCTCGAACTGGTCGCCGTGCTGATCGGCCTGTTCGGCATCGCGGCGGGTATCAGCGCGCAGGTGCTCGCGCGTCGCGGCGAGTTCGGCGTGCTGCGGCATCTCGGATTCACGCGTGCGCAGATCGCGTCGATGCTGGCGATCGAAGGAGCGGTCCTCGGCGTGGTCGGTGTGGTGATCGGACTGCTCACTGGAGGAGTCGTCGGACTTATTCTGATCTACGTCGTCAATCGACAGTCCTTCCACTGGAGCATGGACCTCGCCGCGCCCGGCTGGCTGCTCACTTCATTGAGCGCTGTGCTGATCGCCGCCGCAGCGGGCATCGCAGTCATCAGCGGCAGGCAGGCGATGAGCGCCGACGTCGTCAAAGCAGTCAAGGAGGATTGGTGAGAGGCATCGCGCACGCTTTGCTCGCTCTGCTGCTCGTCGTGAGCGCTGCGTCGAAGGCTGCTGACGCCGAGTTTCCTGCCGTCGTGCCGGGCTACTCGATCGAGCTGCCGCGCGACGAAGGCAGCCATCCGCAGTTCCGCACCGAGTGGTGGTACCTCACCGGTTGGCTGGAGAGCGAGAGCGGCGAGCCGCTCGGCTTTCAACTCACCTTCTTTCGCAATCGGCCGGGCGTCGACGAAGACAATCCGTCGCGATTCGTCGCGCGTCAGGTGTTGTTCGCGCACGCGGCGGTCAGCGAGCAGCGACGCGGCACATTGTTGCGCAGTGAGAAATCCGCGCGTGCCGGATTCGGTCTGGCCGAGTCGGCGGAAGGCTCGCTGGCAGTGAAGATCGACGATTGGTCGCTGCGCAAAGAGGGCGAGCGCTACGTCGCCGTCGCTACCACGAGCGACTTCACGTTGGAACTGGAATGCGTCGCTACCCAGCCGCCGCTGCTGAACGGAAAGAACGGCGTCAGCCAGAAGAGTCCGCAGTCGCAGTTCGCGAGCTACTACTACAGCCTGCCGCAATTGCAGACGAGCGGTCGCATCGTCATCGGCGGTCGCGAACATCGCGTGCGCGGTGTCGCCTGGTTCGATCACGAATGGTCGAGCGGCATGTTCGATGAGCACGCCCGCGGTTGGGACTGGATCGGCCTGAATCTCGACGACGGCGGCGCGCTGATGGTTCAGCGCATCCGCGACGATGCAGGGAAACAGTATTGGGGCGGTGCGACGCTGCGCGAACCGGGCCGCGCGGACCGAACCTATCTGCCCGACGACATCGCGTGGTCGCCGCTGCGTCGCTGGCGCTCACCGCGGACCGGCGTCAGCTATCCCGTCGAATGGCAAATCACTGTCGGCGAGCGCACGATAACGCTGCGTCCGCTGCTGGACGACCAGGAAAACGATGCGCGCGCGAGCACTGGAACGCTCTACTGGGAAGGCGCAGTGCGCGCGTTCGACGAGCGCGGCCGCGCGATCGGCCGCGGCTATCTCGAGCTGACCGGCTATGGCGAGCGCCTCAGGCTCTGACGAGA
>CADEEJ010000333.1 GCA_902826315.1 uncultured Steroidobacter sp.
GAGTTCGACGCGGTCAAGACTGCCGATGGCAACAACGTACCGCGCAATAGCCTCGCTGCGATCAACGCGCACGGCACCTTGCTGGATTGGGATCCGCACGTCGCCGGCAGCGGCACGGTCGGCGCGCTCGCCGCCGCCGACGGCATCGTGTACGTGGGAGGCGAGTTCGAAGGCATCGGTCATGAGGCCGTGGGCGTGCGGAATTTCGCAGCCATCGACGCCGGCACCGGCGTGCAACTGGTAGGCTGGCAGCATCGCTTCGGCGGCGGCAGAGTGCGCGCTCTGCGCGTTCATGACGATGTCGTTTACATCGGCGGCGAGTTCACCGAGCGCGACGGCGAGCAACGGGCTTACCTCGACGGCATCAGTCTCCTGACCGGCCAGCCGCTACCCTCGATTCCGCAGGTCAACGCGCCGGTGTGGGCCTTCGACTCATTGGACCATCTGCTGTATTTCGGCGGCGAGTTCACCCAGGTCGGGAGCGCAGCGCGCGCTGGCCTGGCCGCGCTGAAGACGCCCGGTGGCACGATCCAGCTCAGTGAATGGGCGCCGGCGGGTCAGTACAACCTCCGCGCGATCGCAGCCGACGCCCCCCTCGTCTACGTGGGCGGATCGATCACGCAGCTCTTCGGCCCAGGGGACCTCGGCATTGGCGTCGCGATTATCGACGCTGCGTCGAGCAATGGCGCGCCGTCGCTCTCACAGTGAGCGCCGGTGCGGCACGTAGGCGAAGCCGAGCTGCAGGCCGATGTCGGGGGTGTTGTTGATGTTCTGCACGTTCTCCGTGAAACCGAACGTGATCAGCATGTTGTCCCGGCGGTGGCGCACCCCGATGCTGTACTGATACTTGTTGCCGGTCAGCTCGTCGAGATCGGTCACGTCGCTCGAGTACACGCTCTTGCTCGCATACGCCTGAATGTTGAGATTCGTGCGCGGCGTCAGCTGGTACTCGTAACCGAGGATGAGCGTCGGAATGATCTGCGAGTCCTGCTTCGCGGGCTCGCGGGCACCGGCGTAATAGACAGCTGCCATGTCGATGTAGATCGCGTGATGATTGCGCGCTCGTTGCAGCGACGCCTGCACGCCGACGTCAGTCCGGCCGGTGGAGAGCAGCAGCCTGCGCCCGGCAACAGGTATTTTCACCGCGCCTTCGAGTGACAGTCGCCAGTCCTGCAGGACCTGCAGACCGGTATAGCGAAAGCCGATCGTCGGATCGGTCAGGCCACCGTCGGTCGGCTTCTCGAGAAAGACTGTCTGCGAGCCCTTCAAGTCGTAGATGAGCGCGGCCTGATTCTTGGCGATGGCTGGTCGACCGAAGCTGCTGAAACCGAAAGTGTCGTGGAACTGCTCGATGGTGCTGTCGAGGAAACCGCCCTGGTAGGTGATCGCGCTCGCAATCGCATAGGCAGTCCAGTTCGGCGCCAGCTTGTAGTGGAACGTAAAGTCGAACGTCCCCGTCTCGATGTCGAGCAGGTAGTTCTCGCCGGGCAGGTCGCGGATCGCCTGCACTTCCGCCGGTCCGAGCTTGCGGCGGCCGGTCGGCTCGAGACTCGTGAGATAGCGTTCGACCTCGGGACTCAGCGCCCAGGTGTTCTGATAGCCGAGCTCGGTCTCGATCGCCCAGCTGCCCGGCGCGATCGACACCGCATGCGCCGGACGCATGTCGAGCCGTAAAAAGCCGAACGGCGACAAGTCGCGCGAGCGCAGCAGTCCATAGAACGCGCCGTCGTCTTGCGACGCGGCCACGCCTGAATAGGCCATCGGCCAGACCGCTGCAACCAGGATCACCAGCCTGCGTGTCATTGCATTCTCCCGAGCCAGAAGAGAGCGCCCCGCGCTGTCAGACGTGGCGATCACACCATGGCCGCGGGAGTGCAGCGAGTAGACGATGGTGTAATAGCTCGCAGCCACCGCGTTTGGTGTGATCGTCGCCAGCATGAAGGCACCTCACCTCTTGCTCGCAGCATTACTGATGAGCACACCCCTGATATCGTTTGGCGCGGCGACGCTACCCACCGAAGGTCGCATGCCGCCGCTTGGGCGCGCGACCGCGTGGCTCAACTCGCAACCGCTGAGCACGCAGGAGCTGCGCGGCAAAGTCGTGCTGGTCGACTTCTGGACTTACACCTGCATCAACTGGCGCCGCACCCTGCCCTACTTGCGCGCCTGGGCGGAGAAGTATCGGGACGACGGGCTCGTAGTCATCGGCGTGCACACGCCGGAATTCGGTTTCGAGAAGGATCTCGACAACGTGCGCCGCCAGGTCGCAGCCCAGGACGTCGACTATCCAGTCGCGGTCGACAGCGACTATTCGATCTGGAATGCCTTCAGCAACCAGTACTGGCCCGCACTCTACTTCGTCGATGCGCAGGGCTACGTCCGCCATCACCAGTTCGGCGAAGGCGACTACGACCGCCTCGAAGCCGTCATTCAGAAGCTGCTGATCGAGGCCGGCCACACCAAGTTCGAGCGACAGTACGTCGCAGTCGATGGACAAGGCGCGGAAGCCGAGGCCGATTGGCGCAACCTGCGGTCACCGGAAACGTACGTCGGCTCGGCGCGCGGCGAGAATCTCGCTGCACGCCGCCGCTCGCCGCTGCAGCTCAACGAATGGACGCTCGCCGGCGACTGGCAGACGCAGAGCGAGTCGGCGGTGCTCACCAAGCCGCACGGCAAGATCGCGTATCGCTTTCACGCGCGCGACCTGCATCTCGTCATGGGACCGGCGAAGCACGATTCGTCAGTGCGCTTCCGCGTGACGATCGATGGCCGGCCGCCCGGCGCATCTCACGGCGTCGATGTCGATGCCGACGGCATCGGCACGCTCGACGCGCCGCGGATGTATCAGCTGATCCGCCAACCCGCGCCGGTCGACGACCGCCTGTTCGAGATCGAATTCCTCGACGCCGGCGCCGAGGTGTTCTCGTTTACTTTCGGTTAGCTGCGAGCGCAGCTGCCCTGCGGGTCAGCGGGTGATCGGCACCCACTGTCGGAGTGAGTTGTGCGAGCGCTGCGACGGATAGCTCGTGCGCCGGACCCGCATGTCCGAGCGCCAGTTCCACGGCAGCCTGCTGCAACAAGGAAAGGCCGAGCCAGTACGACGGCTGATCGCGAACGACAGACTGGCGTGCGAGTTCCGTGGCTTCGGCCGCGAGGCGACCTGATGCGCCGAGATCGCCGGACTCCAACTCGCATTGCGCGAGCCCCGTCAGCGCGACGATCTGGTCCGGCAGGCGCCGGCCCCTGCGCTTGAATTCGGCGAGTGCTTGCTGCAAACGAGCCTTGGCAGAGACGCGCGAGTGTTCGGCGAGCTGCAGCAAGCCATCTTCGAACACGAAGTAGGGGCGCAAATTGTGTTCGGGTGGCAGATGCGCCTCGATGAACTGCGCCGCCCGGTCGCGTGCTGCGCGGGCCGCGTCGAAGTCGCCGCGCGCTCGACCGACGGTGAGCAGGCCGATCAGCGCGCCGAGCTCCATCTCCGCATCGCCCTCGCCGCTCGACAGACGCAGAGCATTCGCGAAATATTTCTCGGCCTCTGCCAGCCGATTCAGCAGCACGAGACGTCGACCGTAAGTCACGCTCAACCACTGGTCCGGAACAGCATCGACCCACAGCGCATGGCCGACGCCGAGCCCGGACTCGAACATCTGTGCCGCGCCGGCGATATCGCCCATATCCGAGCGCACGATGCCCCACATGTTGTAGACGAGCACTGCGTTGGAGGTGCGCTCGCGCCCCAACTCTTTCAGCAAGCCGAGCGTTGCACGGTGCAAGTCGTCCGCGACCTGCAGATGACCTGCCGCGCGCAGCGACGTTGCGAGCTGGACTCGTGCAGCGACGTGATGGAGCGGCGCCCGGGGAAAGACTCGCTCCGCCTGCGCGACAGACTCTTGGGCAGTGGCAATCGCCGCCGCGAGATCCTGCCGCGTCAGCTCCAGATCCGATTTCTCTTCGAGACATGCGATCAGCGCCGGCGAGTCCGGCATCTGCCGCCGCAGCTCGGCTATCGCCGTATCCAGGAGCTCAGCGCCCTGCTGCACGCGTCCGGCATAGTGATGCAGTCGACCGAGCTCGCAGGCCGACTGCCAACGCAGCTCGGCATGATTCCCCGCGATCGCCCGCGCGTGCGCCTTCTGAAACAGCTCCAGCGCGTTGCGGTATTGACCGAGCCGCGCGAACAGCATGCCGAGCTGGATGACCTGCTCGATCGCCACCGGACTATCTGCCGCTCCGTACGCCTGCAGAGCTTGCTCGGCCCGCGCCAGCAATTCGGACGTCGTGAACGGACGACCGGTCGCGCCCGCATCGGTCAGCACGAACTCCGCGAAGTCACGCGCGAACTCCGCGCGCGACGCTTGATCCTCGGCGACGCGGCGTTGCTGGTTGGCCTGGATCATCTGCCAGAACGAGAAGCCGCCCGCGGCGATCAGCGCAACGGCCACGGCACACGCACTGATCACCGCCGCGCGATTGCGCCGCACGAACTTTGCGGTGAGATAGCCGAGCGACCGCGGCCGTGCAGAGACCGGCTCGAGCGCCAGGTAGTGGCGCAAGTCCTGCGCGAATGCCTCGGCCGTGCGATAGCGTTCCTCTGGATTTCTACGCAATGCCATCGCGACGATGTTGTCGAGATCGCCGCGCAGGCTCGGGCGCCACTGCACCTGCGCAGCGACGTCCGACAGGCGCGGTACGTCTGCCTCCGCAGTCAGCCGCATGACGCCAGTGGGAGTTTTCGCATCGTCATGCGTCGCCCAGGGACGGCTGCCCGCCAGCAGCTCGAACAGCACGATGCCGAGCGAATAGACATCCGTCGCAGTGGTTATCGGCTGCCCTAGCAATTGCTCGGGCGACGCATAGCCCGGCGTGAGCCCCGGCCCGACGTTACGCGTCAGCGGCGTGACATCGTCGGCGCCGCTGGACAACAACGCAGCGATACCGAAATCGAGCAGCTTCGCCTCGCCCTGCTCCGTGACCAGGATGTTCGAAGGCTTGAGATCGCGATGAACGACGAGATTGCTGTGAGCGTTGGCCACGGCGGCCAGCACATCGAGGAACAATCGGATGCGCTGCTCGACGCCGAGATTGCGCTGCCTGCAGTACTCGTCGATGCGCTCGCCCTGCACGTATTCCAGAACGAGGTAAGGCTGACTGCCTGCCTCGACGCCGGCATCGAGCAGCCGCGCGATGTTGGGATGTTGCAGGCGTGCGAGCACGCGCCCCTCACGCGCAAAGCGCTGCTCCGACGGATGACCGACGAGCGCGGCATTCAGAAGCTTGACCGCGACCTGCCCTTCGAAGCGACCGTCGCTGCGATGAGCGAGCCAGACAGTGCCCATGCCCCCGAAGCCAAGCGGGCGCTCCAGCGTGTACGCACCGACGGCGTGTCCGGCGAGGCCGGTGGGCAGGTGGAGACCGACGGGTACTTCGAGAAACTTGCGGTCGGCGACATCCGCGACGCCGAGCAGGCAGGACCGGACGTGCGCGGCGAGTTCAGGCGCACGCTTCTCGAGCTCTGCGAGCCACGATTCGCGCGCGCTATCCGGCAGATCCAGCGCCTCGTCGAGCAAGGGGCTGATCTCGCTCCAGCGATCTTCGAGCGTTCGCGACTCCTTCACCCGACACCTAGCCTTCTGCAGCCGCAGCGGCGGCGAAGTTTTTCACAGCGGAA
>CADEEJ010000334.1:0-3152 GCA_902826315.1 uncultured Steroidobacter sp.
GTGTTGACCTGCGTCTGGCCGATGCCGTCGATGTAGTACTCGATCGGATCCTCGACCGTCATGATGTTGCGCGTGTTGTCGTTGATCCGCTCCAGCGACGCATACAACGTCGTCGTCTTGCCCGAGCCGGTCGGACCGGTGACCAGCAGAATTCCGTGCGGCTTGTGGATCAGCTCGTCCATCTGCTTCTGCGTGCCCGGATCCATGCCGAGCGAATTCAGTTCGAGCCGGCCGGCCTGCTTGTCCAGCAAGCGCAGCACGACGCGCTCGCCGTGGCCGGCAGGAATCGTCGACACGCGCACGTCGACCGCGCGACCGGCGACGCGCAGCGAGATGCGGCCGTCCTGCGGCAGACGCTTCTCCGCGATGTCGAGCTTCGACATGACCTTGATGCGTGAGACCACCAGCGGCGCGACTGCACGGCGCGACTGGAGCACTTCGCGCAGCACACCGTCGATGCGGAAGCGCACGACCAGCCGGTTCTCGAACGGCTCGACGTGAATGTCGGACGCGTTGTCCTTCACCGCCTGGGTGAGGATCGCGTTGATCAGCTTGATGATCGGCGCCTGGTCGTCGCTTTCCAGCAGGTCGGAGGGCTCCGGCAGATCCTGCGCCAGGTGTGCCAGGTCGGTGTCGTCGTCCATGCCGCCGACCATCTGCATCGCGACGCTGGTACCGCCTTCGAATTGCTGCCGCAGCAACTGCTCGAACGCTTCGGTATCGACGCGTCGCAGCTGCAACGGCAAGCCGAGCACGCGGCGGACTTCAGCAATGGCGGCCGGCTGCGCACCGGCGCGATAGACGGCCTCGGCGAACTCCTCGCCAGTCTTCTGGATCAACACGCCATGGCGCTTGCAGAACGCGAAGGACAACAGTTGCGGACCCGGGCGTAGAGCGGCAGCGGCGGGGGCCGAAGCAGATTCGAGTTGCACGCTCATACGACCTCCGTCTCGATGCGATGACTATTGCTGCTGCGGAGCTTGCGGCTGTGACTGCGCCTGCGGTTGCGACCGCTGCTCCTCCGGCGGCGGCGTGTCCCGCAGCGGCACGGTTTCCGTCGGCTTCGTTGGATCGGTTCCGGGTTCAGGCGCCTTGGAGCCCGCGGTCGGATCCGCGTATCTCGACAATTCTTCGATCGGCGGCAGCAACGGCTGGCGTGCGCCGGGCAGCAGGGTGACCTTGCCCTTGCGACGCTGCAGCTGCAGATTGCGTGCGACGTTGTACTTCGCGTTCGTCTCGATCGCCGCCTGGGCGCCGTCGCGAATGATCGTCGGACGGATGAACAGCATCAGGTTGCGCTTTTCCTTGTTGCCGCTGCGGGTCTTGAACAGCTCGCCGATGAGCGGAATCGAGCCGAGGATCGGCACGCGGTTTTCGCTTTCGCGCGCGGTGTCCGTGATCAAGCCGCCGAGCACCACCACGCCGCCGTCGTCGACGAGCACCGTCGTCGTAACCGTGCGCTTGTTGGTGATCAGGTCGACCGCGTTCTGCGTGCCCTGGGAGACGCTGGAGTCTTCCTGCTCGATCTTGAGCATCACCGCGTCGCCTTCGTTGATCTGCGGCGTGATCTTGAGGATCGTGCCGACTTCCTCGCGCTGGATGGTCTGGAACGGATTGACCTGGCCCTGCTGGTTGCCGACACCGGTGTTCGTGAACGAGCCGGTGAGAAACGGCACCTCCTGCGCGACCTTGATCTCCGCCTCTTCGTTGTCGAGCGTAATGATCGAAGGCGTTTGCAGGATGTTGCTGTTGCTGTCGCCGCGCAGGGCGCGCAGCAGCAGCGCGAAGTTCGTGCCGTTGTCGAGGAAGCGGCCGGCGCCGAGCGTCAGGCCGCTTGGCAGGAGCGAGGGGTCGATGTTGTCCGGATCGGTGAGCGCGGCCGCGATGCTGCCGATGCTGGAGCCGCCGACAGTCTGATTGAAGCTGCCGATCGGCACGGTGCTGTCCGAATCGGTGTTGCCCACGGCCCAGTTCACGCCGAGCTCGGCGGTCTTCAGCTCCGAGATGTCCACCAGAATCGCTTCGACCAGCACTTGCAGACGGCGGATATCGAGCTTGTCGACGACACCCATGATCGAACGCATGACCTTCGGCGGTGCTGTAATGACCAGCGCGTTGGTCTGCTTGTCGGCCCAGATCGTGGTGTTGCGATCGGCGGCTGCCTGCGGTCCGGCTTGCGCGGGCGCGCCCGGTGCGGCCTGCGTGATGCCGGTCACCTGTTCCTTCAGCTTGCCCGCGATCTGCTCCGCGTCGGCGTAGTTCAGGTAGCGCACGCGCGTGTCGCCGCCGGTTTCGAGCGGCGTATCGAGGTGCGTGACCAGCGTCTTCAGGCGCAGGCGCTGCGCCTTCTCGCCGGAGATGAGCACGCTGTTGGTGCGGTCGTCGGCGACGAGTCGCGCAGTTGCGCCGGTCGCTTCCGCCTGCTGGCCCGGCCCCTGATTCAGCGCGTTGACGACGCGCACGATCTCGGAGGCGCTGGCGTTCTCCAGCCGCACGATGTCGATCTCTTCATCGCCGCCCTGATCGATGCGGTTGATGATGCGCATCATGCGGCTGACGTTACTGGCGCGGTCCGAGATGATCAGCATGTTCGAGGCCGGGTACGCGACCAGGTGGCCGTACTGCGGGATCAACGGCCGCAGCACCGGCACCAGCTGCGCGGCACTCACGTTGCGTACGGCGATGACCTGGGTGATGAATTCGTCCGAGTCCGTCTTGACGCGATCCCCCAGGTCTTCCTGGCCCGGCAGCTGGCGTGCGTTCGCGTCAGGAATGATCTTGATGGAGTTGCCCGACGGCACCGCGACGAAGCCGTGCACCTGCAGGATCGACAGGAACGTCTCGTAGAACGCGTCCGGCGACATCGGCGTCGAGGAAAGGATCGTCACCTGTGCGCGCACGCGCGGATCGACGATGAAGGTCTTGCCCGTGATCTGACTGACTGCCTCGATGATCTGCGTGAGGTCGGCGTCGCGGAACGCCGGTGTGATCGTCGCCTGCGCAGCTTGCGCTGTCTGTTGCGCCTGCGCCGGCGCCGCGCCCCAGGTCAGCGCGCACGCGACCGCAAATGCGGTGATGCGCGCGCGATGGCGGTTGTTCTTGAGAGTCATGGACAATCCTTGGCTTTCTTTTCGGGGCTTTCTCTTCGGGGC
>CADEEJ010000334.1:3252-5628 GCA_902826315.1 uncultured Steroidobacter sp.
GCTATTCCGGCTCGGGCGTGAACGCGGGCGTCGGGATCGGCCGCTGCTGCCCGGTTCGGCCCGGCGGCGGCGAGTTGGCGTCAGGCAGCATGATCTGGGCGGTGTTGAGCGTGAGCTCCTGCGACTGGCCGTTGCGCTCGACCGTCACGCTGACACGGTCGGAAGTGCCGATCGTGTTGAAGATCTCCATGCCCCGTTGCGGATCGTCGAGCGGCGTGCCGTTGATCGACAGCACGAGGTCGCCGGGCTGCAGGCCGAGCTTGGCGAACTGCTGCCGATTGCGGCCCGGGTAGACGCGATAGCCACGCTGCACGCCGTTCGCAAACACCGGCTGCGGCCGCACGATCTCCGCGAACGCTGTCGGATTCGTCTCGGCGATGCGCCGGAGGTTGTCCGCGAATTGACCGCCGCCCGGCCGCGGCGGGGTCACAGCAGCGGTACGCGTGATGATGCCGGCCGTATTCGGACGCGGCAGCGCCAGAGTCTCCAGCTGGCCGCTGCGATCGAGGATGACGCGATCCAGGTAGACCGAATGCAATTTCGTGCCCGGCCGCACCACCGAGCCGACGGCGTAGACTTTCGCGGACTGCGGCGACTCGCCGATCACCGCGAGGCCCTTGGTGGGATCGTTCGCCGCGAAGACCGCCGACAGGACCAGGTTCATCTGCGTCGGCTGCGCATCTTCCGGAGCCGCCTGTTCGGCCTGTGGCATCCCAAACAGATGCGCAGTCGCGATTGCCTGGACGTCGATCCCCTTGCGCGCGGCTGCGGCGGGCGGCGGTGCCATGACCATGTCGCCGGCGTCGGCGGGCGCACGACGCTCCAGCAGCAGCCAGGTGAGTTGCACGAGCTGCCAGGCGATTGCGATTACGAGGACTACGGTCAGCGCCTGCGGCAGGGTCCGAGTGGCGCGATCCAGCCACTGCTGTCCCGACAGCGTCTGTAGGTCACGCAGGTTGGCTGTAAGCGACATTTACTGATGTACGAGTGACTGATGCACGACAACGGGGCTATTAACGCAGTGGCCACGGCTTCGGGTTCGAGCGCGCCATGATAAGGAGTCGCGTTAGTCTGTCACAAGAGATTGTTCTCATTGGTGAAAGTTACGCCGCAAATCGCAAGCGCCTGACTGCAGGAGGCGACACGTGCCGCGCAGCCGGACCGGGGTCTGCCAATGCGCGGCTGCTGCCGGCAAGCCGGCCGCATGACCGGGTAAATTCGCCCTGCGATTCGTGCGTAACTCACTGCGGCAGCTGTAGTTGCGCAGAGCTCGACGCAGCGCACGTTACGAGGGCTGCTGCCTTGTATTGTCTGAATTTCCACCCTATAAAGAGTCCGAATTGATCATGCGTCGACGTTGATGACTGACGAGAGCACACGGCGTGAGCACGAGCTCGTTACCGAAGAGGCCGAGCCCAAGCTCAAGCGACCGCCGCTTTATCAGGTCGTCCTGCTGAACGACGACTACACGCCCATGGAATTCGTCGTGGATGTGCTGGAGCGCATCTTCAACATGGATCGGACGACGGCGACGCGCGTTATGCTGGAGGTGCACACCCGGGGCAAGGGCGTCTGCGGCGTTTTCACATTCGAGATCGCCGAGACCAAGGTCGCGCAGGTAACGACGTACGCGCGGCAGCATCAGCACCCCCTCCTGTGCACGATGGAAGAGACGTGAAAGGGTGAGAGAACCTTAAGTGTTAAGCAGCGAACTCGAAATCTGTCTGAACGAGGCGTTCCAGTCGGCGCGCGAGGCGCGTCACGAGTTCATGACGGTGGAGCACCTGCTGCTCGCCATCGTGGACACGCCGAAGGTGCGGGAAATTCTGCGGGCGTGCGGCGCCGACGTCGCCCGGCTGCGCAAGGACCTCAAGGATTTCATCGACCAGACCACGCCGCGGCTCAAGGACGACGATGACCGCGAAGTGCAGCCGACGCTGGGTTTCCAGCGCGTGCTGCAGCGAGCGGTGTTCCACGTGCAGTCGAGCGGCAAGAAGGAAGTGACGGCGGCCAATGTGCTCGTCGCGATCTTCAGCGAGAAGCACTCGCACGCGGCCTATCTGCTGTCGATGCAGGACGTGGCCCGCCTCGATGTCGTCAACTACATCTCCCACGGCCTGTCGAAGGTCGAGGACCGTGATCGCCCCGACAAGGGTGAGGATCCGGCGGCCGGCCCCGAGGCGGAGCGCAGCGAGCCGGACGGCGGCACCGCGCTCGAGAAGTTCACGACCAACCTGAACAAGCTGGCGATGGAAGGGCGGATCGATCCGCTGATCGGCCGGCGCATGGAGATCGAGCGCACGGTCGAGATCCTGTGCCGTCGCCGCAAGAACAATCCGCTGTACGTCGGCGAAGCCGGCGTCGGCAAGACCGCGC
>CADEEJ010000335.1 GCA_902826315.1 uncultured Steroidobacter sp.
CCTTGCGCTGCTTGTCATTCATGATGTCGTACACCATGCTGTGCACTTCCTTGTGGGTCAGTGCAGGCATGTTGACGCGCTTCATGTCGCCGTCGACACGGATCATCGGCGGTACGCCCGCGGACAAGTGCAGGTCGGACGCGTTGTTCTTGACGGCGAAAGCCAGCAGCTGCGCAATGTCGACAGGCATGAGTTCTTACTCTTTCAAGAAGACGCCCACGGCCCATACGAAGCGCGCAGGTGCTGACACGTATAAATCGGCCCACAAATGGGCTTTGAGTATAGCGGAGCGATGTCGAGCTCAATATGTTAACTGGTCCGCACTTTTCGGCTGATCAGGCCGGTGGCGCGGCGGCCAGCAATGTACGGGACCGACTCGTCGAAACACGGAACCGTATCGCATCCGCTGCAATGCGGTACGGCCGCGATCCCGATTCCGTGCGGCTAGTCGCTGTCTGCAAGTCACAGCCCGCCAGCGCGATCCGCACCGTTGCGGAGCTCGGTCAGCGGGACTTCGGCGAAAACTACCTGCAGGAAGCGCTGCCGAAGCTCGCCGAGCTCAGCGATCTCGATCTGACGTGGCATTTCATCGGCCAGCTGCAGACGAACAAGACGCGTGCGGTCGCCGAGCACTTTCACTGGGTTCACACGCTGGATCGCGAACGCATCGCCGTGCGCCTCAGCGAGCAGCGCAGCCCGCATGCAGCACCACTCAATGTCTGTATTCAGGTCCGGCTCGCCGCTGAGCCCGGCAAGGGCGGAATCTCCAAGACGGAGCTCGCACCGCTGGCGCGCCGCGTGCTGGAGTTGCCGCGCCTGCAGCTGCGCGGTCTGATGTGCATCCCGCCGCCGCGCGAAGGCTTCGAGGCGCAGCGGCAAATGTTCGCCGAGCTGGCGGATTGCGCGCGGGAGTTGCGCGAACAGGGCATGCCGCTGGACACGCTGTCGATGGGCATGTCGACCGATCTCGAAGCGGCAGTGGCTGCCGGCGCGACGTGCGTGCGCATCGGCACTGCGATTTTTGGAGAGCGGCGTTGAACATCGCATTCATCGGTGGCGGCAACATGGCGCGTAGCCTCATCGGCGGCCTGCTCGCGCGCGGCTGGCGTGCAGAGCAGATCGCGGTCGCCGATCCGTTGCCCGCGCAGCTCGATTCCCTGCGCGCGCAATACGCAGTCCGGGCGACGAGTGACAATGCGGTCGCCGCACGCGACGCGGACATCGTCGTGCTTGCCGTGAAGCCCCAGGAGATGCGGCGGGTCGCAGAAGCACTCCAGACGTCGCTTGCCGCCAAGCGTCCGCTGGTCATCTCGGTGGCCGCCGGCATTCGAGCGACGGACATTCAACGCTGGCTGCCAGGCATCCCGGTCGTGCGCTCGATGCCCAACCGTCCTGCCTTGCAGGGCTGCGGAATGACCGGGCTGTACGCGACCGAAGATGTCTCCACGGAGCGACGCGCCCTGGCCGAACAGATCCTCGGTGCAGTCGGCGCGACGCTGTGGCTCGAACGCGAGCAGCACATGGACATCGTCACCGCGGTGTCCGCGAGCGGGCCCGCCTACTTCTTTCTGCTGATCGAGATGCTCGAACACGCCGGCGTCGCGCAAGGGCTGTCGCCGGAAGTCAGCCGCAAGCTCGCAATCGAGACTGCGTATGGCTCCGGGGCAATGGCGCACGCCGCCAGCGAGCCTCCCGCCGTCCTGCGCGAGCAAGTCACGTCGAAGGGCGGCACGACCGCGGCAGCGCTGCGCGTGCTCGAAGAGCGGCACGTCCGCGAAGCGTTCGATGCAGCGGTCGCTGCCGCGACCCGCCGGGGGGCCGAGCTCGCCGACGAATTCGGTGCCGGATAGTCACGAATAGGCGTGAACTCCGGCGGCGCCTGTGGACTCTCGCGCCGGCGTAGTCAAAATACGCCCCCATGCGAGCAATCATCTTCGTCGTCGGTGCGCTGCTGCAGCTGGTGGTCACGATCTTCCTGTTGCGCGTGCTGCTGCCGCTGGCACGCGCCGATGCGCGCAATCAGCTCTCGCAGGCCGTGATCCGCCTGACCAATCGTGTGGTGCTGCCGCTGCGCAAAGTGCTGCCGCCGATGGGCAAGGTCGATACCGCGTCGGTCGTCGCGCTCATCCTGGTGCAGCTGATCGCGACCGGCATCCTCTGGTCGCTGCGTCAGTACCCGTGGGTGCTCACGCCGCCGCAGTTCTTCCTGGTCGCGCTGGGGAGCCTGCTCGGCTCGATTCTGATGTTCTACACCTTCGCGCTGGTGCTGTACGTGCTGCTCAGCTGGGTCGCGCCCGGCACCTACAGCCCGGCTTCGGCGCTGGTTTCCAGCCTGTGCGAGCCGCTGCTGGCGCCCGTGCGACGCGTGATTCCGGCGCTCGGCGGCATCGATTTCTCGGCGCTGTTCGTCATCATCGCGCTGCAGGCGCTGTACATCGCGATCGGCGAATATCTGCTGGCGCCGCCCGGCTATTGAACCGGCCGTGCGCCGCGCATAGTCTTGCCCGGTCTCTCGAAGGGAGAAACCTCGGTGCTATCAGCAACACGGACTCTCGCAGCAGTGCTCGCAGGCTGCCTCCTGCTCGCGAGCGGCTGCGACTACTCGCCGCAGCACCGGGCCCCGACCGCGCAGCCGAGCGAAGAGTCGTTCCGCGACTTCGGCAGCTACGAGGTCCATTACAACGCAGTGCGCACCGACATGCTGACGCCCGAGGTGGCGCGCAACTACGGCATCCAGCGCAGCACCAATCGCGTGATGCTCAACGTCACGGTGCTCCACAAGGAAGCAGGCGCGGCGCGCAAGCCGGTCGAAGCCGACGTGAAAGTAGATGCACGCAACTTGAACGAGCAGCTGAAGGACCTTGAGTTGCGTCGTGTTTCCGAAGGCGAAGCGATCTACTACATCGGCGAAGTTTCGATCAGCGGCAGCGAGATTCTGGTGTTCGACATCACGGTGACGCCGGCCGGAACGCAAGCGCCGCTGTCGGTCAAGTTCACTCGCGAGTTCGTCACGACCTGACACGCGCGAGCGCGCGCAGCGCTCCGAGGCTGAAAAAACCGGCAAAAAAAGTCGGTGCGCTAGTTAATCCCCGGCGAATCTTGTGCTATTTTCCCGCGCGCCTTAGAGGTTTCACGCGACCGCTCCTCGTTGACTTAACGGCAGACGGCGCGACTCGTTACTACGTACAGGAGATTACAAATGGCAAAAAAGAACGCAGCGCCGACCAAGTCGGAAATCCTCGCTCAGATTTCCAAAGACACCGGCCTTGCCAAGAAGCAGGTTTCGGATGTGTTCGAAGCGCTCGGCGGAGTGGTCAAGAAGAGCCTGAAGGGCTCGGGCCTGTTCACGTTGCCGGGCCTGCTGAAGATGAAGGTGGTCAAGAAGCCGGCGACCAAGGCTCGCGAAGGCGTCAATCCCTTCACCGGCGAGAAGATGATGTTCAAGGCCAAGCCGGCCAGCAAGAAAGTCCGCATCGCGGCGCTGAAGAACCTCAAGGAAATGGTGAACTGATCGTTCAGCTCATCGACGTGGCGCGCGTTCCGACCGGGACGCGCGTCATCGAAGCCCCCGCTCCCTCTACCCGCCTTCCCGTCTAGTCGTCCAACCGATCGGCCACGACGACCTTCAACTTCAAGCGCACGCGGTCGCGATCGGAAATGTGCAGCAACCCGGCGATCCGCTGGATCAGCTGCTCTTCGTGCTTGTCGATGTGGCCGTCGGCGTGACTGACCTGCCACAGCATCTCGACGATCGCCAGTTTCTCGCTCTCCGGCAGCTCGCGGTTCAGCCGATGCGTGAATTCATGGAGCGAGACCGCGTTGTCGGCGCGACGCCCTGCGGCCACGAGCAGCGTATCCACGGCGTCCGCAGCCAGGCCGAAGCGCTTCTGCAACAGCTGGCGGATCGCGTCGACCTCGGCTGCCGACTCGGAAAAGTCCGAGCGTGCCAGCTCGATCAGCAAGGCCGCCGTCGCGAGCTCGAGCGGCTCGCGCTGCTCCAGCAGCCCCTGTGCCGCGGGCTGGCCCGCGAAGATTCGTTTCAAGTGCTCGATCATTCGTCCGCCCGGGTCGCGTCCAGCCACTCCAGCACGACGCTGCGCAGCTCGTTCAGCCGGCCATGAAAGAAGTGATCCACTCCCTGCAGCAGCGCGAGCCGCGGCGGCTGCGCGAGTGTGGCCACCCAGCGTTGGATTTCGCCGGCGTCCACCAGTTCATCGTGATCGCCTTGTATGAGCAACCACGGACACCTCGGGAGTTGCGCGCCGTCGACAGCGAAGCGGTGAACGGCCGGTGCAACCGTGACCAGGCGCTTCGCATCGCGCGCAACCGCTGCGCGCACCGCAATCGCGCCGCCGAAGGAAAAGCCGGCGGCCCAGAGCGAGGCGCCAGGAAAGCGCTGCAATGCCCAATCCATCGCCGCGAGCGCGTCCTGCGTCTCGCCTTCGCCCTCGTCGTAAGCGCCTGCGCTCGCGCCCACGCCGCGGAAATTGAAGCGCACGGCCGGTACGCCGCGCTCGTTGAACGACTTCGCGAGCATGTGCACGACTTTGTTGGTCATCGTGCCGCCGTAGACCGGATGCGGATGACAGATCACTGCCACGCGCGCGCCGTCTGCGCCGGCGGGAGTTTCGAGCAGACCTTCCAGGTCCCCGGCAGGGCCGGCGATCGTGATGCGCTCGGTGCTCGGACGAATCAGATTCGCGGACATGTCTGCGCGATACTACACGAGGGAACATCGCGCCACGCCCGGTGTTGAGCACACACCACCCGATGCCGGAGACGATTCATGAAGCTCACCTCAGCCAGCTTCCTGGCCGATCAGCCGATTCCCGAGGAGTTCGCGTTCGGTGCGCCAGACCCGGTCCTGCACGTGCGCCTGGCTGCAAATCACAACCCGCACTTGAAGTGGAGCGGCGCGCCGGCGCAGACGCGCTCGTACGCGGTGATCTGCGTCGACGTCGACGTGCCGACGAAGCCCGATGACGTGAACAAGGAAGAACGCGTCGTGCCCGCGAGCCTGCCGCGCGGCAAGTTCTATCACTGGGCGATGATCGACATTCCGGCCGCGGTGACCGAGATCGCGGCGGGCGAATGCTCGAACGGCATCGTCGCGGGCGGCAAGCGGGAGCTGCGGGGGCCGCGTGGCACGCGCCAAGGCGTCAATGACTACACCGGCTGGTTCGCCAGCGATCCCGACATGGCCGGCACGTATCGCGGCTACGACGGGCCCTGCCCGCCGTGGAACGACATGCTCGTGCATCACTACCACTTCACGGTGTATGCGCTGAGCGTCGAGCGCCTGGGCGTCGAAGGAGATTTCACCGCGCCGCAAGTGCTGGACGCGATACGCGGGCACGTCATTGCGGAAGCAACGATCGTCGGGACGTACTCGTTGAATACTACTTCGGCTCTTCGATCTTGAGCAGCTCGACGTCGAACACCAGCGTCGCGCCGCCCGGGATCGGACCCTTGCCGCTATCGCCGTACGCAAGGTCCGAAGGAATCACCAGGCGCCGTTGTCCGCCGGGCTGCATGCCCTGCACCCCTTCGTCCCAGCCGCGAATCACCTGACCCGCGCCGATCACGAACGAGAACGGCT
>CADEEJ010000336.1 GCA_902826315.1 uncultured Steroidobacter sp.
CGTACTTCAGCACCACGCCCAGGTGCTTCAACATCCGTTCGTTGCTCACGCGGCGCGACTCGTTCAGGAACGACAGCCGCTCCGGGCTGAACGTGAGCTGCGCTTCTTCCATCGAGACCTGCGGCGGCGGCGGCAGCCCCGCGACCTTCGCCACCCTGTTGATGAACGTCGTGGAGCTGAGCGGCTGGCCGTCCGTGACGTTGTAGACGCCGCGCGCTTCCGGATTCGCGACTGCACGGACACAGGCCTCGACGAGGTCATCGACGTGGATGCGGTTGTTGATGCCGGCTTCGCGCTCGCGCACGACCGGCTCGGCATGGCGCAGGCGTTCGAGCGGCAGGCGCTCCGGTCCATAGATTCCCGGCACCCGTAGCACGACCCGGCGCACGCGCCGCTCGTTGCACCAGACTCGAGTCATTTCCTCGGCGCTGACGCGGCGACGCGCTCGATCCGTGCGGGGTTGCACGGTACTGCTCTCATCCACGACACCGCCCGCGGTGTCGCCGTAGACGCCGGTCGTGCTCATGTAGACGAAGGTGTGCGGCGGCACGGTTGCCAGCTGCAGAAATCGGTTCAGGCGCAGGTCGCTCTCGCCGAGCACCGGCGGCGGCGTGAGATAGACGATCGCTTCCTCGTCGAGCCGCTCCGGGATCGTCACGCCGGCGCGGACGCGATCGAGGTCGATGGCGAGCGCGCGAATGCCGAGGCGCCCCAGCTCCGCGACGCGGTCCGCCGAGCGCACCAGGCCGGTTACCTCGTAGTCAGCCTGCAGGCGCAGCGCCAGCCGCTGGCCGACGTAGCCGCAGCCGGCAATGAGGACGTGACGGCGATTCGCTTGCATGGATCCGATCGATTGACAGTGTTTCTGCGATGATTTAAATTTCAGTCTTTCCTGAAATCACGGACTCGTCAGATGAAACTCACTCCGACCGTGCAACGCTGCATCCTGCATTGGGGCGAAATGGCCAGCCGCTGGGGCGTCAGCCGCTCAGTCGCGCAGATCCACGCCTTGCTGTTCCTGGCACCGCAGCCGCTGACCGCCGACGAAATCGCCGAATCGCTCTCGGTCGCGCGCTCCAATGTGAGCGTCAGCCTGAAGGAGCTGCAATCGTGGGATCTCGTGAGCGTGACGCATGTCCTGGGGGATCGGCGCGACTATTTCCAGGCGCGCAAGGATATCTGGGAAGTGCTCGCGATGATCATGGACGGCCGCAAGAAGCGCGAGATCGACCCGACGGTCCAGACCCTGCGCGAGTGCGTGGCCGAAGGCAAGCGCGACCACGAGACGCCGGAGGAGGTCAAGGAGCGCATCGCCTCGATGCTCGAATTCATCGAGGAAGTGTCGGGCTGGTACGAGCAGATCCGCTCGATGCCGCGGCCGACCTTGTTGAAGCTGATGCGCATGGGCACGAAGGTCGCCAAAGTCATCGGATAAAGGACATCGGCTAGTCATTGCCGCGAAAGCGGGAATCCATCCGGGCCAGCACGTCCGGCGCGTAGTCGAACGAATCGAAGAACAGCTGCTGCGCCGGCAGGCCGCGCTCGCTGAACTCGTGGCGCACGGCTTCGACCATCGCCGGCGGGCCGCTCGCATACACGTCGAAGTCCGCCAGCTGCCCGCCATTGCGGAATGCATCTTCCAGCGCGGCCGCATGCACGAAACCGCGACGGCCGGTCCACACGTCTTGCGGCTGCGGCAGCGAAAGCACAGGGGTGTAGCGAAGATTCGGATGAGCGGCACCGAGTGCGAGCACCTGCTCGTCCTCGTATAAGTCCTGCCGTGCCTGCGCACCCCAGTAGAGATGCAGCGGCCGGCGATCGCCGACCGCCAGCAGATCGCGCAGCATCGAGCGCAGTGGCGCATAGCCCGTGCCGCCGCCGATCAACAGCGCCGGGCGCGGCGATTCGCGCCGGAACCAGAACTGGCCGAGCGGGCCTTCGATGCGCAGCAGGGTCTTTTCCTTCATGCCGTCGAACAGCTGCTGCGTGAACCCGCCGCTCGCGACTTTGCGGATGTGCAGCTCGATCAGCTCGTCGCGTCCCGGGCAGCTTGCGATCGAGAAGCTGCGGCGCCGGTTCTGCGGCAGCATGATGTCCAGGTACTGACCGGCGAAGAAGTGAAACTCCTCGTTCGCCGGCAGCCGCAGGAACACTGCCATCACGTCGGGCGCGAGCCGCTGCATGCGCTCGATGCGACACGGCAAGCTCTTGACCTGAACTTCCGGCCGCGGCGGGCGGATCTCCCGCACTTCGACCGCAAGGTCCGCGCTGGCCGCGTGTGCCTGGCACAACAGCGCGTAGCCTTCCTGTTCTTCTTCTGCCAGCAGGCCGAGCGGGCGCCCGCGCGGATAGACGATGTTGCCTTCGCGAATGCGTGCACGGCACGACGAGCAATGGCCGCCCTTGCAGCTGTGCGGCAGGTTCAGACCGGCGCGCAGCGCCGCGTCGAGGATCGTTTCCCCTTCTTCGACGACGATGACTTGCTGCGAAGGCAGGAGCGTGATGCGCGAATACGGCATCACCGTCTCCGGTCACCTTGACGGCGATCCAGCCAGCGGCGGGTGTGAATCTTCGGCAGCTTCGCCTTGCGGCCGACGGCCAACGCGAGCGCATCGTTCAGTGCCTTGACCGCGCGCTCGCGCTCGCCGAGCTGTTCCATCAGGCTGGCGAGCAGCTGATAGGCTTCCAGGCGCGGACGGATCGCGATGCTCGTTTCCAGATACGTGCGCGCTTTGCCGTAGAGCTCGGCGCGTGCCGCGAGTAGCGCGCACGTCAGCAGCAATCCCGCATCCTCTTGATGCTCGGGCAGCCACGATTCCGCGCGCTCCAGTACCTTGAAAGGGTCTTCCGTCTCGAGTTCGCCGTAGGTGAGCACGGTGCTCTCATCCCACGCGCGCTCGATGCTGTCGCGCAGCTTCGCCTCGGCCGCGTCGTGATCGTCGCAAGCCATGGCAGCACGCGCGTACGCGACGACGATGTCCGCGCGGCGTGCGAGCGACTTCGGCATGTCTTTCCACGCTGACACCAGTTGCTCCGGATCCGCAGCGGTGCCGGCTGCTTTCAGGCGGTCGAGATAGATCTGCGCGACGGTCTCATCGGCGACGGCAGGCGGAATGCCGCGCGTGCTGCGCAGGCGCGGCTCGATTTCGAGCAGCCGTTGCCAGGCACCCGTCTGGCGATGCACGCGCGAGAGCAGCAGCAGTCCGCGTGCACTAGATTCGCCGCTCGCTTCCAGCTGTTCCAGCGTCGCGAGCGCCGAAGCCAGCTGCTTGTGCTTGAGATGAATCTCCGCCTGCATGATCAACACCGGCGCGCGGCTCCCGGTCGATGCTTCGAGCGCGCGGGCGAGCAGCTCATCGCGCCGTTGCGCCGCGCCTTGCAAGTCTGCAGCGCGCGCGGCGACCAGATAGTGCGCAACCGGATTCTCCGCGTCGCGTACGTAGCGCGTCAGCGTCTTCTCGGAAGCTTCGTACTCGCCGGCGGAGAGCTCCAGCAAACCCTGACCGAGACTGCGCCGCGCACGCTCCATGCGGCGCTGTTCCTGATTCTTTCGCCACAGCTGCCGCGCACTGACGGCGCGAGTCACGACGCGCACCACGAAGTACGCCGCGACCAGCAGCAACATGAACGTGACCGCCGACATCTCGATCACGCGGCCGGCGAAGCGCAGCGCGACGTAACCCGGATCAGCGAGCAGGACGTTGGCGAGCAGCGCGCCGAGAATGGCTGCCGCAGCGATGTAGAGTCCGCCTCTCATCGGTGCGCGCTCATTCCGGACCTGCGCGAGCGGGCAGCAGTCGTTGCAGTGCTCGCGCCGATGCGGAGATGTCCGGCAGCTGCGGATCGATGTCGATGGGCTCGAGCTGCTGGATCTGTTCCAGCAATGCCTGCGCGGCCGGGCTCGACAGCTCGAAATACTCGCCGAGCCATTGCCGCGCTCCGGCGAGTGCCGCGCGATATGCAGTCGCGTCGTGTCGCTCGACGGCCGCGCGAGCGGCGAACATGAGCAGCTGCAGGTGCTGGCGTCGCAGCTGGGCTTCTTCGGTAGTCACGATGCTGCCGGCCCGGTCGTCCACTTTGCGAATGACGATGAGGCTAGCCAGCGTGTTGCGCGCCATGGCCCACGCGCGTGCGAACATGCCTTCCGGCAACGTCGAGCGGTCGGTCGTGCTGCGCTCAGTCGCCAGGATGCCCTTGATCGGCAGGCGCGCGGCTTGTTCTTCCGCGCTCGCCAATCGCGCGACGACACCGATGGTGTCGGGCTGTTGCACCGAGCGTAGCGCTTGCAGCTCGCGTGCGATCTGCTGCCGCACCGGCGCGACAGACTGGTCGCGTACGGCTGCAAGGCGTGCATCAGCCGATTCGAGCGCGACGATCGCCGTCTTCACGTCGCGGTCGAGCGCGAGGCGGCGCTGCGCGAGCTCGAGCAGGAACATTGCCTCGGCGCGTGACCAGGCGCGTTCGGGACCTTCGGCACGGCCGCGCAGCTGTTCGAGGGACAGCATCATCTCTTCGACCTGCTTCGGCACGTCCTCCAGGACGTCGACGCGACGGTCGAGCGCGCGAGCGGAGGCGCGTTGTCGATTGGTCTGGCTCTTGAGGTCGGCACGCAGCTGGGCGCGCTCCGCCTGCGCGGTGCGTGCGAAGTCGTTCGTGCGATCGAGGCGGTCGCGCGTCGAGTCGATCCGCAGCAGCGCATAGATCGACGTAGCGAGCGCCAGCGCTGCCATCGTCGTAGTCAGGCGACTGTACGTGTGCGCGCGCCGTGTTCTCGGCGCTTCGGGAGTGGAACCCGAAGCAGGGATGATTTCCGAACCGGTGTCGGCCATTGGAAGAGAAGCGGGCGAGAGTGAGCGTCCCGCGGCGCGTATGGTAACACTACGCCCGCGCGCGCATCCGCCATTGCGCCAGGGCGCCGATCATCGATGCATCGTCGGCGCCGGCAGCCACGATGGCTTCGCCGCGCAGTCCCGCGCCGACAGCCGCCGCCACGATTCTCCTGCTCGGCACCAGCAACGCCGTGCTACTTAACAGTTGCCGGCCGCGCTCGGTGAGGAGCGCCTGCAGGTTCTCGAGGGTCTCGATGCTGGTCGCGGTGACGATGTCGATGCCTTCGTCGGCCCAGTGCGCTTCGAGCTCGACGACGCGGGCCGAGTCCACGATCGGCCGCACACGACGGTAGACCTCGCGAGTCTCCACTGACATGCCGTGGGTCACGAACGTTTCCCGCAACAACTCGCGGCCGCCTTCGCCGCGTACGATCAGCACGCGTGCACCGTCGGTCAGCTGCAATTGCGGGTGTGCGAGCAAGGCTTCGCTGGTGAAACCCGCGTCGGGCACGATGTCGGCCGCCAACTCGGCAGCCGCCAACGCTGCCGCTGTCGCCCGGCCTATGGCCGCGATGCGCGTTCGCTCGCTCTTGGTCACGTGGCGGGCGCCATGCTCGACCGCGTTGACGCTAACGAACACGACCAGGTCGTAGTCGGCGGCGGTGACCGTGGCCTCGACGGCGACGGGCTCGATCTCGACGGCGGGAAAGGCGATCGCGGTGCCGCCTTGCCGCTCGATCTCAGCGCACAGGACCGCACACTGCAC
>CADEEJ010000337.1:0-3361 GCA_902826315.1 uncultured Steroidobacter sp.
GCAGCGATGACGAGCGCAAGCACTGCCCCGCTGTGGGCAGCGCTGCATTCGCGACAGTTCTACGACTTCGGGTCGTTCGCAGTCTTCTTCTCCTACCCGTTGCTGCCTTGGATCGGCGTGATGTTCCTCGGCTACGCAGCGGCTGGAATTTTTGAGCTGCCGGCGAAGACGCGCGATGAACGGTTGGTACGCATCGGCTTGAGTTTGATCATCGCGTTCCTGCTGATCCGTGCGGTGAACGTGTATGGCGACCCGAAGCCGTGGGAAATCGACCCGAACAGAATCGCAGCGTCGGTCATGTCGTTTCTAGGGACGACGAAGTATCCGCCGAGCCTGCTGTATGTCCTGATGACGCTGGGCCCTGCGGCGATCGCTTGCGCATTTGCCGATCGCGTCCGCGGCCCGATCAAGGATGCATTGGTGACGCTCGGGCGCGCGCCGCTGGCGTTCTACATCGCGCATCTGTATCTCATTCATGCGCTGACGATCCCGCTCGGGATCCTGCAGGGGTTTTCAGCGGGGCAGTTTTTGACGCACTACCGATTCTTCCCGAAGGGCTTCGGGGTCGGATTGCCGGGCGTCTATCTGATCTGGATTGTCGTCGTGCTCATGCTTTACCCGTTGTGCAAATGGGTCGCAGGAGTGAAAGCACGGCGCAAGGATTGGTGGCTCAGCTACGTTTGATGCCGGCAATCAGGTTGCGGGCTCCGGCGGGATCCGGGGCGCATAACTGCGACGCTGCACCTCCAGCACTTGCTCGAGAGAAAGCTCGGTCTGGTCGGCAATGATGCGCAACAGCTTATGCGTCGGCGACCGCGGCATGTTGAGCGAGTGCAGCTTCTCCCACAGGCGAATCCGTTCCTCGGGCGTGCGTAGCGGCGAAGTCAGTTGCCCGATCTGCTGCTGACGATCCAGCAGACGCTGCTGCTGCTCATGCTCGGCCTGGGCGCGACGATCTGCGAGCGAGCCCGGATCCGAGATGGCGCCGTGGTATGACCGTTCTTCAACCATCGCGTTCTCCTGCGAAGTCTCGCAATGGTGCGAGCCAGGCGCACTGTACACGACTTGCGGCCGGTTGCTGCGAACTTCGGCCGGAACGGCGCGCGGCGTCTACAATGACGCGGGGCAATTCAGAGCGGGCAGAACAATGAAGAAGATTCTGAAATACGCCGGGCTGGTCCTGGTCTCGGTATTCTTCGCGATCGGCGGACAGGCTCATTTCACCTCGACCGAGTTCTTCGTGAGCATCGTGCCGCCGTACGTGCCATTCCCACTGGCAACCGTGTACGTCACCGGAGTGATCGAGCTCATCGGCGCGGTCGCGATATGGGTCCCGGCGTGGCGGTCGTGGGCTGGCATCGGCCTCTTCGCCCTGACCGTGTGCGTGACTCCGGCCAACATCTACATGTGGATGAATCCGCAGCTGTTCCCTGAGATCGGCCCAGCCTTTCTTGGGTGGCGCCTGGTTGCACAGGTCGTACTGCTTGCGATCATCTGGTGGTCGACGCGGCCGGAGAGTGCGCCGGCGCTCGCCACGTCTGTGAAATGATGCGGAGAGGCTGCGCTACTCCCTGCGAATAGCGCAGCCCGCGCTGCACTACAGCTTCCGCAAATACGCCAGCAGTGCTGCCCGCTCCTCCGGCAGCGGCATGCGGTCGAAATGCACACCGTCCGTTGAAGCGACCGGCGGCACGACGCCGGGCGGCGCGATGGCCTGCACTCGCTTGTAGAACTCGATGTAGTGGTCAACCACTTCTTCCAGCGTCGCGGCGCTGTTGTTGTGGAAGTACGGCGCCGTGTTGCGCAGCCCGCGTAGGCCGATGACGTCGAACTTGTTCCAATCATCCTGCGCCGGTGGGCCCACGCCCGCGAATCCAGTCAGCAGGGCACGGCCGGGATCCGAGCTGGTTCGGCGGATCTTGGCACCCGTGGGCAAAGTGATTTCGTAGCTTCGCGCGTTGCGCGCGAGGCGCGGCGGACAAGCCAGGAAATTCCAGCGAGCGGGTGTCACGGTATCGACGGGCCGCGGGCACTGCGACGAAATTTCGTGGAAACGGACGACGGGCGGTTGCGTTGCCGACTGCCCGGGGCCGCCATGACACTGCGCGCACGATCGCGTGAAGGTCGCTTTGCCCTGCTGCTCAAATGAACTGAGTGGCGGATCGGCATCCGGCAACGGCGTCACGCCCTCATCGATCGCCTCGGACAGCGTTCGGACGCGTCCGTTCGTGAACAGCACACGCTGAAACGAGCTCAGATCGTCGAGCAACCGCTGTGACGGCGGGTTATGCACTTGCGCGTGGTTGAGCAACGCACCCAGCGCCTGATCCTGCAGCGTGGCGATGCGTCCGTCGAGCTGATAGCCGCCTGTCGCGTTCGGGCCGCGCGGCCAGGGGTTCAAACCATCCGCACCCGTGAGCTTCAGATCCGTCACGCCAGGCACCATGCGCCAGACGTCGACGGTGGTTTCATCCGAGGGTTGGTTGGTGGCCGGATCGATCAGCCGCATGTTCGGCGGCAGTGCGAAGACGATGCGGACCAGGGCATTCTGCCGCAGGTTGCTGTAGTCGCTCGCATGCTCGCCGTTGATGCGGAAATCATCGGCGTCGATCGGCCGGAACAGTGGATCGTCGGCATGGGGATTGTGGCGTCGCCGCTTCTGCAACAGCTGGAACCTGCTCTCCACCGCAGCCGGGGTCAGCCGGAACTGTTCGGTCACCATGTGACAGTCGTTGCAGGAGCGGCCATTGCCGTCCAGTCCGCGCAAGTCGCGGTCGAAGAAGGCGAACAGCCCGCGAACGACCGCGGCGCATGACTCGCCGCCGCACTGATGGTCGGCGTTTTCGCGGGTTGCAGGCGTTTCCGCCCAGGCCAGCGGACTGGCCAGCGGGCCATAGATAAGGAGTGAGATAAGGAGTTTGCGAACAGCAGCTTGTAACGAATTCATCGATGTCTCCCCTGTCGGCCTTCACCAGTGGGCCTTTCGGGCGTGACTGTGGAGCGCGAGACATGGAAGAATCCTTGGCCGGTCGATGAAAAAGTTCTGATTTAGTTCTGATCCGGACCCCTCCTCGCTCATGACCCGTACGGGCGCGCACTACGAATTCGGCGATTTCGCCCTCGACGTCGCTCAGCAGTGCCTGCTGCGCCGGGACACGGGACAGACGACCCTGCTCACGGGCAAGGTGTTCGACACGCTGCTCTATTTCGTAGAGCACGCGGGCGAGACGCTCGACAAGGACGTGCTGCTGCGTTCGATCTGGCCGGGCGTGATCGTCGAGGAGAACAGCCTCACGCAGAACGTCTCGACTCTGCGGCAGATGCTGGGCGAGGCGCGCGGCGAGAATCGGTACATCGCCAC
>CADEEJ010000337.1:3461-5524 GCA_902826315.1 uncultured Steroidobacter sp.
CTCGACGGTTCGTTGCAGCGGAGCGGCGAACGGCTGCGAGTGGCGGTGCGACTGTTACGCGTAGTGGACGGACAGCAACTCTGGGCGCAAAGCTTCGATCAGGACTTCACGACGATCTTCGACGTGCAGGACATCATTGCCGCACGGGTCGCGCAGGCTGTTTCGGTGCACTGGGTCGGCGGCGGCACGACGCGCAGAGTCCCGTACACGCAGGATCCGGAAGCGTATGCGCTGTACGCGAGCGGCCAATTTGCCTGGTCGCGGCAGACCGAACCGAGCCTGCTTCAGGCAGTCGGCTTCTTCGAGCAAGCCATCGCGAGAGATCCGAACTACGCCCTCGCCTACGCGAGCCTTGCGGATACCTACGCTCTGCTTGGCGTATTCGGCATGCGCGCTCCCCTTGAAGTGTTTCCCAAGGCGCGCCGTGCGGCAGAAAAGGCGCTGTCGATCGATCCCAACCTCGCGGCGGCCCATGCGGCATCGGGTCATATCAAGATGATGTACGACCACGATTGGGACGGTGCAGCCCGCGAGTACCAGCGCGCGCTGCAACTCGATCCCTCGTTGGCATCCGCCTATCACCGCCGTGGATTGCTGTATGCGATACAGGGCGATATCGATCGCGCCCTCGAAGCCAATAATCGCGCGCAACAGCTCGAGCCGCTCTGGATGGCGCCCAAGGGCGCCGCCGGCAATTTCCTGTACCTGGCGCGACGCTACGACGAGTCGATCCAGGTCTGCGAACAGGTACTCGCCCTCGACGAACGCGCCGACAACGCGCGTTCCTTTCTGATTCGCAACCTCCTCGTCAAGGGCGAGTACGATCGCGCGATCGCGGAATACGACAAGCGGCCGCTGCATATGCCCGGTAGCAACGCCCACCGCGCACAGGCGTTCGCATTGTCGGGACGGCGCGCAGCAGCGCTCGCAGAACTGGATCGCGTCCTCAAGTTATCGAAGGAACGCTACGTCCCCGCATACGACATCGCGTTGATCTACGCGGCGCTCGGCGATACCGAGAACGCGTTCATGTGGCTCGATCGCGCGGTCGAGGATCGATCGACGCTGATGGTTTTCCTCGCGCAGGACCCGATGTTCGGGGCCTTCCACGCCGACCGGCGGTGGGCTCCATTGGTACGGAGGGTCAGGGTTGATGGGCTCAAATTGCCGGGTGACAGCGGATAAATCAGGTTCGTGGCCGTCGAAATGAGCGGGCCTGGGTCGTCATGGCTTTAGGACGGGAACGATTTCGCGTTCCCGGCTGTAGACACCTTGGATCGCTCTAATTCGGAGATTGCGATGACCACGACCACATCCATGCCCACGCCACAGATTGTGTCGCCCCAAGAGTGGGAGGCTGCACATCAGCAACTGCTCGTGAAGGAGAAGGAGTTAACGCGTGCGCGTGATGCGGTAGCCGCCGCGCGGCGACGCATGCCGTGGATGGGCGCGGACAAGCAGTACGTGTTCGACGGACCCAAGGGCAAGGCGAGCCTCGTCGACCTGTTCGAGGGCCGCCGTCAGCTGATCGTCTACCGCGCCTTCTTCGAACCCGGCGTGCACGGCTGGCCGGACCACGCGTGCATCGGCTGTTCGCTGGTGGCCGACCAGGTCGCCCACCTCGCACACCTCAACGCGCGCGATACGACTCTGGTGTTTGCCTCGCGTGCACCGCAGACCGACATCGCACGGCTAAAGGCGCGGATGGAGTGGGAGCACATCCCTTGGTACACCATCACCGACAGCTTCGACGCCGACTTCGGAGTGAACGAATGGCACGGCCACAACGCATTCATCCGCGATGGCGAGCGCGTGTTCCGCACCTACTTCATCAACAGCCGCGGCGATGAAGCGATCGGCACGACATGGAGCTACCTCGACATGACGGCGCTCGGGCGGCAAGAGGAGTGGGAGGATTCGCCAAAGGGCTACCCGCAGACGAAGCCGTACAAGTGGTGGAACTGGCACGACAGCTACGTGCCCGCAGCTGCGCCGGATCCGAAGTGGGTCAAGGTGTCGGATGCTGGAGAGGCGGCGATGCGGAGACGTGACGGATAGGCCGT
>CADEEJ010000338.1 GCA_902826315.1 uncultured Steroidobacter sp.
TCGATCTCGATGTCCTGCGCTTCGCAGAACGCGTACATGTCGTCGAACAGCGGGTCGAACTCGTTGACCGCCGCGATCGAATACGACTGCCGGCCGGCCTCCGGGCGCCCGGAGCGGCCGATCGGCGGCTTCAGCGGATAGTCCGAGTCGATGTTCGGCTCGACCAGGAAGAACTCGAGCTCCGGCGCGACCACCGGCTCCCAGCCGTGCTGGGCGTACAGATCCAGCACGTGCTGGAGCACGTAGCGCGGCGCCATCGTCACGGGGCGTCCGTCCGAATAGAAGCTGTCGTGGATCACTTGCGCAGTCGGCTCGGCCGCCCACGGCACGACCCGAATGGTGTTCGGATCCGCCTTGAGCACGATGTCGATCTCGGACGGGCTGATGGCGCGCTCTTCATCCGGATACTCGCCGGTCACCGTCTGCAGGAAGATGCTCTCGGGCAGGCGCATGCCCTCCTCTTCCGCGAACTTCTCGGCGGGCATGATCTTGCCGCGCGGCACGCCGGCCATGTCGGGGATGATCGCCTCGACTTCCGAGATGCCGTGCTCTTTGAAGAACTGCTGGATGACGCTCATACCCGATGCCCCTTCCGATTTTCCTGGGCGCGCTCGCGTGCCGCCTCGCCAAAAGCCGCGAACAGTGCGACGGAAACCGGGTTCTCGCTGAACTGCCACTCGGGATGCCATTGCACGGCAAGCGCGAATGATGGCGCATTGCGCACGCGGAATGCCTCGACGACACCGTCCGGGGCACGCGCCTCGATGTCGAGGTCGCGGCCGAGCGTCTGCACGCCCTGCGAATGCAGTGAATTCACTGTGATGCGGTCCTTGCCCGCCAACCGCTGCAGCACGCCGCCGCGCGCCAGCTCGACTTCGTGCGCCGGCCCGTATTGCTCTTCCAACGGCGCCTTGAGGTCCTCGCGGTGATCCTTCAGCCCTTCTACCTCGTGCAGCTTCTGCCAGAGCGTGCCGCCGAACGCGACATTCATCTCCTGGAAGCCGCGGCAGATCGCCAGCAGCGGCATGCCGCCTTCGATCACGTGCGGGATCATCGGCAGCGTCGTCGCGTCGCGGGCCGCGTCGTGCAGCGTGCCCGGATCGCTCGGCGGACCGCTGTAGTGGTGCGGCTCGACGTTCGAAGGGCTACCCGTCAGCAGAATGCCGTCGAAGTCCGCCAGCAGCTCACGCACGTTCAGCGCCTCGCCCAGGGACGGGATCAGCACGGGCATCGCCTGCGCACCCTCCGCCACAGCGCGGATGTACTTCTCCCCGACGCAGTGGAAGTAGTGGCGGCCGAGCAGACGGCGATCAGCCGGAATTCCTATGACCGGTTTACGAGTAGACACGTTTAATATCTTTAACAGTCGGCGAGGGAGCCGACGTGAGGGAGCGCCGGCATTTAACCACACTTCCGGGCGGCTCGCCCGCCCGGCAAAGCCCCTATGTGGCCATTTTTAGGCCGTACAAGGGCTTGCGCCGGCCGGCACGACAGCTCGCCCCTTGCCGGCCGCGAGCGCCAATCGCTATCCTGCCGGCCCTCCGCGATCGCAAGATCGCTATCAAATTTTAAACAGGGTTTCCCTGATGGCGGCCGCCGAGACTTCGTACTACTCGCATTCGGCGGTCCCCGCGCCAGATCGGCCGGCCCTCGCCGGTCAAGTCGACGCGGATGTCTGCGTCATCGGCGGCGGCATCGCCGGCTGCTCCACGGCTTTGCATCTCGCCGAGCGCGGCTATCGCGTCGTCCTGCTCGAATCGCAGCGAATCGGCTACGGAGCCTCCGGTCGGAGCGGCGGACAGGCCATCACCGGCTATGCCTGCGGCCAGGCCAAGCTGGAGCGGCAGGTCGGGTTCGAAAATGCCCGGCGCATGTGGGACATCGCGCTCGAGGGGTTGCAGTTGATCCGCGAGCGGGTCGAAAGGCACGCGATCGACTGCGATCTGCACTGGGGTCAGTTGCACGTCGCGATCAAAGAGCGGCAGCGGACCGATCTGCTCGCGGAGCGGCAGGAACTGGCGGATCGCTACGGGTACCAGCAACTGCAATTCATGGAACGCGCCGAAGTGGAGTCGCTGCTCGCGACGAAGCAGTACTGCGCCGGACTCCATGACGCAGGCAGCGGGCACCTTCATCCACTGAATTACACGCGTGGCTTGGCGCGGGCGGCAGAAGCGGCAGGGGCGCACATCTTCGAGCAGTCAGCGGTCACAGGTTTGCACATCGCTGACCCCGCGATCGTGAGAACTGAGCGAGGCAACGTGCGCGCACGATTCGTCGCACTGTGCTGTAACGCCTACGGCGACCCGCTCATCCCCGCGCTGCGCACGCGGATCATGCCGGTCGGCACCTACATCGTCGCGACCGAGTCGCTCGGCCAGGCGCGCATCGAACAGCTGATGCAGCAGAACATCGGCGTGACCGATTCGAATTTCGTGCTCGACTATTTCCGCCGCTCGGCGGATCACCGGCTGCTCTTCGGCGGGCGCGTCAGCTATTCGGGACGCGATGCGTTCGACACCGCGAAAGCGACGCAGCGGCGCATGTTGAAGGTATTTCCGCAACTCGCGGATGCGCGCATCGAGTTCGCGTGGGGCGGCTACGTCGACATCACGATGAGCCGCGCACCCGACTTCAACCGGCTCGCGAGCAACGTCTATTACCTGCAGGGATTCTCGGGCCACGGCATCGCGCTCACGGGCATCGCCGGGCAGCTCGTCGCCGAGTCGATCGCGGGTCAGGCAGAACGCTTCGATGTGTTCACGAAGCTGCGCCACCGGAAATTTCCCGGCGGCCCGGCACTCAGGATGCCGGCGCTGGTGCTCGCGATGGCGTGGTATCGCCTGCGAGATCTGTTGTAGCTAGGCGGCTTTGCGCCGGCGCGAGCTCGAAGCGCAGCTGCACGTGCCACACGTGCAACGGATCGAGCTGCAATCGCCGCAGACCGTGAAATCCACCGAGCCGAAGTGACGGCGGCAATGCTCGCAGTACGGCTTGCGTCGACCGGTGCGCGCCGTGCGATATGCAGAGACAGCCGCAGCGTTCTGCCGCGACTGCTCGTCGCCGCAGGCGCCGAGATCCTTGCTCACGATGTCGCGAACGAACGTGCTGGCGCCCATGGCGCCGATCTTGAACAGACGCATCTGCTCACGGGCGAGACCCATCTGCGCGACGGGGTCGTAGATCACGACGCCGAGCTTGGGATGAAAATGAATCTGAAACGCATCGCCGCTCATAACGCACTTCGCGGTAACAAAAAGTCGGTCGGGGGGAGGTCTGAAACGAGGCCGCAATTGTGCTGCAACGCATCTGTCATGGCAATGAGCACGAGCCCCTATTTTGTGAAATCGCCCGGTTTTCCGCGCTGCAGCGCCTTGTTTCAGCTGCGCGCGCGCAGCAGGAAGCAGGAATGGATGCGCGGATTGCGAGCGAAATCCTCAGGCACTGTAGTGCGGCCGATATCCTCGATTTCAAATGCCGCGAGCGCGGACTGCTCGAGCTTGAAGCGCGTGTAGTTGTTCGAGAACACGATCGTGCCGCCCGGCGTCAGCAACTCGCGCGCGAGATTCAGCAGATTTACATGGTCGCGCTGCACGTCGAAGTCTTCGGTCATGCGCTTCGAGCGCGAGTGCGTCGGCGGATCGATGAACATCAGATCCCAGCGACGCGACGTCGCGCGCTGCTCTTCGAGCCACGTCAGGCAATTCGCTTGCACGAAGCCGTGCTGCGGCTCCGCCAGTTCGTTCAACGCAAGATTGCGCTTCGCCCAATCGAGATAAGTGCGCGACATGTCGACAGTCGTCGACGCCACGGCGCCGCCGCCTGCCGCGTAGACGGTCGCGGTACCCGTGTAGGCGAACAGGTTGAGGAAACGCTTGCCGCTCGCGAGCTCGCCGATCATGCGACGCGTGGGGCGATGATCGAGAAACAGGCCGGTGTCGAGGTAGTCGGTGAAATTCACGTAGAAGCGATACGGCTGCTCGCGCACGACGTCGAACTCGCGCTCGCGAGCCAGCTTTTCGTACTGCGTGCCTTGCTTCTGCTGGCGCCGCTCGCGCACGAATATCCGCTCGACGGGAATTTCCAGCTCGTGCGGAATGACTGCAAGCGCTTCGTCGCGTCGCTGACGCGCAGCCCTCATGTCGACCGTGCGCGGTGGTGCGTACTCCTGCACGACGGCCCAGCGGTTCGCACTGCCGTCGCCGTACTCGTCGATAGCGAATGCGTACTCGGGCATGTCCGCGTCGTAGATGCGGAAGCAATCGATCGACTCGCGCTGCGCCCAGTCGCGCGCCGACCTCAGATTCTTGCGCAGGCGATTCGCGAACATCTGCGCCCCGGGTCGCGCACGCGTTTCCGCCGGGTCCGGTGCCGGGCCGCGCGGCTGCTGAAAATCCTCCGGCGTGATCTCGAAGCGCAGCAGGCGACATTCGATGCGCCCGTTGAACAGCGTGTGACTGCGCCGCGCGTGGATACCGATCGCTTTCGCGAGCGGCGGATTGCCGGTCAACACCGCGGCCTTCCATCCTTGAAACTGCTCGCGCAGCTTCTGACCGAGCGTTGCGTAGAGCGCCTGCAATCGCTCCTGATCGCCGATGCGTTCGCCGTACGGCGGATTGGTCGCGACCAATCCGGTCGCGGCCTCGCTCTGATTGACGGACTGTTCGAGCTCGCGCCGCTCGAAGTGCACGAAGCCGCGCAACTTCGCACGCTCGGAGTTCTCGATTGCCGCACGAATCGCTGCGGCGTCGCTGTCGTACCCGCGCAGGACGATGCGTCGCGACGCAGTCGCCTCGCGACGAGCGCGCGCTTCATCGACCAGGCGTTGCCAAAGCTCACGATCGTGACCGCGCCAGCCGACAAAACCGAAGTAGCTGCGCAACACACCGGGGGCGATATCGAGCGCCATCATGGCGGCTTCGATGACGAGCGTGCCCGAGCCGCACATCGGATCGACAAATTCGCCGCCGCCCTCGGCGATCGCAGGCCAGCCGCTGCGCAAGAGCACTGCAGCCGCTAGAGTTTCCTTGAGTGGCGCCGCGACTCCGCGGGAGCGATACGCGCGGCGATGCAGGCTGTCGCCGGAGAGATCTAGACTCAGCGTCGCGCGCTCGCGATCCAGGCGCACGTCGAGCCGGATGCTCGGTTGGTCGAGGTCGACCGACGGCCGCTGCCCAGTGCGCTCGCGCAGCTGATCGACGATTGCGTCCTTGGTCTTCAGCGCGCCGAAATGCGTGTGATTGATACCTGAGGACGAGCCGCCGAAGTCGATCGCCAGCGTGCCGTTCGGTGCGATGTGCTGCGTCCAGTCGATCGCAGCGACGCCTGCGTACAGCTCTTCGGGCGTTGCAGCCGGAAAATTTCCGAGCGGCATGAGAATGCGACTCGCGGTGCGCGACCACAGGCAAGCGCGATAGGCAGTTTCGAGCGGCCCCTCGAACAGCACGCCGAGTTTCAGCTCGCGCGTGTGCGTAGCTCCGCAGGCGCGCAGCTCGGTGGCCGTAAGGTCAGCGACCCCCGG
>CADEEJ010000339.1 GCA_902826315.1 uncultured Steroidobacter sp.
GGTTGCAGAGCACTATGACCGCGCCCGACACGCCGTGCGGCCGACCCACACAGACGAGGATGGGTCACGAGCGCTCATGAAATGTCTCGAAAGCACGCGAGCCGACGCGGTCATTCGAGCACACTTGGAGGAAGCCAGGCAATCCAACATCAACGCAACTCCCACCCTGATCCTTCGCGATCGACAGGGCGGAAATCAGATTCGCCTGGGGGGCGCACCGAGCGAGGATGTTCTGCTTTCGGCAATCGATGCACTGCTCACCGGCTGACGAGGCAACAATGTGGGGAGCGCGCGAATCGCATTCTTTGCAGCCCGGCGCTTTCAGATGCATTCGACTGTCCTCCCGCATTATTGGATGACTTCGAATGATCGCCATTCTCATTCGCTGGGCGACTCGCCTTCTGGCTGTCGGTGCGTGCCTCGGGCCGATATTCGCGAGCGATGCCGCAGAGGTTTGGGTTGTCACGGACAGCGCTCACCCGGTCCGCGCGCCTCACGGCGCGCGCGTGACCGAGCTCGATGCGGCTACGCGCATTGAACGCGAGCTGGCGATTCAACTGCCCACCGACACCTCCCACGCCGCCGCTCTTGTGCAGCAGCGCCTGGCGCGCGGTGGCCTCGCGCTTCAACGTGAGCTCGCCGACGCATATCAAGGCATCGTCGATGCCTGGAGCGCAGGAGTCACGAAGATTCCCGCTGTCATCGTCGATCGCCGCTACATCGTCTACGGCGAACGCGACGTGGAGCGCGCCGTACGCGCTGTCGAGCGCTATCGGAGTCACCAGTCATGAAACGAGCAAGAAGCTTGCGCATGTGGCTCGCATCGTTGGCGCTGGGCACGGCCACGTCCGCCTTTGCAATCGACTCGGCGACGATCGTCGGCTCTGCCCTCTCGCCCGATTGCTTGGCGTATCGAGTGTTGGGCGTTTGCTTCTGGCTTCAGTGCAGCGGCTTCAGTTGCGAGATCCGCACGTCGGTGAAGGTCGGGCACTACATCCCGGATGCCGTGGTATCGAGCTACAGCAATACCGGCGAGAACCCTTGGGGCGAGGTCGCCTTCATGAGCCCGCCCAATCGCACGGCAGAAGCCGGCGGGGATGGCACGACCAATGAGAAGCATGAGAACAACCTCGCCAAGTTCCGGAATGCGGATGTGATCGGCCATCCGGCCTCGCTGATCTTTGATCGGTTCGCTCAGAGCTTCGGCTACACCTGCGAAGGCGCAGGCACCATGTTTGTGCCGTATCTCTTGAGCACGCTCGATACGATCGCGTGGCGCTACAACCTGCCGGAGATGTTCTACCCCGAGTCGTTGATCCCGGGGCGGCGTGAGATCGGCGCCCGCAGCACGCTCAATCTCTGGGGCAACGTCTACCCGCGGGGCGGGTTTCTTCATCACGTCGATGATTACAAGGCCGCTGCCGTCGTCGCCCAGCGCGCGGGCGACATCGTGACTCGGCGCGGACAGGTCCATGTCTACTATCCGCTGCTGCCTTTGAGCCCGATCAATACGGGCGGCTATTGGCCTGCCGGCGAGCTCATCGAGAGCGATGAATCGACGGGCAAGTGGCAGGAGCTCGTCCCGAATGTCTCGTCCACCTGCGCGGTCTTCCCCAACTCCAATACTCATGCACAAGCGGTTGATGGCGGCTACGCCTGGGCGCTTTGGCGTCCTTACCGCTGCTGCAAGCGTGAAGGCCAGCTCTTTCTCTTCAGCGTCGACTTTGACGGCGGGGTGACCCGATGAACACGCGCTGCCTAACGACTCACCTGCTGAGCGCACTGAGAGTGCTCTGTGCGCTGATGCTCGTGGCCTCCGCGGCCAGCGCCCAGACCGTATTGGACGGTGCGCGGGTCAATGGAAGCGTGCTGAACGATACCGTGCTCTACAGCATCGGCGGCGGTCGCGCGGTATCGATGAGTCGCGCGCCCGGCATGCGCAGTCTCTCTGTCGGCATCGGTTGGAACAGTAACCTCATCTGCGGTGACATGAGCATCGAGACGACGCTCGAGAATCAGCTGAATGGCATCACCGAGGGCTTCCAACAGATCATGAGCGATATCATCCAATCTGCCACGGCCGCGGTCGCCTCGCTCCCCGCGCTCATCATTCAGCGCGCCGATCCGGGACTCTACAATCTGCTGACGAACGGCATCCTTCAAGCGCGCCTGGATTTTGACCGCTCGAAACTCACGTGCCGTCGGATCGCCGACCGCTTGGCCGACTTGGCCGGCGGTCAGATGGGCTGGGATCAGCTCGCCGAAGGCTTGACGCTCCGCGACGCGATCGGCAGCAACGATGCGGTGTCCGCGATCGAAGAGGCTGAGACGAGCCGCGGCAATGGGGGCGTCCCGTGGGTCGGCGGTGACAATGCCGGCGGTCAGAACCAAGAGGCCATCCGCGTCGTGGGCGATATCACGCGCGCAGGCTACAACCTCCTGAATGGTCGCGACGTCACGGACAACGCGGCCATCGATGTGGTCGCGTGCGCGGATCGCTTGACCTGTCGCACATGGAATTCGCCCGATGCGGCTGCGGCCTGGGCGGTGCGCGTGCTCGGCGAGCAGGAGCAGCGAACGTGCGAGGGTTGCACGAAGACCCGGACGATCGCGGGCGTCGGGCTCACTCCCCTGATCCAGGAAGAATACGAAGTGAAGGTGCAAGCGCTGCAGGGCCTACTGACCGGCACGCAGCCGCTGACCGTCCCGAATCTTGAAACTGCGGGCAGCGCTTCCGTCCCGATCACTCGAGGCGTGATCGAAGCACTGCGCGATGAACCGGATCAGGACGTGCTCGGCAAACGGCTGGCTTCCGAAGCGGCGCTTTCGAGCGTGCTCGAGAAAGCACTGTTGCTTCAGCGCACGCTCCTCACCGGGCGCAAGGAGCCGAATGTCGCCGCCAACGAGCTCGCTCAGATGGCGATCGGTCGTGAAGGCGCGCTGCTGCAGGAAGAAATTGTCAATCTCAAGACCGAGCTCGAACTGCGCCGAATGCTGAACGGCAATTCACCGCTGACGATCATTCAGCGCGAGGAAACGAGAAGCGATGCCTCGCGAGGCATCCCGCAGAGCGACCCCGAACGCAACCGGCTGGATCAAGTCGAGCGGCGCACTCGATGACGGCCGGCGCACACGATGGACTCGGGAGGTGGATTCGGCGGCTCGGCTCTGGCCTTCTGTGGGCCGTTGCTGTTGTGCTCCTGGGCGCTTCGATCGCCATCCTCGGCGTGTACCTTCTGGGTGGAGTGCGCGGATGGGATAGCTGGCTCAGCCAGCATCGCGTTCTTCTCCTCGGATGGCGCTTGCTGCTGTACGCAGCGACGCTCGTAGGTTGGTGCTGGATGCGAAAGCGGTTACTGATGCGAGAGTCGAACGTTACCGCGCGCTCGCGTCTGCGGCGCACCGAGCTCGCGGCCGTGAGCGTCATTGCAGCACTCGAGTGCATGACCTGGCTCCATGGATGGTAGGGAGTGAGCAATGACCCTCTACACCAGTGACTATCTCGAATACTACCTGACCCTCGTCGCGTGGCTCATCGAGAACGGGATTTGGAATGTGCTCGTCGCGAGCGGGATCGTCGCCGTGCCCTTCATTGCCATTGTCGTGCAAGAGTGGCTGCGCGCACGCGCTGAAGGCGCCGATGAGGGCAACAAGGGCGCGCTGTCCTCCATGCGCATCGAAAATCGGGTGTGGGTCGCGATCGTCGTCATCCTGTTTGCGGGTATCCCTCTCATCCCGGTTGACTTGAACCAGATTCAATTCGATCGGACGCGCTCCGTGCAATGCCAAGTCACGCTCGCGCTACCGAATGAGACGCAATGGGAGCCGGCATTCACCACCCTCAACAATCAAACCGCGCGCGTGCCCCTCTGGTGGTTCTTCATGCACGCGGTCTCGAAGGCCGTGACAGGGGCCGCTTCAGCGTCGATCCCTTGCGGCACAGACTTGAGACAGATGCGCATGGACATCAATGCGACGCGGATCGATGACCCTGTCCTTTCGCAGGAGGTCGCGGATTTCACTCGCGATTGCTATGGGCTCGCAAGAGCGAAGCTCTTCATCAATCGCCCGACCTTGACGGACGAGCAGTCGACGGACGTGAGTTGGATCGGCTCGAACTACTTCAGCACAACGCCGGGCTTCTATGACACGTACCGTTCGCGCGCACCGCGCGATGCATTCCCATACGACGGCGTGCGCGATATCGGCCTTGCCGAGGTACCGAGCGGCGGCGGCTACCCCACATGCCGCGAATGGTGGCGCGATGCGAATGATGGGCTTCGGGCGCGACTGCTGGAGCAAGTGGGCCCGGACCTGCTGCAACGTTTCGAACGTTGGGCAGGCTTTCTCACGCAGGCCGAAGTGGACGACTCCGTGATCCGCGCCATCGCATCGCCTCGCCAGCAGATCGCGAATGAAGGGCAGGTCTACACCGACTACGGCGGGCAGATCCACATGACAGTGCCGAACCTCGCCAGTCGAATCGCGGCGGACGTCGGCGTCACGCTAGGCAGCCTCGTCGCCGTTCCGGGCACTGACGCCATGCGTCAGGCCCTGCCGATGGTGCTGTCGCTTCTCAAGATGGCGCTCGTCATCTGCATGCCGCTGCTGCTGGTCATCGGTACGTACGAGCTCAAGACGGTCATCACCGTGAGCTGCGTCGAGTTCGCCATCTTCTTCGTTGATTTCTGGTTTCAGCTCGCGCGCTGGATCGACAGCACGATCCTGGAGGCGCTGTACGGGTGGTCTTCACCGCACTCCAATCTCAACCCGCTGCTGGGACTCAACAACACGTTTCAGGACATGATTCTGAACTGGTTCGTGTTGCCGATGATGTTCCTGATCCTGCCGATGTTCTGGGTAGGTGCGTTGGCATGGGTGGGTATCCATGCGGGCAGCGCAGTTCAGGGACTCTTGACGGGCACCAGTGACGTGAAGTCAGCGGGCAGTCAAGGGACAGCGGCACTGATGAAGGCTGCGGCGAAGAACTAGCGAGCTTGGCGATGAACCGCTACTCGTTGTCATTGGGATCGTGAGAATCAAGCCGCTGCCCCGACTTGTCGTACAGGCCCGCACCCAGCGAGCCGTGTTTCCACTCCCACGCATAGGGATCCGCATCGAGATCGGCATGGCCCAGGATCTTCAGGGCGACGAAGGCCACGGCGAGCACGATTGCCGGCCATACGAGCGCGTATCCAACGATCACGATCAGCGCGATCTTGAGAAGCCACAGCAAACCCGTAGCCAAGAAGGCGGGCATCCCTTGCGTGATGAGCCACCGCGTGACTCGGACTTCTTGCCGCAGCAGGACTTTCCATGCACGCGCAAGCCGGCGGCCGAAGCGCTCCGATCGACTGGCGGACGGTGAGGTCGATGACATATCCATGTCTCCTTGAAAGTGATGGTGAGCCCTTTTCAGACGAATGCAAGCCCAGCGAACCTGTCTAGCTTCCGTCCCTGTCTCTTCTCCGCGTCTCCACAATCTCTTGGCGCAAAGGGCG
>CADEEJ010000340.1 GCA_902826315.1 uncultured Steroidobacter sp.
GCTCCTGCATCTTGTCGACCAGCTCGCGGCCGCGGTGATAGGCGTTGTCGCGATGGACGATCATCGACAAGGCATCGACGACGTCGCCGTTGATCAGCACGTCGAGCCGCTCGACCGGCGCGCTCTGGAAGCGGTTGAACTCGTAATCGAACGACGCGTAGCCGCGGCTCACCGACTTCAAGCGGTCGAAGAAGTCGAGCACGACCTCGGCCAGCGGCAGCTCGTATTGCAGCGACACCTGGGCGCCGACGTACAGCATCTTGGTCTGCTTGCCGCGCTTGTCGGTGCACAGCTTGATGACCGCGCCGACGTGCTCGGGCGGCAGCAGGATGTTGGCCGTGATGATCGGCTCGCGAATGTCTTCGATCTCGTTGCTGGCCGGCAGCTTCGCCGGATTGTCGACGTACACGGTGCTGCCGTCGGTCAGCGCGATCTCGTAGACGACGGTCGGCGCGCTCGTGACCAGCGTCAGGTTGTACTCGCGCTCCAGGCGCTCCTGCACGATGTCCATGTGCAGCAGCCCGAGGAAGCCGCAGCGGAAGCCGAAACCGAGCGCGGTCGAAACCTCCGGCTCGTAATGCAGCGCCGAGTCGTTCAACTTGAGCTTGGCGAGCGCGTCGCGGAACGCCTCGTAATCTTCCGACTTCACCGGGAACAGCCCGGCGAACACGCGCGGCTGCACTTTCTTGAAGCCGGCGAGCGGCTCGCTCGCGGGCCGTGCATCGAGCGTGATGGTGTCGCCGACCGGGGCGCCGTCGATCTCCTTGATGCCGGCGATGACGAAGCCGACCTCGCCGGTTTCCAGCGTCTCGCTCGCCAGCGACTTCGGCGTGAAGCGACCGAGCTTGTCGACCTGGTGCGCGCGGCCGGTCGACCACATGCGGATCTTCTGACCGACGCGCAGCGAGCCGTTCATCACTCGCACCAGTGAGACGACACCGACGTAGTTGTCGAACCAGGAATCGATGATCAGCGCCTGCAGCGGCGCCTCGGGATCGCCGCGCGGCGCCGGGATGCGCCGCACCAGCTCTTCGAGCAGCTCGGGCACGTTCTCGCCGGTCTTGGCACTCACGCGCAACGCGTCGTGCGCCTCGATGCCGATGATCTCCTCGATCTCCTTGATGACCTTCGCCGGGTCCGCGGACGGCAGATCGATCTTGTTCAGGACCGGCAGGACTTCGAGGCCCTGCTCGAGCGCCGTGTAGCAATTCGCCACGCTCTGCGCCTCGACGCCTTGCGCCGCATCGACGACGAGCAGCGCGCCATCGCAGGCAGCGAGCGAGCGGGAGACTTCGTAGGAGAAATCGACGTGCCCGGGCGTGTCGATCATGTTCAGCTGATAGGTCTCGCCGTCGCGGGCCTTGTAGCGCAGCGACACGCTTTGCGCCTTGATCGTGATGCCGCGCTCGCGCTCCAGGTCCATGGAGTCGAGCACCTGGGCCTCCATCTCGCGCGCTTCCAGCCCGCCAGTCAGCTGGATGAAGCGGTCGGCCAGCGTGGACTTGCCGTGATCGATGTGCGCGATGATGGAAAAGTTGCGGATCAGCTTCATCAGGGGGCCGGGGGGACTTGCGGCGGCGGCGGATTATAGCGGGGATGCCGGGCCGACACCCGACGACCTACAAGCAGGCCCGCACCCGGTCCACGTCCAGCCGGTAGGCGCAGACGAACTCGCCGTCCGCGAGCAGGACTGGAATGCGCGTGCCGTACTTGCGTTCCAGCTCAGGCTGGCCGTCGATGTCGACGACCTGCACGGTTGCTGCGGCCGCGGGGCCGAGCAGCTCCGCCAGCTCTTCGAGCAGGTGCTCGCACAGGCTGCAGTCGGCCCGGCTGTAGACCGTCCACTGGATCATGGGGAAATGCAGCGCTGCTATTGTCTACTGGTTACGGGCGCTGCTCGCGGGCGATCGGCGCGAGCCCGGCCTCTTCCTTGGTCACGGCTTCGGCGATCGCTTCGACGGTCGCGGCCGGCACTTCGCCGACAGCCGTCACCTGGTGACCGTCGAGGTCGCGCGAGTACGCGAAGGCCGCGCCGACCTTGGCGAGACCGCGCATCGCTTCGGTTTGCGGCGAGCGCGGCTCGATGAACACCGACACCGAGGCCAGCCCGTCCGAGAGCACCAGGTGGCGCACCGGCACGTTCGAGCCGGCGATGACCTGCAGCCGCCAGGTCGTGAGGCGGAAGCCAGACGGCACGCGAATGACGTTCCAGCCGAGCTGCACGTTCGCCATGCGCGGCTCCTGCGCGTCCTGCCGGACCCAGCGGAAGCCTTCGCCGGTGACGGCAGGCTTCACCGCATCGGCGGCGATGCGATCGCGGAAATTCAGCTCGGCGAACACGATCTGCTCGATGACGTTGCCGTTGCGGTCGCACAGCTGGGACATCAGCGGCATCGCCGTCTCGTCGTCGAGCCACAGGCGGTAGCCGTAGCGGAACTGATCGCGCGGCTGCACCAGGATGACTTGCGTGCGGCGGCCGAGCGCCTTCTTGAAGGCGCCGCGCTCGATGCTGTAGTGAGCTTCGAGCTGCTCGTTGTAGATCGGCACCGTCGCCATCAGCGTGCGGTCGTCAGTGCGCTTCTCGACCAGCACCGTGCGGCGATCCGGCAGATAGCAGATCACTTCGCTCTGATTGCGGATGATTTCGCGCCCGCTGCCGTCGAGCGACACCAGCCGCTCGGTGACCTTGCCCTTCTCCACTCGATGGATGATCCGCATCGTCTCGGTGCGCGAGTTGCGGACGTGCAGGTAGCGCCCGTCGTAGTTGCGGGTCGCGAGCGACTCGGACATGCGCTCCAGCCACTCGCGCGCGACGCGGTCCGCCGCGTTGGCCGGGCTCAGCGCCGTGAGCGCGACGGCGGCCAGGGCGACGGAGTATTTCAGGAGGGCCATTGAGGCTTATTGAGACGGGGGCTGCGACTGGGCCGGCGGCGACTGGGGCTGTTGCTCGCCATCGCTCGCCACGTCCGGATCGCCATCGTCTTCAGACAGCACGCCCGTCAGCACCGAGCGGCGCGCCAGCGGCGAAGAGTATTCGCTGTGAGCGACGACATAATTCGTGAGCCGGGTCGCCGGCACGAACGCGGACTGCGAAGTGCTGGTCGGCACGATGTAGCTCGCGGCTGCATCGTCGCTGTTCTGCGCGACGATCGCGGTCGTCGTCCCGCTCGTCTCGTTCGCGATGACCGGACCGGGCGTGACTCCGGCCTGCTGGACGGAGAAGATCGCCAGCGCGGCAACCGTGGCAGCCACGGCCAGTCCGGCGACCGGACGCAGGCTGCGAACCAGCCGCGGCGACAGGCGCACCGCGCGACGCGCGACTGCAGGCTCCTGATCGACGGCTGCCATCACTTTGTCTGCGAAGGAGCGCGACGCGACTACGGGGTTGTTATGCCGCAGGGCCTCACCGATGACGGTGTAGCGGCCGAGTGCATCCCGCAACTCAGGATTGCGCTCCAGGCGCTTCAGCAACAAATCGAGCTCTGCCGCGGGAAGTTCGCCATCCAGGCAGGTCGAGAGCTGTTCGTTCACCGCGTCGGTCATGTGTTCGTCACCTAGGTCTCCACATTGCCAGCATCCTGGCCTGCACTTCAACGCACCCGTTCAATCAAGCAACGGCTTCAACTTCTTGTCGATCGCCTCGCGCGCCCGGAATATTCGGGAACGCACAGTGCCGACCGGACAATCCATCGCCTCCGCGATCTCCTCGTACGACAGCCCTTCAAGCTCCCGCAGGACGATCGCCGTCCGCAAATCCTCAGGCAGCTGCTCCATCGCCTTCTCGACCACGCTGCGGATCTCCTCGGTGAGCAGCACCCCTTCCGGGGTATCGCCCTCCTTGAGCCGCGCGTGGCGGTCGTACTGCTCTGGATCCTGCAGATCCAGATCGAAGTCGACCGGCCGCCGGCGGTTCGACACCAGCGCGTTCTTCGCCGTGTTGATCGCTATGCGATACAGCCACGTGTAGAAGGCACTGTCGCCGCGGAACGAGGCCAACGCCCGGTAAGCCTTGAGAAAGGCTTCCTGGGCGACGTCCTCCGCCTCGGCAGCGTCGGAAACGAACCGGCTCACCAGCTTCAGAACGCGATGCTGGTACTTGCGCACCAGCAGGTCGAAAGCGGCCTTGTCGCCCGCCTGGACCCGCTCGACGAGCTGCTGGTCGGAGTCGTCCTGCATCATCGACCAACGCCCCCGCGGGCTGCTCGGATAGACTGGCCGCCCCGCGGAAAGTTCGCGGAACTACAGCACATTTTCGCGGTTCCGCGACGCCGTTCGCGAACGGTTCTCATCGCGTCGGGGCTTCGGGCAACGCCCGCTCCAGCGCCTCGATGCGCAGGCGTACACACAACGCCCGCAGCTGCCCTGCAGGCATATCGCGGCCTACTAGCAACACCGAGCCGCTCCGTCCCGCACCGCTCGCCCAGCACAGCCAGACGGCATTGCGCAGGACCCGGGTGTCGGCAGCGAGCGGTCCCGGTAGGCGGTGCAAGCCAAGCGTCCGATGCCTGGACCCGATCCATCCGGCGCGCCACAAGCCGAACGCCACCGCGCCGACTGCCGCGGCGGCGAGTAATTGTGTCCAGGACGGCGCGGCGTCGAGCAGCACGAGGGCACCCCCGGCGGCAACGAGCACGAGCCACCCCGCCAGCCTTTCGGCACGTCGCGAGCGGATATCAAGCGTGAGGATCGATGAGTTTGGCGATGACATGAGCCCAGTGGGGATCGGCCGGAAGCTGCCGCCGCATCACGAACGCGAGCAGCTCGGGATCTGGCAGGTCCAGCAGCGCTGCGAACGCCTGTTGTTCGGCGGCCGGGGCGCAAGGATAGCGTTCCCGGAGATATCGTTCGAGCAGGACGTCGAGCTCGCGCATCCCCCGGCGGCACCGCCAGCGAAGCGCGGCGGTGCTCAATGCCTTCTCGCGGCGATCTTCTTCTTGATTTCCGCGATCGCCTTGGCCGGGTTCAGGTCCTTCGGGCAGGCCTCGGTGCAGTTCATGATCGTGTGGCAGCGATACAGGCGGAACGGGTCCTCGAGCTCGTCGAGGCGCTCGCCGGTCGCCTCGTCGCGCGTATCGACGATCCAGCGATACGCCGCCAGCAGCGCCGCGGGACCGAGGTACCGATCGCTGTTCCACCAGTAGCTCGGGCAGGACGTCGAACAACACGCGCACAGGATACAGGCCGCGGGGCGATCGATCTTTTCCTGGTCCTCTTTCGACTGTAACCGCTCGCGGTCGGGCGGCGCCGGCGTGCGGGTCTGCAGCCACGGCTTCACCGACGCGTACTGCGCGTAGAAGTCCGTCAGGTCCGGCACCAGGTCCTTGACCACCGGCATGTGCGGCAGCGGATAGATCTTGATCGTGCCGCTGATGTCGTCGTTCGCCCGCGTGCACGCCAGCGTGTTGAGACCGTCGATGTTCATGGCGCACGAGCCGCAGATGCCCTCGCGGCAGGAGCGGCGGAA
>CADEEJ010000341.1:0-1328 GCA_902826315.1 uncultured Steroidobacter sp.
CGCTCGGCCATCATCGCGACGACATCGTCGAGACGCTGTTCCTCAACATGTTCTTCGGCGGCAAGCTCAAGGCGATGCCGCCGAAGCTCAGAAGCGAAGACGGCAAGCACATCGTCATCCGGCCGCTCGCGTACGTCGCGGAGCGCGACATCGAGCGCTACGCTCGCGCGCGGCAATTTCCGCTGATTCCTTGCACGCTGTGCGGCCAGCAGGAAAACATGCAGCGCGTGGAGATCAAGAAGATGCTGCACGCATGGGAGCAGCAGTACCCGGGTCGCACCGAGTCGATCTTCTCCAGCCTGCGCAACGTCGTGACCTCGCACCTCGCCGATCCGCGCGCGGCGGATTTTTCGAGTCCGCCTGACGGGGATCCATTCGCGTGACCGCGCCATACATCGTGTTCTCGCACGGCCAGGACGGCGAGCCGTGGGGCGGGAAGATCGTGGCGATGGCCGAAGTCGCACGTGCGCAGGGCCTCAACGTCGAGTCGGTCGACTATCGCGGCATGAGCGATCCGGCGGTGCGCGTCAGCCGGCTGCTGGAGGTCTGTAAGGGTCTCCCCGGCAAGCTCGTGCTAGTCGGTTCCAGCCTCGGCGCGCACGTCTGCATGACTGCCGCCGGTCAATTGCCGGTGCGCGGCGTGTTCGTGCTGGCTCCTGCGTTCTACATGCCTGGCTACGAGCAGTACACGCCGAAGCCGCCTGCGGGCTGCCCGGTGACCATCGTGCACGGCTGGAACGACACGATCGTGCCGCCGGACAACAGCGTGCGTTACGCCCGGCAGTACCGGACCACGTTGCACCTGATCGACTCGGATCACCGCCTGACCGCGAACGTCGACGAGGTCTGCGAGTTCCTGGACCGGTTTCTGCGGCGCCTGCCCAAGTGAGGCTGTAGGCTGTAGGCTGTCGGCAATAGCCAGAACAAGGTGCCCTATGTCCGTTCAGCGAGTTCTTTCGGTGCTGCTGATGTTCGCCTGGCTGGCAGCCTGCGGTTCCGCGGACGAGCCGACCAAGCCGCCGCCGGTCGAAGAGACGGTGTTCCGCGACGTCGCGGTGACGCCGCTCGAGAAGGCGAAGAACGTGCAGAACGTCGTCGACGAGCAGAAGCGCGCCACCGACCGCGCCGTCGAACAGAACGAGAGCGACCAGTAGCTCCACGGCTGGCATGGCTGATCTTTCCGGGCTCGATCGGTTGTGGCTGGGGCTGCTGCGCGCGCCGCTGTCGTGGTGGGCGCGCCCGCATGTCTTGCCCGATGACTTGCGGCGCCGCTATGCGCAGCACGACCGCCCCATCTGCTACGTCCTCAACGTGCTCGGCGTTGCCGA
>CADEEJ010000341.1:1428-5446 GCA_902826315.1 uncultured Steroidobacter sp.
CGATGCGCCAACTCGTCGCTGCTGCGGCGAGCGATCGCACGCTCGACGTCGATCTCATTCCCGTCACCGTGATGTGGGGCCGCGCGCCGGATCGCGAAGGCTCGTGGCTGCGCGTGCTGCTGTCGGAGAACTGGGAGCGTGTCGGACGCTTCCGCCGCTTCCTCTCCGTCATGGTGAATGGCCGCAATCTGTTCGTGACATTCGGCGATCCGGTTTCGCTGCGCGCCGCGCTCGACGATGGCGCAGATGCGCCACGGGCCGTGCGACGACTCACACGCACGCTGCGCGTCGCGTTGGCGCGGCAGCGCGCGGCGGCGATCGGGCCTGATCTCTCGCATCGACGCACGATCGCCACGCAGGTGCTGCGGACCGGGTCGGTGCGTCGCGCGATGGCCGACGAGATGCGCGCGAAAAAGATTTCACGGCGCGAGGCGCTGAAGCTCGGGCAGGACTACGCGGCGGAAATCGCTGCGAACTATTCGCACGTCTTCATCGCGATCATGGCGCGCCTGCTGACCTGGTTCTGGACGCGCCTGTACGACGGCGTCGAGCTGCATCACTTCGATCAGGTGCAGAAGGTCGCGGACGGCAACGAAATCGTGTACGTGCCGTGCCACCGCAGTCACATCGATTACCTGCTGCTGTCCTACGCGATCTACTACAAGGGCTATGCCGTGCCGCACGTTGCGGCCGGCATCAATCTGAACATGCCGGTGCTCGGCCGCTTCATCCGCAAGGGCGGCGCGTTCTACATCCGCCGCAGCTTCAAGGGCAACACGCTCTACACGATGGTGTTCATGAAGTATCTCGGGTTGATGATGGCGCGCGGCCATTCGATCGAGTTCTTCATCGAAGGCGGCCGCAGCCGCACCGGGCGGTTGCTGCAGCCGAAGACCGGCATGCTGTCGATGACTCTGCGCAGTTATCTGCGCGACCCGCGCCGCCCGGTGGTGTTCGTGCCGGTGTACTTCGGCTACGAGCGGCTGGTGGAAGGCAAGACGTACATCGGCGAGTTGTCGGGCGCGGCGAAAGAGAAGGAATCGGTGTTCACGCTGCTGCGTACGCTGCCGGCGCTGCGCCAGAAGTTCGGCAAGGTCCACGTCAGCTTCGGCGAGGCGGTGCACCTCGATGAGATCATGCGCAAGCACGCGCCGGACTGGCAGCCCGCGCAGGGCGAGAAGGACGACCGGCCGCCGTGGCTCGCGCCGGCAGTCGACGATCTCGCGATGCGCATCATGACCAACATCAACAGCGCGGCCTGCGTCGGGCCGATGAACCTGATCGCGCTGGCGCTGCTCGCTACGCCGAAGCAGTCGATGCTGGAAACCGATCTGGTGCGACAGCTGGAGCTGTACGCATCGCTGTTGCGACAGGCGCCGTACTCACCGCTGGTGTGGATCACGGATGCCGACGGCGCTTCGATCGTGCGCCATGGCGAGCGCATGGGCGTGCTGCTGCGGAACAAGCATCCGCTCGGCGACGTGCTGCAGATGACGGAAGAGAACTCGGTCCTCATGACCTACTTCCGCAACAACGTGTTGCACTTGATGGTCCTGCCGTCGCTGGTCGCGTGCTGCTTCCTCAACAACCGCATGATGCGCACCGAGGACATCCAGCGCTTGATGTGGCGCATCTACCCGTACATGTACGACGAGTTGTTCTTGCGCTGGCGCGAAGACGCGGTCGCCACCGCGGTACTGGAGACGCTCGACGACATGGCCAATCACGGGCTGCTCGAATCCGTGGACGGCGGTACGCAGTGGCGGCGCCCGCCGACCGGCTCGACCGAAGCAGTGCAATTGTCGGTGCTCGCGCACGTGACGGTGCCGATCATCGAGCGCTACTACCTGGTGATCGCAGTGCTGCTCAAGTCGGGCAGCGGGCGCATCAGTCAGGACGTGCTGGAATCGCAATGCCAGCTGATGGCGCAGCGCATGTCGCTGCTATACCAGCTGAACTCGCCGGAGTTCTTCGACAAGGCGCTGTTCAAGAACTTCATCGACCTACTGCGCGCCCGCAACGTGCTCGGCGTGAGCGCGGAGGGGCGGCTCACGTACACGGACATGCTGCCTGCCGTCGCCGATGACGCGCAGCTGGTGTTGCACGAACAGATCCGCAACAGCGTGTTGCAAGTGACGCACCGTTAGGTGTGTCATCCCCGCGCACGCGGGGATCCATCGCGAACCTGGATCCCCGCTTTCGCGGGGATGACGAGGCTTTTCATGATTTTCTTTCGTCTCTTCGCTGCACTCGCCCTGCTCGCGACCGCATCTATCGCTCGCGCCGATTTCATTTTGTCCATGCCCGAGGGCACTGCGCGTGCCGGAGTACCGCTGCGCGTCGATCTCATCGTGCTGAACGACAGCGACGTGCCGCTCAGACTCGACCTGCCGGCGACCTTGCATGCGCGCCTGGAGACCGCAGGCTCCGCTGCGACGATCGATCTCCTCCCCGAGCGCAGCGGCGCGCTCGAAGTCGCTCCTCGGCAGTTCTTGCGGGTGCCGCTGCGAGGTGACGCTCCGCCTGCTGCTGCGGACAACGCAACGCTGACGCTGAGCGACCTGGCGACGAATCGTCTCGCCTTGCGGGTCGAGGCGGCGCCGACGACAGGCACTGCGCTGATCGACAAGCCGCCGCCGCTCGCCGTCTCGCTGTACGACCCCGTCTATTTTCTGGTCGGCGGCGACGGCGGCCTGAATGCGAAATTCCAGATCAGCCTGCGCTTCCGCTTGTTCGACGATCACGGCCGGCTCGCGCGGCGGCTGCCATGGATCGACGACCTGTATCTGTCGTTCTCGCAGACCGCGCTGTGGGATCTGGGCGAGCTCTCCAAGCCGTTCAAGGACGCGAGCTATCGGCCGCGGCTGTTCTACGGCAACTACGATCTCGCGCGCTATCTCGGCGGCAATCTGCGCTTCGGCGTCGAATCGGGTATCGGGCACGAGTCGAACGGCAAGGTAGGCGACGACTCGCGCAGCTACAACATGCTGTACGTGCGGCCGACGTTGACGTTCGGCGATCCCGACGGACTGCGTGCGTACATCGCGCCGCTCATACACAACTACATTGCAGAGAGCGACAACGAGGACATCGCAGACTATCGCGGCTACGTCGACTTGCTGTTCGGCGTCGGCAGCAAGGGCGGGCTGGATTTCTGGGGTGTGCTGCGCAAAGGCACGCGCAGCGACTTCGGCAGCGTCGAGTTGAGCGCTTCGTATCCGCTGTCGAAGCTGAGCGGCGGCGATCTCACCGGCTGGGTGATGCTGCAGTACTTCAACGGCTACGGCGAAAGCCTGCTCGATTACAACCGCAAGCTGGACTCGCAGTTGCGCCTCGGCATAGCGATTGCTCTGTAACGCCCCTCCCCAACCCTCCCCCGCGAGCGGGGGAGGGCAGGGTGGGGCATCATTAGTCGAAATCCTTCACCGAGCCGCGAGCGCGCTTCGTCTGACCGCGCTGCTGCTTGTTTTCGAGCCGCCGCTGCTTCGACGCGCGCGTCGGCTTCGTCGGTCGACGTATCTTCGGCTCGATGCGCGCTTGTTCGACCAGCTCCGACAAGCGTTCGAACGCGTCGCGCCTGTTGTGCTCCTGCGTCCGCAAGCGCTGGGCGGTGATGATGATCACGTCGTCATCGGTGATGCGTCGCCCGGCGAGCGTGCGCAGCCGCTGGCGAACGCGTTCCGGCAATGCCGGCCAAAGCTTGAGGTCGCAGCGCAGCTGCACGGCACTCGCGACTTTGTTGACGTTCTGGCCGCCCGGTCCGCTGGAGCGGATGAAGCGCAGCTCGATGGCATCGTCCGGAATGGCGCTCACGGTCACACGTCGCGGGCGATGGCGCTGACATCGCTCATGTGCACGGAGATCTCGCGCTGCGCGACCGGGATCACGATGCCGTTCTCCTGGAACAGCCGCCAGATCGCGCGGTTCACGTCGGAGCGCACGTTGTTCACGCCTTCCTGCGGATCGGAGATCCAGAAGCGCAGCTCCAGGTCGAAGCCGTAGTCGTTGAAGCCCATCA
>CADEEJ010000342.1 GCA_902826315.1 uncultured Steroidobacter sp.
CGCGTCGGCCCCTGCGGGGAAGCGGAGCTGACCGGACGTGTCGTGGACGGCGCGCCACACTGCTTCGGCAACGTCAGCTTCCACCGTGACGTCCTTCGGCTGCGTCAGCGTGGAAAAGACCTGCTGAGCGAAGGGCGCGTACGCCTCGGGTATCAAGCCTTGCATCCGCGTGCCGCCGTTGTGCGTGAAGCGAGTCGACGGGCCGTAGCCGGGCTCGACCAGCTTGACGCGAATGTCGAACGGCTCCAGTTCGAAGGCGAGCGATCCGGTGAAGCCTTCGATCGCGGTCTTGCTCGCCGTGTACACCGCAACCAATGGCATCGGCGCGAGCGTCGCGCTGGACGTGACGTTGATGATCACGCCGGCCTTCCGAGCGCGAAACTGCGGTAACACTGCCTGCGTCATCGCCATCACGCCGAACGTGTTCGTCTCGAACACATCGCGCGTGGTTGCCATTGGCGTCGCTTCGAAAGCGCCGAACAGGCCGATGCCCGCGTTGTTGACGAGCACGTCGATCGGCCCGCTTGCTTCGAGAGCGCTCGCGATGCTTGCGGGGCTCGTCACATCGAGCGGCAGCACGACGAGTCGTTCCGATCGAGGCAAGAGGTCGGCGCGCGGCGTGCGCATGGTGGCAAGCACTTTCCAGCCGCGTGAGTGGAAGTGGCGTGCTGTCTCCAGGCCGTAGCCGGACGAGCAACCAGTGATGAGTACGGTTTTCATGGCGTTCGCTCCATCGTGGGTTTCGATGGAGCAAACGATAGCTACCGCGCGCCGGACTCTCTACAATCAATCGTCCACTTTTCGTTTGCGAGAGTCCTGCAATGAGCGATCCGCTCGCTGACATCATCACGCTGCTGCGGCCGCGGGCAGTGTTTGCCAAAGGCATCAGCGGCGCGGGTCGCTGGGGCGTGCGCTACTCGGAGTTCGGTCAGCCGAGCTTCTGCGCTGTGCTCGACGGCCGATGTCGGCTGGCTGTCGAGGGTGCGGAACCGGTCGAGCTGCAGGCGGGCGACTTCGTGCTGTTGCCCGCCACCCCGAGCTTCACGATGTCCGGGTTCGAGCCGGTGAAGCCGGTGCTACTCGATCCGAAAGTCACGGCTGCCGCGACCGGTGAGATCCGGCACGGCAGGCGCGGCGGGCGTCCGGACGTGCGTTTGCTCGGCGGCTATTTCGTGTTCGACTCGCCAGACGCGCAGCTGCTGGTGTCACTGCTGCCGGCGCTCCTGCACGTGCGTGGCGTCGAGCGGCTAGCGCAGCTCGTGAAGCTCGTCAGCGAGGAGTCGCGCGAGCGGCGGACAGGTCGCGATCTCGTGTTGGCGCGTCTCGTGGAGTTGCTGCTCATCGAGGCGCTGCGCTCGAAGCCTGACGACGATACTCCGCCGGGTCTACTACGCGGGTTGGCCGATACGCGGCTCGCTGCAGCGATCCGACACATTCACGGCGATCCCGCACGCTCGTGGACAGTGGAGCAGCTCGCGAGGAAAGTCGCGCTGTCGCGCTCCGCGTTCTTCGACCGCTTCTCGCGCGCAGTGGGCCTGCCGCCAATGGAATATCTGGTCGCGTGGCGCATGGCGGTCGCCAAGAATCTACTTCGCGAGGACATCGCGCTCGCCGAGGTTGCTGAGCGCGTGGGCTACAGCTCAGCGAGCACCTTCAGCACCGCCTTCAGCAGACACGTCGGTCAGCCGCCAAGTCGCTACGCGCGCGCTAGCCAGCTACAGCGCGTGTAGCGGATCGTTACTCGATGCGTTTGAACTCGCGACCGTTGCTGGTCTTCAGCCCGGTGACTTTGCCATCGGCTTCGACCAGCTGGAACGTCATCGGCCCCATTGGCGGCGCGAACAGCTCCGTGGAATTCTTCGCGAACACTTCCATCGCGCCGAAGTCGGAGATCTCGAGGAACAAACGACCGTCGCGCGCAACGAACGAGCCGGCGGTGTTCGGATTCAGCTGATACTTGCCGCGGATCCGCTCCAGCAAGGATGCCGGGATTCGTTGCGCTTCGAGCTGCGGTTCGATCTCGTAGCCGGGCCATGCGTAGGCGCGCGCGACGCTGCCCTTGATCTCCTGGAACAGCATCTGGGCGAGATTCGCGTTGCCCATGATCACGACGCCTTGGCCGCGAGTGACATAGCCGACCATGTCGGCCTCGAATCCTTCATCGACACCGCCGTGTCCGAAGCGCGTGAATGCACCGGTGCCGTTGATGCTCGGCCCCAGGCCGTGTCCGCCGCCATTCTGTGGCGTGACGATCTCCCGCACGAGCGAGGTCGTGAGCACTTGGCCGGTTTCACCGCGACTCGCCGCCTGCACGTAGAGCACATAGCGCGCGAGGTCGCTCGGCGTCGTCCAAAGACCGGCTGCCGCCATCTCCGGATATATATGTAGCTTGCCGGGAATGCGCGCGCCGTCCGGGCGATGCGCTGAGGCGCGGCGTGCAGCGAGGGCGGGCGATGGACTCTGTGAATAGCTGCTCGACGTCATCCCGATCACGTCGAGCACCTTCGATTGCATGAACGATTCGAACGATTCGTTCGCGACGTCGGCGATCAGCAGCTGCATCACGGTGTAACCGCCGCCCGAGTAGCGGTAGGTGCTGCCAGGAACAACGTCGACGCGCACCGGCGATGTGTTCGCCGGCGGCTGACCATCCAGCACTTGCACGACAGTCGGAATGTCGGTGCCGACCGCGTAACCGGGAAATCCGTGAACGGTGAGGCCGGCCGTGTGACTCATCAAGCGACGGACCGTGACTTTCTGGTCCTTCGTGAATTCGTTCTCCGGGACACGCCAGGTCTTCAGCTTCGCGTTGACGTCTTCGTCCAGTGAAAGCTTGCCTTCCTTGACGAGCCGCAACGCGCCGAGTGCGGCGATGGGCTTGCTGATCGAACCCGCCTGAAAGAGCGTGTCGACGGTGACCGGCGTCTTGTCGACTGTGTCGCGCACACCGTATGCGCGCACCCAGGCGATCTTGCCGCCGTCGATCAGAGCGATGCTGAGGCCGGGAATGCCCAGCTCACGCATCCGTTGCTCGAGAGTCGCTGTGCGGCCGAGGTTTTCCTTCAGCGCTGCACGCGGTAGCAACCCGGATTCGACTTGGCGAATCCGGGGATCTACTGCTGCGTCGTTCGCGAGTGCAGGTGCCGAGGCAAGCAGCGCTGCGCCAATCAGGAAAGGAGCGAATCGAGTCGGTGTTTGCATGTGACATCAGCCCGGATAGTACAAACGCAGCGCGATGATCGCTCCGAAGTAGACGACGGCGAAGGCGGTGAAATACAGATTCGTGTGCGTGAGGCGGCGATGGCGAGGAACGGCAGGATTTCTCCATGAGTCCGCGCGACTGAGGTACACGCCCATCGACACTTCCAGCCGCTCCAGTTCCTCGCGGGCATCGCCGATCATTTCGACGGTTCGCCGCTCGATACCGTAAAAGATGACGCAGGTGAGCGCCACGGCCAGTGCTGCGACGAATGGCAGGAGCGTATTGTGAGTCTTCGTCAGCGACGCGGCCGCAGCGATCTCGGCGCCGACGATGACGACGAAGAAGTTGAAGTTGGTGGACCGCAACTGGGCGAAGAGCTGGTGCATCTCGCGCACGTGTGCGAGCGCCTCGGCGATCTTGTCGCATTCAGCAGCGGTCTTCTTCACCTCCAGGTTGCTCTTCGCCATTTCGTCCTTCTTGTCGCCTTCCTCTTTCTTGTCAGTGTCGGCGTGCGCGGGCGCACGCATGATTGCTACAGCCAGTGCGAGCAGTCCTCCCACTCCGAGGATGAGCAATACGCAGCGAAACCAATGCCGCGGCGCTTGCGTTGCCTCGCCGCTTGCTTTCGAAGCCGACTGGCTCGCAGACTTGCCCGGCGACTGCGTCGTGGTCACCGCAAGACTGAACAACAGCGCGCTCACTTGACGATCCAGCGCCATCTTCGCCGTCTCGGCGGCGGGCGGCTCGCTGACTTCCGGTGAATACACCGGTCCCGATGTCAGCCGGAGGATCTGCATTGCCGCGATGACGGCAGCCGCATCCGGCCGCTCGCTCGCCAGACACGCTCGCACGCGCTCGACTCTTGCTGCAGCCAGGCCGACATTCGATTCGTACTGCTTCCTCAGCGCAGGCTTGAGTGGCGTGCGATCTGTCATGCCGATCAGCAGCAGAACGAGTTGCTGTCTCTGCTTGTGAGCGACTGCGGCTCGATCGAGCAGAGACTCCAACGCCCCGTGGGTCGCTGCCTCTTTGCAGTCCAGGCTTGCGCTGCCCGGTGCGAAGCCACCGAACGTTGCCGCAGCGAGCACTGATGGGTCCGTCTGCCGCGTCTTGAGAAATCGATCGACCTTGGCGTCGATTGCCGCCACCGTGCTGAACTCAGGCGCCTCTTCGGCGACGCGAAGATTCGACGGCAGCGCCAGCAGCACCGCGGCGATCAGGATGACCGCACCTGCCGCCACCGCCAGTTGTCCTGGTGAAGCGTAGTCGTCGTACTCCGGTTTCGGTCCCCGGTCGTTCCAGGCGAGGCCGAAAATCACGATGGCGGCGCCGATCAGCAACATCGGCGGGGCGACGTCTGCTGCGATGTAAAGACACGCTGCCCACATCGCGGCGACGAATGACGCTAGTGCGATGCCTTGACCGATCCGCCCGTACGGCATGCCTTAGTCCTTGCTCGCGTGCTCGCGTCCTTCGAGCAGCGCATCGGCGATCTGCTCGACGTTGTCGACCAATACGAGGCCGTCCTGACCGTCGACGAGGCCCCAGCCGAAAGTGACGCCGAGAAAGTGGGCTCGTGCTTCGCTTGCCGCCCGCGCATCAGCCGGCTGATCGCCAACGTACGTGCAGCGTTGCGGCTCGACATTCAGCCTGCGCATGCCTTCGCGGAGATAGGCCGACTTGGACACGGGACCCGTGGCGCTGTCGAAATAGAACCGGCACGCAGGCTCGAAGTGATCGAGGGCCGCGCCCAGAGCTGAATCGACGTTCGCCCGGATGTTCGCAGTGATCAGGCCCAGCCTGATGCCATTCGCACGCAAGCGCTGCAACATCGGGTCGATTCCGGGAAATGGCTGCGGGCGATAGCGAATCGCAAAGTCCTGCTCGTATTCGCGCACGGCTCGCTCTGCTGCCGCTTGCGGAAATCCGACGGCCAGGAACAGGTTGAGCATCGGGCTGACCTTCATGCCCTGGCTGACCCGCCGCCGGAACTCGGCCGGGCCGGGGACGACCACGCCGGTCAGGCCATACTCGCGCGCCTTGTCCTCGCAGATACGCAAGTGCTGCGGGAGCGAGTCGATGAGCACGCCGTCGACGTCGAAAAAAACGGCGCTGGAGCGGGGCAAGCCGAGGACTCCTTGGTTCGTAACGGGCGGGATTAGCGTTGTTGTAGGCCGGGATCATCGCGCCAAGCGCGACGCAGGGCAACGTGGAGAGTACTTTTGCTACCCTGTTGCGGTCT
>CADEEJ010000343.1 GCA_902826315.1 uncultured Steroidobacter sp.
TGTCTGGACGAGTGATCTCTCGCGCGGCATGAGGATGGCCAAGGCAATTCGCTCATCTGTCCTTATCAACTCGGCGGCGCAAAGTGGTGAGGGACCCGGCCACGCCTTCTCTCACGAGCCGGCAAAGCAATCCGGGATCGGCGCTGAATGCGGAGTCAACGGCATGGAAACTTACATGCGCCGGCAGCTGGTCTGGTTCAATCACGCGTGAGCGTTTCAGTGCGATCTTCCGCTTACAGGAACTACCTGCTTGGTGTCCTGACAATAATTCTGCTTTTCAACTATGTCGACCGGCTCGCGCTCGGAGTTCTCCTCGAGGACATCAAGAGGGATCTGCAGCTCAGTGACACCGAGCTGGGCTTGCTGAGTGGGATTGCCTTCGCGCTTTTCTATTCCATCATGGGTGTTCCGATTGCGCGCTGGGCAGATCGGGGCAATCGGGTCCTGGTCATTTCGCTCGCAGCTGTGTTGTGGAGTGTGATGGTCGCTCTCTGCGGCTTTGCCGGCAGCTTCGTCCAGCTTCTGTTGATCCGTGTTTGCGTCGGCGTGGGTGAGGCAGGCTGCATGCCTCCTGCGCTATCTTTGATTGGCGACTACTTCACACGCGCCGAGCGTCCGCGTGCTGCGGCGATTTATGCGATGGGTGGTCCCTTGAGCTTCGTGCTGGGCTATTTCCTGGCTGGGTGGCTCAATGAGGCTTACGGCTGGCGCGTCACATTCATGTTTCTGGGTACGCCTGGCGTCATCCTGGCCGCGGTTGCGTGGTTCACGCTGCGTGAACCAAGGAAGTTCCGGGCGGCCGGGCAAGCCGTCGCGCTTCCTGTTCCAAATGCGACAGTTCAGCCAAGCCTGCGGCAAGTGTGGAAGACACTTTGGCAGACTCCAACCTTCCGTCACCTGCTGCTCTGCCACGCAAATATGTCGTTCTTCACATACGGGGTGCTGCAGTGGCTGCCGACCTTCTTTCTGCGCAGCTTCGGGTTGTCGACGGGAGCAACTGGTACATGGCTGGCCTTGACCTTGGGCACCGGTGGAGTCATCGGTACGTATTTGGGCGGCACGCTGGCATCTCGCTACGCCCTCAACAATGAGAGGCTGCAGCTTAGAGCGCTGGCTTGCACCATCACCGGAGCTGGTGTGGTTTCGGTATTCATCTATTCCTCACCCACGCCGCACCTGGCATTCGGGCTGTCTGCGTTTTTTGCCCTGGGTCTCACGACGACCGATGGCCCGATGTCCGCCACGATTCAAACACTCGTACCCGAGCGCATGCGCGCAGTTGCCTTTGCATTGATATATCTCGTTGCCAACTTTGTCGGTCTCGGGCTTGGACCCCTTGCGGCTGGAGCGCTGAGTGATGCGTTCCGAGATGTGGCGGGAGATGAGTCCCTCCGCTACGCGCTCCTGGTACTCACTCCTGGATACGTGCTGGCTGCCTGGCAAGCGCGTTCTGCCAGCAATACCGTTGCGCGCGACCTTGAGAAGGCTGATCGCGCAGCCGTGCAGCAGGACGAAGTGGCTGGTGCGACGATCGCAGCCGTGCAGATCCGATAGGCCACATGGCTGCACGCCGGGACAGAGTTGGGTTTGCGAAAGTGTTTCCGCCTACAGCGCCGCAGACAAAACAGAGTGCGAGCAGCGGCGGTTGTTTACCCAGGAAACTGCGATAAGATTTTGCCGACGTCGCACACGGTGCACGTGTCAAGCGCGCAACTCACCGTCATGTCAATTGACTACGAGATGCGTGTCCAAGCCGCGAACGGCATCTGAGTTAGCAAAGGAGCCATCTATGCAGCCGCAGGGAATGTCCGAGGAGTCGCGTTGCTACGCAAGTCTCGATCACAAACCGTACGACTCCGTTTATCGTCTCTTCGAGACGCTCATCGACTCGCCTGTCGCAAGGGTTTGGCCGCACGCGTTGGCCATACGCGCCTGGATGTCCGACCATCGGCTCGAAACCGTCTCGGGTGAACCCGGTAGAGTAGGGCATTTCGAACGCGTGTACCCGCGTGATGTCGGGGCAGAGGTGCCGCTGCCGCACTACCACGTGTATGGGCTGGCCGAGATAATCCCGCACCGGCTCATCGCACTCGAGGTTCTGAATGAAAATGGCGGCAGCTATGGCGAGACACGGGAGAAGTTCGGGTTCGACAGCATCCTGCTGGTCGACATGGGCGAAAAGACCAAGCTGATCTTCTTCATGATAGACGTTTACACGTCGAAGTCGCCGGTGCGCGATGCGACTGCGCAGCAGCGTCACGATAGAGAGGAGCGAGAGTTATACGATCGTGTCTATCGGTACTTCGACAATCTTAAGCGGAACGTAGCCAGCGATGATCGACGCGCCTCAGCGAGCTGAGGCGGCGAAGCCGTCCGAAGTGTGCACGCCTGCATGTCGCAGGCGTGCGACCCAAGGCGCAAGATCGGCAACTGTCCAATTCTCGAGCGAGCGGAGCGAAGCATTCATGCCCTCAGCCGTCAAGATGCAATGGGGCGTGAGGATTCAACTGCGAGATGGGATCGGTCTGAACGCAACTCTCTATCTGCCCCGGGAGTTGATCGAGCCTGCACCCGCCGTCCTCACGCTCACGCCCTACGTCGGACAGACGTATCACGATGTCGGGATGTATTTTGCCAGCAATGGCTATCCGTTCGTCGCTGTGGACGTCCGCGGCCGGGGCAACTCGGAAGGAACGTTCCGGCCTTTGATCAACGAGCCGGCCGACGCATCGGACGTCATCTCATGGTTGGCATCGCAACCGTATTGCAATGGCAAGGTTGCGATGTGGGGTGGCTCATATGGCGGCCACGTCCAGTGGGCTGCCGCAAGAGAGTGCCCGAAATCGCTGCAGACAATCGTACCGGTCGCTTCGCCGCACGTCGGCAGTGACTTTCCGATCCGTAACAACATTGCAGCACCGTACTGGATGCAGTGGCTGACCCTGGTTGCAGGGCGAACGTCTCAGGATCGGCTCTTCTGGAGCAACGGAGTCTTTTGGGGCGAGATGTTTCGCGACTTGCTCAAGTCGGGTGTTCCGTTCGTCGAACTCGACGCCCAGGTGGGCAATCCCTCGGGCATCTTCCAGGAGTGGGCGTCGCATCCACAGCTCGACGCGTACTGGGACGCATATAACCCAAGCGCGGTGGAGTATGCGCGGATCTCAATCCCAGTCCTGACCATCACCGGCATATACGACGATGATCAGCTCGGCGCACTGATGCATTATCGAGAGCACCTCAGGCATCGAGCCGGCGCGCAGGGTGCTGCGCACTTTCTGGTGATTGGACCGTGGGACCATGCGGGCACGCGAGTCCCCTCGCGGAAATTCTCAGGAATCGAAGTCGGAGATGCCAGCTTGGTCGACCTGCGCAAACTTCACCTGGACTGGTACACATGGATCATGCGGAGTGGTCCGAGACCCGAATTCCTGCGCCGCAAGGTCGCTTACTATGTGCTGGGTGCAGAGTGTTGGCGCTACGCTGATTCGCTGGAAGACATTACTGAGCGCTACGTCCGTTTCTACCTGCGCTCTGACAACAACAACACCAACGATGTGTTCAAGTCCGGTTCTTTGAGTACAGTACCTCCCCGGAAGGACGGTCCGGCGCACTATGTCTACGATCCATGCGACACGCGCCTGGCGGAGCTGGAGAGCAAAATCGATCCAGAGGATCGTGCTGACCATCGCATGGTATATGCGGCCGCCGGCAGGCGCCTTGTCTATCACAGCGAGCCGTTTGAGCAGGATACGGTTATCAGCGGCTTCGTCCGACTTTCTCTTTGGCTGTCCATCGATCAGCCCGACACGGACTTCAGCGTGTCTCTCTACGAGGTCCATCTGGACGGGACGGCAATTCAGCTTACGACCGACGTCATGCGCGCACGCTACCGAGAGAGTCTGCGCGAGCAGAAGCTCGTGAGCAACGCACGACCGTTGCGCTACGATTTCGAGCGGTTTACGTTCACCTCAGCGGAAGTCCGCAAAGGGCACCGCTTGCGATTGGTGATCGGGCCAAATGATTCGATCTACAGCCAACGGAACTACAACACTGGCGGCGCAGTCGCTTTGGAATCAGGCCGCGATGCGCGCGTCGTGACAGTGTTTCTGCACCACGATGAGCTCCATCCCAGCGTGCTCGACGTCCCGCTCGGCCGAACTGCGCGCGACGAGGATTGACGCTCAATCTTCCGGCACGCCGCCTGACGTCAGGTCACATGCGTCGATGGAGTCGCTCCGTGCTCCTGTTGCTTTCGCACGCTGCGGTTGCGGAGGTAGAACGGGCTCAATCGAAGCATCGCGAGCTTAAGTCCATCGAGCTGCCGTAGCTTGCGCCGACGCGGGGCGAGGTACATGCGCAACACGATGTTAGCCATGCCGCGCGGGATCAGGGCGCAAAGTACCGCAATAGCGCGAGCGCTGCGCGTCGGGCGCTGTGGTCGAATCCAGAGCTTGTACTGGGTATACGAGTAGCGTCCATTCCCACGCCAGAATAGTAGCTCGCTGGCATGCTTCCAAGGCTCCGCGCTCTTCAGCCTGCGTTTTGCCGCCGTCGAAATTGGCAGCGACGCTACTAGTGACGGCCATTTTACGAGAACTATCTCCATCAACTGCTCGGAGAACGTCGCGGTGTTCCCGAGGCGATAGATCACGTACGGCTCGGCGATTACGCGCACGCCACGTGGCAGGGCCGCTTGATACAGCATGCCCACGAAGCCGTAGTATGACCCGATGTACAGCTCACGTTGCCTGCTCAGCCACACGGCCCGTCTGATGACCACGGCACCAATGTAGCGCACGGCGTCGGCAACTTCTACGAATAGGCGTTCCAGTTCCCACGGTCCGTATATCCGGTCGGTCACGAAATCCAGAACTCGTTCCTGCAGCACTTCAGTTGCCGTGAAGTCCCGGAACTCGTAGTTGACGAGGACGGCACTCGGATCATCGGCCAACGACTTGAGCACTGCCGCGACAGCGCCGGGTTTGAGTAGATCGTCATCGGAGGTGAGCCAGCAATAGTCACCGCGCGCGAGCTCGATTGCGCGGTCGAAATTTGCATCCAGGTCGAGATTGGTCTCTTTGCGGACACAGCGCAGGCCGCGATGCTTGCGTTCGAGCTCCGCCATGACGTGGGGCGTATTGTCGGTAGATGCGTTGTCGACGACCAGGACCTCGCATTCATCGGTCAGTTGCGGAAGTATCTTGTTGAGTGCTGCACGCAGAAATTCGACGCGATTCAATGTGGAAATGCAAATCGACAGCTTCGGCGTCGCGGCGCCAAGCGGTACTCGTGCGGGCTGGTCCATCAGTAGCTCCTCGAGTTGCGACGATACGGAATCTGCTCGGCTGTGCGGGCCTCACTCTTCCTATGCTCTCTGCGACGATGCCACGGGTGCGCTGACCATCGGCGGTG
>CADEEJ010000344.1 GCA_902826315.1 uncultured Steroidobacter sp.
TCACGCTGATATGTCGAATGTCGCTCGGCCATCCGCCGAGTCGATGGATGTCACGGCAGAGGTCCACACCGGCGGCGCCTCACATGGTCACGACGTCGACTGCTGCAAGACCACCTGCAACTGTCCTTGCTTGCACATCTCTGCGATCGAGACGCCGGCCTTAGTCATGAACCTTGTGATCCTCGGGCAGCGCAGCATCCCGTTCGCGGCTATCGGGCACCTGCCGGATCGCATCTCTCTTCTGTTCCGTCCCCCCGCCTAACTACCACTCCATCGCCGCTCGTTGAGTGCATTCGCCACCGCAGCCCAGCCGCGGTAAATCGCGCTTGACGCCGAAGATTCGCTGAACGCTGCACCCAGGCGCTTGACGCAATGCGGTGCAGTCAAGCAGCGACCCGTCTGCGGAGTGTTTTATGCAGAGCTTATCCATTGGCCAGCTCGCAAAGCTCGCTCATGTCAGCGTCGATACGATCCGGTTCTATGAAAAGGTCGGACTGCTGCCGCCACAGGTCCGCCGTCCTTCGGGATATCGGGAGTACTCGCAGCTGGACGTGAAACAGCTGAAGTTCATTCGCCGTGGACGCCTGCTGGGCTTTTCATTGGAAGAGATTGGCGAGTTGCTCGCGCTCGAAGGCGGGCAGGGGACAGCAGTAGGCGTCGTCCAGCAAAGGGTGCGGATCATCGATCGGAAGATCGAGGAACTGCGGCGCTGGCGCGAGTGTCTGCTCAACTTCATTGACGAGCCGGGAACGACCAATCCCGTGCGGCATTCGATCCTCGATTGTTTCTCAGACGAGGCGGCAGACGCAAACACGGAGGCGCAGTCAGCGCCTCCGCCGCAGGAACCTTTGAAGAGATTGTGATGAACAAGACTGAATTAGTACGCCTCCCCGTAGGGGGGCTGACTCGTAGACACTTCCTAGGCGGCGCGAGTGCCGGACTGTTCGTGCTCGGTGCCGCACGGAACCTCGCCTGGCCGCAGAACGCAACACAGAGCGTTCTCTCCGGTACGGAATTCGATCTGCAGATCGGCGAGACACCGGTGAACTTCACGGGCAAGTCGCGGATTGGCACCGTCGTGAACGGGCAGGTGCCTGCACCGCTTCTGCGCTGGCGCGAAGGCGACACGATCATCTTGCGAGTATCGAATCGTTTGCCAGTGCGCAGCTCCATTCACTGGCACGGCATGATCGTGCCCGCTGATATGGATGGCGTACCGGGCTTGAGCTTCGAGGGCATTCCGAGCGGAGGCATGTACGCCTACCGATTCAAAGTGAACCAATATGGAACGTACTGGTATCACGCGCACTCGCGTTTCCAGGAGCAGACCGGGTTGTATGGGCCGATCGTGATCGAGCCACGTGGAGGGGAACGGCACCGTGCCGATCGCGACTATGTCGTGTTGCTCTCCGATTGGACCGATACCGATCCCGAGCGACTCTTCGCGACGCTCAAGAAACAAAGCGACTATTTCAACTTCGGCAAGCGCACCGTGGGCGACTTCTTCGAGGATGCGCGCCAGCAGGGACGGAGCGAGACGATCGCCGACCGGCGCATGTGGGGGCAGATGCGCATGAACCCCACCGACCTCGTGGACGTTTCGGGCTACACCTACACCTACCTCATGAACGGCGTAGCGCCGGCGAACAACTGGACGGGGCTGTTTGCACGCGGCGAGAAAGTGCGGCTGCGGTTCATCAACGGCTCAGCGATGAGCTTCTTCGATGTGCGCATCCCCGGCCTGCAGCTCACTGTCGTTGCTGCTGACGGACAGGATGTCGAGCCTGTCACGGTTGATGAGTTCCGAATCGGTACTGCGGAGACATACGACGTGATCGTCGAGCCCAAGGATGACCGCGCCTACACGATCTTTGCGCAGTCGATGGATCGATCCGGATACGCACGCGGCACGCTCGCACCTGCGAGCGGCATGCAAGCGGAGATTCCGCCGCTTGATCCACGACCGTTGCTCACAATGGCGGACATGGGTATGGCGCATGACATGAGCGGCATGAAGCACGGCGGCACACACGTCGATCCGCGGTCGATGGATCACAACTCCATGCAAGGCATGGATCACAGCACAACGAAGCATGAGAGTGCGAACTCTGGCGGTGAGGTGGATCACGCCGCAATGGGACACGCCGGGATGCAGCACGGTGAGGCGGCCGCCGTCTCCCCGCGCCATGCGGACACGGAGTTCGGACCAATGGTTGACGGGCGAGCTGAACAGGTCAATGCCCGAATAGACGATCCGGGTGTGGGATTGCGCGACAACGGCCGGCGAGTGCTGACCTATGCCGACCTGCACACGCTCGGCGGGCCCATTGATCGACGCGAGCCCGGCCGAGAGATCGAGCTACATCTTACGGGGCACATGGAGCGATTCATATGGTCGTTCAACGGCCAGAAGTTCTCCCAGGCGGCGCCGCTGCGCTTCCACTTTGGCGAGCGCTTGCGCATCACGCTTGTGAATGACTCGATGATGACTCATCCGATCCATCTGCACGGCATGTGGAGTGAAGTCGAGAACGACAAGGGTGAGTTCCAAGTTCGCAAACATACGGTCACCGTCAATCCGGCGCAGCGCGTCAGTTACGGCGTCACTGCGGATGCGCTCGGTCGCTGGGCCTATCACTGCCATCTGCTGTACCACATGGAAGCCGGTATGTTTCGCGAAGTGGAGGTCGCGGCGCGTGAGGCGCACCCGGGAGACCACGAATGAACGTCATGGCGAGGCTCTCAGCTGTGGTTGTTCTCGTCGTCGGCACGGGCGTTGCCACCGCGGCCGAGGATCATCCGGATCATCAGCATCAAGAAAAGAACCCACCGCGCGAGGAAGCGCAACACGCAGAGCATCCGATCCCTGCGGAGCAAGCGGTCGCCGAGGATGAGCGGCAAGGGCAACACACCAAGGAAGCAAACAGCGGACCCACCGAAAGCGAGCAGCGGCACGTGCCTCCTGATCCGCCGCAGCACCCGATGCATGACATGTCGAACGAACAAATGATTGAGCTCATGCAGATGGATGACACCGCCGCATTCGGCATGGTGTTGCTGGATGAGTTTGAATGGCATGAGATTGACAACAGCAATGCAGTGCATTGGGACGGGCAAGCCTGGTACGGCAACGACTACAACAAAGTGTGGTTGAGGTCCGAAGGCAACCGCATTGGGGGAGAGTACGAAGGGCTCGCTGAGCTGTTCTGGGATCGTGTCGTTGCGCGTTGGTGGGAGGTGCAGGCTGGCTTTCGCCAGGACTTCGGCGAAGGTCCGTCACGCACGTGGGCGGCCTTTGGCGTACACGGACTCGCACCGTACTGGTTCGAAGTCGAAGCGACCGTGTATGTCGGCGAGCAGGGCCGCACTGCCGCGCGCTTCTCGGGGGAGTATGACCTGCTCCTCACACAACGGCTGATCCTGCAGCCGAAGATCGAATTTGATCTTTACGGCAAGGACGATCCGCGCAACGGCGTCGGATCTGGCTTGGCGGATAGCGAAGTGGGCCTGCGACTGCGATACGAGTTTCGCCGGGAGTTTGCGCCCTACGTCGGTGTCGTCTGGACGCGCGCCTACGGCGACACCGCTGATCTGGCGCGCGCTGCAGGTGATGACGACGATGATCTACAGATCGTCGCGGGTTTGCGGGTGTGGTTCTGACTGGCGGCCCACGATGACAAGCATGTTTGATGACGGCCTCACTGTTTTTGGTTTTTTCTTTGGAGACCCGCAATGACGAAGAATCGAAATGTGATGGTGGCTGCCGCAATGCTCGCGTTGACGGGCACAGTACAGGCGCACACCCATCTTGAGATGGCGATGCCGGCCGACAAGAGCGTGCTTGCCAGCCCGCCGTCAGAAATCATGTTGCACTTTTCGGAGGCGACACGGCTTACGGCATTGTCCATTCAGAAAGACGGAGACAAGGAAGCGAAGAGTCTCAGTCCGCTACCGAAAGAATCTTCTGAAGAACTTAGCGTGCCTGTCGCTCCGCTTGCGCCCGGCAAGTATGTCGTCAACTGGCGCGTGGTCGGGGCCGACAACCATGTGATGTCCGGCGCTTTGCACTTCACCGTCACCGGCAAGTGATCGCAGCCACCTGCGGGGATGACGCATGTTGACGGATGTGATTTCAGCGCTGGTTCGCGCACTGAGCTTCATTGCACTGTTCCAGGCGGCCGGAATCGCGATGTTTGTCGCGATTTTCGGCCGCCGGCTCGAGCTTGCGTCAGAGGCCATCCGGCGCGTGGGTTTCATCTCCGCGCTCGCCGGCATCGTGCTGGTGTCCGTGCACTACCTTCTCGAGGCCGCACGGATGTCGGGCGCTTTGTCAGGCGTCCTCGATTTATCCCTGCAGTCGCTGGTCCTCGACTCACCCATGAGTTCCGCGTGGGGTATGCGCATCGCTGGGCTGGCAATCATTGCGGTAGCAATTAATCGCAGCGGCAGGATCTGGACGCAAGTGGGCGTCGGTGGTGCGACGCTGGCGCTGGCTGGCTTTCTGCTGGTTGGTCATACCGCAGCTCACACCGATCGCGTCTGGCTGGCAGCGTTGCTTGGCCTGCATCTCGGGATTGTCGCGTTTTGGTTCGGCGCACTGGTGCCGCTGTACGTGGTCAGTCGAAGGGAGAAAACACTCCTCGCCGCCAACGTGGTCGATGGTTTCTCACGTATCGCGAGTTGGTGGGTGCCGGGCATCCTCCTGGCGGGTGTCTTGTTGACGACGGTACTGGTCGATCGCTGGGCAGTGTTTGGCGAGAGCTATGGAGAGCTTCTGCTCGCCAAAATTGCGGCCTTTGCGGTGCTCATGGGTCTCGCCGCACTGAACAAATGGCGATATGCCCCGGCCATTGCGACGACGCCAAGAATCGCGATCACATTTCAACGGGCCATCGCCGCTGAATACCTGCTGATCTGCGCGGTGTTGAGCGCAACGGCGGTCATGACGACATTCTTTTCCCCGGAGCACTAGCGCGCCAACGCCGAATGCAGCCCTCGGGTCGCGACCTTGGGGCGAGGAGAGAGAAGAGATGAATAGAACACTGCTGACTGTTGCAATCGTGGTGGCCGTCCTCGCCGCACTTGGCGCTCTCGTGATTGGTGCCGGGCTCTATAACGTCGCCGCCGATGAAGCGCATTCACCGCTCGTCTATCGCGTTCTCGAAACTGCCCGCGAGCGTTCGATCGAAGTACGCGCCCGTGGCATCGACGTGCCTGATCTGCAGAATGCGGCGAGCGTACGTCGCGGTGCCGGCAACTACGACGCGATGTGTGCGGGCTGTCATCTCGCCCCGGGGAAGACGGAATCAGAAATCAGCGTGGGTCTGTATCCCGCGCCGCCCAATCTCACGAAGGTC
>CADEEJ010000345.1 GCA_902826315.1 uncultured Steroidobacter sp.
GGCCTTCGAACGAGGATGGCTTCCCGATGTGCTGCCCTCGTCATCGCATGCTCTCCGGGTGTCTGGCGATATCGATATCAACACTGCCCAGGATGAATTTTCGTTCCGCGCAACAGAGTTTGAGGAGTTCGTAGCCAGGCTCCAACCAACGCCAAAGGAAATCGCTCCCGACGCTGTTGAACGGATCCGAGACCTAGAGCACGAAGGCTACGTTGCTCGTGCATATGTGCATGAGCAATACACTTGGGTATTTCTGTGCAGCAGAGAGCGAGAACATTGTGAGTACTATGGATGGCCGGAACGCTAAGCCGAGAAGTATGAAGCGCAGTCACTTACTCGCGACGGGCTTGGTGCTGCTGGGGATCGCCTTGCATGCTCATATTGGACTGGTCAAATCTACCTCGATCTCACTTCCGTTGTTGCTTTGGTCCATTTCTCCTTACGTGATTGGCGGGCTACTCGTCGCGGCCGGGCCATCCCACGTATTTGTCGGGGCGCTGGCTCTAGTGTGCATGGCAGACCTTCTGCTCTTCCGCTCGATCTTCACTTATCCGACAAGTTCCACAGCTCCGATTGCCCTGATCTTCATGCCGATGTGGAACATCGTTGTTATCGGCCCGATCGGCGCACTCCTTGGCTGGCTCTTTGCCTGGCTTGTGAGAAGGAAGGCTTAGCAGGACCCTTTTTCAGAGCGCCAGCCCAATGAACATCGAAACCAGAATTGGAAATTTGGTGGCAAAGCTGGAAGCAGCCGGCGCGCCGTTCGAGGCCAATGACGGCGCTCCTTGGGTACCAAATATCGAGGCCCGCTTCGGGCGAAAGTTTCCACCCTCGTTCCGGCACTTGGTGCTGAACTACATCTTCCCCGAGTTTGAACTTGGCGGAGTGGCCATCTTCTCCAACCTCAACGACGGATCGTCGATGGATATCACGACAGCACCGTTCGGCGATCGGTACATGTCTCCATGGCTCATCGCTCGAGCTTACGTTCAGGTCGGCCGGCCGGACACTGCGAACTATGATCCAGTGTGCTTTGACTTCTCAGGCGGTAAGAACGAGCCGCCTTTAGTTGTATTGGCTCATGAAGATATCCTGCTTGAGCGTCGAAAGGTTCGTGTGCGGCAGATTGCGCAGTCATTCGTTGACCTCGTCGACGATGGTCTGCGCACAGGGCAGTGCGCGCCGACACGTGTGACTCGCAGTCCCGAGCAGTAGAGCCATGCTGCTTAGAAGGAATAGCACGGCGTCCATTTTGGCTGTTGCCAGCTTGGTGGGTGTGGCCGCCTTTCTATCAATCCGAGCCAACGTACCCTCAACGAGTTCACCTTTCGCCTTTGTCTCAACCGTCCCGGCGCTCTGGATCTTCGAGCTCGACGAACGGGTGTGGCCATCCTTCTTGCTTTTCGCGTTAGCGTGCCTACCCGTTGTCGCGGCCTTCCTCGCTTCATCCGCGCATCTCTTCCGTGACAAGAGAGAGATACCGAAGCGGTCCGTAGTCGCCTTGTCTGTCCTGGTGCTGCTCAGCTTGGCGTGGTTCTGGCAAGGGTGGTCTTACGGAATTGAGTATCAAGGAACGTCGCACACGCTCTATGTCGCGGTTTGGAACGCGATCATTGTCGCTGCCGCGTTGGTCTTGCTGCTGCTAAACCGGCAAACGCCGCGGTTCGGAGTGAACCTCGCGTTTCACGGCGTCGTCTTCTCGTGGCTTGCGTGGTGCGCGTTCCCGTGGATGGGAGAGCTGCCGTGACCACAGGGCGCAGGCGGCTTGCGAGGTGGTGTCAAGCAACCTTGGCGCCTAGTTTCAAGCCCAGCGCCTTCACGACCTTGAGGACTGTCGCCAAGCTGGGGTTTCCATCTGGCGAGAGCGCTTTGTACAGTCCCTCGCGCGAGATCCCCGTGTCCTTTGCTAGCTGCGCCATGCCGCGCGCACGCGCTATATCACCTAACGCAGCCGCAATGTACGTGGCATCATTGCCCGCCTCCTCCATGCAGGCATCCAGATACTTCGCCAGGTCCTCCTCACGCTTGAGGTAGTTGGCCACGTCGTAACGCGAGAACTGCTCTTTCTTCTGCGGCACTAACCTGCCTCCGCTTCAGCCGGAGCAATGACGAAGTGCGGGAATGACTCAAACGAATCGTCCCAATCTGAGAGGTGCTCGTGACTGTACGTGGCACCCATGCGCTCCATTGTGGCGGCGCCCTCGAGCAAGAACTCCGCAATTCGCCTTAGCTCTGCCGGTGACGCGACCAAGGTGATCTCGGCCAGTGAGTCGGGGACGATCTCCTCGATTGGGAGGTCGCGTTCAGAATAACCGTAGATCTTCATCGGCTGGTCCGTGCGCTCTTTCGACGCTAGCGTTAGCGGCCGGGAACTGTAAACGATAGATTACACGCTGATCAACCGCGGCAGACACGCAAGAGTGCCGAGCTTCGCGACGCCGCGAGCGCAGCCAGGCAGTGATCACCCTGCGGCCGCCTAGGGCGGGCGTTGTGATCTCGTTGCCAGCTTTCCAAGCTCGACGCGATCGAGCGCATCCGTCACTCCATCGATCAACTGCCTTGCGACATCCGCGACATCGCCAGCGTCGATCTGATCCTTCAGGTATTCCAGCGAGACACTGAGCGACGCAAGCACCGCAGACGCGCGTCGTAGATTCCCGCGCTCACGCTCGATCACATCAATCGCATCCAGTCCAAGGACGTCTTTCTTCGTCCGTCCACGTCCACTGTTGCTCGCGCCCTCCTCCCGCCGCTTAGACTCTCTCCGTCGCTTCGTACCCATGATCGGCCTCCAATCAAGGTCGGTTGTGGTAGCCGCATCGCCGGGGTAACAGCCCGGCGGTGCGCTGCCTGCGACGTCTTGCGCGACTTTGGATAACCGCATGGGGTAAGTCGATTTTTCGGCGAACAGAAAATCTTGGCAGCTCGGCTACTTACGCTTCACTGCGGTGCCCGGCCCCGGGCAACAAATGTGACCGAGGCGACGCTATTCGAGCCTTGCCGACACAGTTTGTTGCTCACCGACCGTTCCACTGGCAGTGTGCCGGCATGACACGGACGCAACCCTCTCATCGTTTCCTGCACCTTTTCTCGTGCATCGTGCTGCTGAGTGCAGCGACCGGCGCGGCAGCGCTTCCAGCGGACAAGCAACCGAACATGGAGGTGGTCGGTGGGCAGCTCGCGACGATCTTCAACGAGCGTCAGGCGGATGCGTTCGCATCTCTGCTCGATCTCAACACGCTCGGCATGCGCGTGGCTGCAAACGTCTATGAGAACGAGAGAGGCCGCGCGGAGTTCGTGCGCGGCTTTCTGAAGACGGCGACTGCGAAGACGCTGATCACCGATTTCTTCGGGCAACTCAACCGCTCGCCCGAGAGTGCCGCGAAGTTCATGCGGGTCGTCCGGCGCGGCGAGGAGAACCGGCCGCTGTTGCGTTTCGATTACGGCGACAGCGGCTTCGAGTACATCGAGTTCGTGGTCCAGGCGGACGCGCAAGGCAAAGCCCGCGTCGTCGACTGGTCGCCGCTGAGTAGCGGCGAGTTGTACAGCGCCGTCATCGGCCGCGTTGCTCGCATTCTCACCGAGCCGGCACCGGGTCTGATTCAGAGCTTGCTCGGCATGCAGCAGATCGACCAGGCGACGCTGCAGCGTATGAAGACGATCGCCGAGATGCGTCGCAAGGGCGACCTGCGCGGCGCGTTCCAGGAAATGGAGAAGCTGCCGCCGCAGATCATCGACTCACGCATCATCCTGGTTCAGCGCGCCTCGCTTGCAAGCGAAGCCGGTGACGACGCAGGTTATCGCCGGATGCTGGCGCGCCTGGAACAGCTGCACGGTAACGATCCGGCGGCGGCCTTCATGCTGCTCGATCACTACTTCTATGCCAAGGATCTCACCAAGTGTCTGCAGGCGATCGCGTCCATCGAAAGCCGCGTCGGCGTCGATGGGATGACGCAGACACTGCGCTCGAACATCTATGCGATGTCGGGCATGCACAAGGAGGCGATTGCCGTAGCCACCAAGGCGATCGCCGCCGAGCCCGATATGAACGATCCGTATTTCACGCTGGCGCAATCGCGCGTCGCGCTCGGACAGTTCGCCGAGGCAATCGAGACCTACTCGACGCTGCAGAAGGACTTCGGCTACCAGTTCACTCGCGAGGATTTCGCGCAGGACGCGAAGTTCACCAAGTTCATCGGCTCGCCGCAGTTCAAGAAGTGGCTGCGCGAGTGACGGCGCTTCCGATGTCGAAGTGCACCTTAGTCCAGGTTCTGCGGCCTAGGGGTTCTGCCTAAGCCTACGGTCCAGTTCGCTCGCTGCGCTGCCGTAGGCATTCTGGCCACGGACCGCGCCCCGTGTCGCAATGTCGCGGGCACCCCTCCCGGTAGTGACGTGCGCTCGTGGCTCGGGGTGCGGTTCAATTCCCTCCCCTTTCCCGCCTCCGCCAGTTTTAGCCGCGCTTGACTGCATTAGTCGTCGTCAGTTATATAACCATCTAGTTAATCAACTGATGGGTTATGCAATGGCGACGTCGGACCGGCTCGATGCAACTTTCGCGGCGCTCGCGGATCCGACGCGGCGCGCGATCCTCGCCCGCCTCTGTAGCGGCGAAGCCTCAGTGCTGGAGCTGTCAGAACCGTTCGCGATGACGCAGCCGGCGATCTCCAAGCATCTCAAGGTGCTGGAGCGCGCCGGATTGATCTCGCGTGGCCGCGATGCGCAACGCCGCCCCTGCCGGATCGAAGCGCAGCCGCTGGGCGAAGCAAACGACTGGCTCGAGACCTACCGTCAGCTCTGGGAAGGCAACTTCCGGAAATTGGACGCAGTGCTGCATGAGCTGAAGAGCTCGTCCGGCAAGCGCACTGCTGGCAAACGCAAGCGCCGCTGATGCGCGCGCCCACACTCACGCCCGAACAGGAGAAACTGCGATGAACACCACCGAAGACGTGCAGATCGCCACACCGACGGATCGTGAAGTCGTCGTGACGCGGATATTCGCTGCGCCGCGCACCCTGGTCTTCGATGCGTATACGCAACCCGAGCTGCTCAAGCGCTGGTATGGCGCGCCCGGGCGCTCGCTCGTCATCTGCGAAGTCGATCTTCGAGTCGGCGGCGCTTATCGCTTTCTCTGGCGCGGCGAAGGCAGGAAGGACGTCGGCATGCACGGCGTGCATCGCGAAGTCGCCCGGCCCGAGCGCCTGGTGCGCACCGAACGATGGGAAGACTGGGACGCCGGCGAAGTCGTCGAGACAGTCACGTTCACGGAGCGTGACGGCAGAACTACGTTGACGTCGACCGGACTGTATCCGTCGCGCGACGTGCGCGACGCCGTGCTGAAGGCCGGCCTGGA
>CADEEJ010000346.1 GCA_902826315.1 uncultured Steroidobacter sp.
AAGAAAATCCCTCGGAGGCAACTCCATGCCGGTTCGAGTCCGGCCCCGGGCACCAGACCACGATTTTCCGTCGTCTGATATCGTCCTTCCACACGCACGAAATGCCGTAAAAACCAGCGTTTCGTCGTTCACCCACGTCCCGTGACGTCTGGGGTCACCCTACCACGTCTGGGGGTAAGTTTGGGGGTAGGTTTTCTGTGTGGTTTCCCAGTTACCCACGGATGATTGAAGGCGAATCTCGATGCTGACGGAAAGTGTTGTTCGCGACGCGGAGCCGCGCGAGAAAACGTACAAGCTGTCCGATGCCGGCGGGCTGTTCGTGATGGTGAATCCGGATGGCTCGCGGTGGTGGCGGCTGCGGTACAAATATGGAGAGAAAGAGCGCGGGATTAGCCTAGGTACGTATCCGCTGGTGTCGCTGAAGCTGGCCAGACAGAGGCGGGATGAGGCGAAACGGCTGCTCCAGGATGGGCTGGATCCGAGTCATCAGCGGCGGGTGCAGCGGGTATCGCAAACGGTGACGTTCGAGCTGGTCGCGCAGGAGTGGTTGGAGCTGCAGTCAAGGAAGCTCGGACCGATCACGATCTATAAGGCGCGGTGGATTCTGGAGAAGTACGTCTACCCGCAGCTAGGTTCGCGGCCGATCAGTCACATTAAGGCGCCGGATCTGCTGGCGGTGCTGAGGAAGATTGAGGCGCGCGGGATCAATGAGACGGCGCATCGGGCGAAGCAGCGCGTTGGGCAGATCCTGAGGTATGCGATTGCGACCGGGAGAGCTGAGAGGGATTGCAGCGTTGATTTGAGGGGCGCGCTCGCGCCGATCGTGACGAAGAATCATGCGGCGATCACGGAGCCGGCGCGGATTGCCGAGCTCATGGTTGCTATTGATGGGTATGTCGGTCAGCCGGTCACGCATGCGGCACTGAAGTTGTCACCGCTGGTGTTTGTGAGACCTGGAGAGTTGCGGCACGCGGAGTGGAGAGAGATCGATTTCGGGAATGCTGAGTGGCGGATACCGGCGCAGAAGATGAAGATGCGGACGCCGCATATCGTGCCGCTTGCGACGCAAGCTGTGGCGATACTGCGTGAAGTTCAGCCGTTGACCGGATCGGGCCGATACGTCTTCCCTTCCCTGCTCAGCCGGCAACGGCCGATGTCAGAGAACACGATCAACACGGCGCTGAGGAGGCTTGGGTATTCAAGAGACGAGATGACGGCGCATGGGTTTCGGGCGATGGCTTCGACGTCGCTGAACGAGCAAGGGTGGAACCCGGATTTGATTGAGCTGCAGCTGGCGCACGCGGAGAGGAACAAGGTTCGGGCGGCGTACAACCGAGCTTCGCGGCTCTCTGAGCGAAGGAACATGATGCAGGCTTGGGCGAACTATCTGGACAACCTACGCTTGACGGCTGACCCAAGACGTGGCGAAGCGAGGTTCCTGAATGCCGCGCTGTAAGCGGTTGATTTAAGGAACATACCGTCACGGCCAACACAAACCACAAGGTGGATTGGATCAGTGAGTAGAATGTCGTCAAAAGCCATCTTATTGGAACGCCGAAGGACTCCTTAAACTGAGAGTGTGGTATCGAGCGATGGTGCGTACTTGGAAGGGGACTTCATGCGTCGACTTGAAAACATAACTATCAAGAGCTTCAAGAGTATTAGGGATCAGAGCCTTGATCTCTCGAAGCTCAATGTTTTCATCGGCGGAAATGGCTCGGGCAAATCGAACCTAATTCAAACGTTCAGGTTCTTGCGCGAGATTGCCCGAGGCAACTTGGCCACCTACTCGCTGGAGCGAGGTGCGGATAGCCTTTTGCATTTTGGTCGCAAGAGGTCACCAGAGATGTACCTGTATGTGCGTTTCGGTGAACCGTCAGCCATGAACGGCTACTCCATCACTTTGCGACCGACGGATGAAAACTCTTTGCTGGTCGCTCAAGAGGTTGTCTATTTCCAAGATCGAGATAGATATCAAAAGCCATTCAATCGAGTCATCAACAGTGGATCGCGTGAGGCTGCCATTGGAAGTGATAAGGATCGGATAGCGCGGTACGTGCTCCGAGACCTTGAGAGCTATGTTGTGTACCACTTTCACGACACAAGCGATGGCGCATCAGTTAAGCAGCCTGGTGCAATCGATGACAACAGAATGCTGCGGCCAGACGCTGGAAACCTCGCGGCCTTCTTATTTCGTCTGAAACAGACTCATCCGGATTCCTATCGGAATGTCGAAGACGCGATTCGACAGATCGCGCCCTTCTTTGATCGCTTCAATCTCGAGCCGCTGGGACTAAGCCCAGACAAGATTCGCTTGGAATGGTTGGAACGTGGGAGCGACTCTTACTTCAATGCGATGGCATTATCGGATGGAACATTGCGATTCATGTGTCTCGCAGCGTTACTGCTTCAGCCTACGCTGCCAGCGCTTGTGTTGCTTGATGAGCCGGAGCTTGGACTTCATCCCGCTGCGATCGCGCTTCTTGCCGATCTGTTGCGGTATGCCGCCGAGCGCGCTCAAGTTGTCGTGTCCACACAATCAGTAACTCTCGTCAACCAGTTCTCAGCTGAGGAAGTTTGGACCGTAGAGCGTCGCGAAGGAGCAACTACGTTCGAGCACCTCGCCACACGTAATTTGAAGAATTGGCTGGACGACTTCGAAGGAAGCCCCGGCTTCTCTCTGGGAGAACTATGGGAGAAGAATGTTATTGGGGGGCGGCCGTAGCTCAATGCGAGTACTCACGCTGGTAGAGGGGCAGACTGAAGAAGCATTCATCAAACGGGTTTTGTGTCCCCACTTCGACCCGCGCGGCCTTTACTTCCAACCAACAGTTATAGAGACGAAGCGGATCCTTACCGGAGGCGGCTTTCGCGGTGGAGTTGTCAGCTTCGCCCAATTCAAGCGCCACTTGGTGCGGCTCTTAGGCAGTGCGACCAACCCGCAGCAAACCATAGTGTCCACAATGCTGGATTATTATGAGCTGCCAACAGACTTTCCTGGGATGGATTCAAGACCCGCAGGTACTGCGCGTGTTCGCGTCGCACATGTCGAGAAGGCTATCCACGACCACTTTGGCGCTAGAGTAGATTTTGTTCCCTATCTTTCGCTTCACGAGTTTGAAGCACTGCTCTTTGTCTCCGCCGAAGCGGTTCCAGCAGTGCTAGGAGAGCCTCGCAAGGCGCGCGACATGAAAGCAATCCTCACCGAGTTTGGAGAACCGGAACTCATCAATGAACGACCGGGACAAGGCCCTTCCGCGCGCCTACTGGGCCTCTTCAGCACATACCAGAAACTTCTTCACGGAAGTCTCGCAGTCAATCGCATAGAACTCGATCGCATAAGGGCTGATTGCAAGCACTTCGACGACTGGTTGGCAACGTTGGAGCAGCGAACGCAACCTGCCGCATAGAATGATCAAGTGAGTTGCCAGTACCACGGAGGAATCTGGCAGGTTGTATGACTACGGCGCTATCGACACAGCAACTCGCTCCTGCTCTTGATGCCATCTCTGAAGACATCGAGAAGGCGCAAATTCCTTCGATGATCATGTTCAGGTCGGAGATGAATGGTCATTGGGCAGCGCGGAATGGCGCTTGGAGCTTGCCTTTACAAAGCTCCTAGCACTGTGTGAGTTGCTTCAACTGGCGACTTTGCGTCCCCGACTACTGTGACGTTGGGTTGGCGCCTATTCACTCCGTGAGTGCTCACGATGGAGTTGCAGGACGGTCTGATTGTTTGAAAAGTCCTCGTACATCGCTCGAGTTAAAGAACCAACAGTTATCGCTGTTCCACCCCCACCTTGCATAACAAGTCTTATTGCCCTCTGCCACGCGGTCCGTCCGGCGACCGCTAGTTCGATCCGAGACAGGTCGCCGCCAGCGCGGGTCCACACGTCCCGCTCTGCTGGTCCAGTCGGATACAACTCTGTAGCAGCGTCCAGTAGAACCCGGAATAAGTCTGGGGCTCGTTCATGCTGAACCCCTTGGCGCCCTAGGCGGGATTTCTCGTATCCAGAGTCTTCGGGGGTATGACGGCTAGCACCGGTAGTCGCAAGTCCAGAGATCATCTCAGCCAGGAATGCTGCTGCATGTGCAGCAGCTCTGGGCTGCCAACCACGGTGATCCGATTGTCTCTTGCCCTCGACTAAATCCGAAATCCCGCGAATGACAATTGCCTCGACACCGGGGTGTGCGAAGGCTGCTCTGAGCGCACCGAACCCCTCCATCTCGATTGCAAGTGCGTCGCTATATGAAGTTCGGAGTAGCTTATAGGCCGTCGATCGCTTTGACGCGACGACCTTCTCGCCGGCAGCGATTGCACCAACGAGCGCACGTGGCGGATCTGTCGATTCATCTGCGCGCTTTTCGTCGGTCGCCTGCACCTCAAGCCATGACGCCCATTTGGAATCTCGTGCGACGCTCATCGCTCTCTGTAGAAGTGCATGTCCACTGAGCAGTGCTTCGGGCCGCGGCAAGAACTCCTTCTCGGATTTCCCGCTCTCATACGCATACACCTTCGTAGCCGCTACTACGTCTCCCAGGCGGACATCTTTGATGCCTCCGGCCACACCCACGAAGAACACGTAACTGGGTCCAAAGAACTGGATTGCTCGTTCTGTTTCTATCGCTGCCGTCAGGTTTCCCGGACCCGCTTGAACAACGCTGACCGCCGTCGAACCCGTACCCAACCGGCCAACTCTATAGACGCTCTTCGTCGGACCAATCTCTTCGGTGACGTCGCGAAGATGGCGTTCGACGGCCAAAAACTCTAGCGAGAGCGCCGTGACGACAAGCATTGAGACGTGTTCGGTATGCAATCGGTCCCGATTCATCAAATCCCTGCCTCCGCGGTGGCGACTACTCAGTTCGTCGTTTGACCAACGACTGGAGTGTGCGAACCCTATCGTTCTGTGGAAAGTCCTTCCGAATAGACTCCAAAAGGCGTTCGAGGGTCAGTCTTTCGCCACCACCGCCATTGCGAACTAGGTCGATTGCGGCTTGCCATGATGCGCGACCCGACCCACGCATCGGAAGTAGGGATGGATCACCGCCGGCGCGTTGCCAGACATCGTGCTCTCCAGGCCCCCAGGGATAGAGTTCTGATCCTAAGTCCGCTGCAGCGACCCAAATGTCGCTGTCTCTTCTCCTCGGCGGCGCAAGCCAACTCCAGTTGGCTATTCGAGACCAAACAGAGAGGAGATGCATTGTTTCTTCTGCTGCTACTCGAAATTCCGGCCGATCATGTGCAAGCTGCGTGAGGTCTCGTGCGGTGGCACGCCACTCTCTTTCGCTTACCAGCTTTCCGAGCAGTTGTGATGC
>CADEEJ010000347.1 GCA_902826315.1 uncultured Steroidobacter sp.
ATCTGCTCGGGCTGCTCGCGGCCGGCGCCGGAGGCGAGGAAGAACTGCAGCGAGCGGCTGACCTGCTGGCACATGTCGTCGATGAACGGGCCGAGCACTTCGGTCTCGTAGTTGCCCGGCAAGCCGCCTTCCTTCTTGGCGCGGCCGGCCTCTTCCATGCTCAGACCGTAGGTGCGCATCACTTCTTCAGTGAGCTGCTGGCCGCCGAACGCGAAGTCGCGGGTGTAGATGACCTTCAGGTCGCGCAGCACGCTGAACGTGGTGCTGCTCGCGCCGAAGTCGACGACGGCGATGACGCGGCTCAGGCCGCCGTCCGGCATTTGATGAGTCAACAGACGGCAGGCGTTCTCGAGCGCGAACGCTTCGACGTCGACGATCTTCGCGGTGAGCCCGGCAGCGGCGCACGCGGCGACGCGCTGTTCGACGTTCTCGGAGCGCGTCGCTACCAGCAACACGTCGAGCATGTCCGGATCTTTCTCGGAAGGCCCGATGACTTCGAAGTCGAAGCTGACTTCCTCCATCGGGAACGGGATGTACTGGTCGGCCTGCATCTCGACCTGACCTTCGAGCTCGTTCTCGCTGAGCGTGCGCGGCATCTGGATCACTTTGGTGATCGCCGCGTCGCCGCTGATCGCGACCGCCGCGTCTTTGGCACGCGCGCCGGAGCGCTTCACTGCGCGCTTGATCGCTTCGCCGACGGCACTTGCGTCGACGATTGCTTTTTCATTGATCGAGTTCGGCGGAGTGGCTTCGGCCGCGTAAGACTCGACACGATACTGACCGCCGCTCATTGAGAGCTCGATCAGCTTCACCGACGAAGTGGTGATGTCGAGCCCCAGGAGAGGCCGGGATTTTGCGGTGAGGAGCACGCTGTTTCCCTTTTCAGATCAAACAGTTAAGACGCGATCGGAGACCGGACACGAAACTCGGGCGGCAACTATATACAGCCGGACGTTAAGTTGAATGTGAGCAGCCTCACGAATTACCTTCGCGGCATTCCCGGATCCGGATTGCGCCCCTTCCTACCCCTTGGTCTGCATCCTAAGTCGGCCGCGCTGGGACGGGCCGCCGATAGAGTCGGTAATTCGCCATGCAGAACTACCGCTCTTCGCCATTCGCTTATCATTCCTCACGCGCGAGCCTGGACGCGCGTGGACCCCGCAGAAACGGCGGTTACTATGCAGTAGGGCTCCCGCTGTAAGCAAGGGTAAAGCAAGGACTTAGGATTTTTTGTTGTGATGCGACGTTACCTCTCGTCCCCGCCGCGGGTCCTCCTGGCACTGGGCTTCATCGTCATCGGGGGATTCATCCTCGCGATGCTCGGCGCGTACCAGTACCTGCATCCTTCGCTCCCCGACGTCACCACGATCAAGGACATCCGGCTGCGTGTGCCGCTGCGCGTCTACAGCCGCGACGGCAAGATGATTGCGCAGTTCGGCGAAGAGCGGCGCATCCCGCTCGCGTTCGACGCGATCCCGAACCAGATGATCAATGCGGTGCTCGCCGCGGAGGACGACAACTTCTTCCAGCATGGCGGCGTCGACTATCCCGGCCTGGCCCGCGCGACGGCGCGACATCTGTTGTCGGGAGAAAAAGCCGAAGGCGGCAGCACGATCACGATGCAGCTCGCGCGCGGCCTGTTCCTAAGCCCGGAGAAGAGCTACCGCCGCAAGCTGATCGAGATCTTCACGACGTTCCGCATCGAGCAGGAGCTGAGCAAGCAGGAGATCCTCGCGCTCTACTTGAACAAGATGTTCCTCGGCCAGCGCGCGTACGGCGTCGGCGCGGCGGCGGAGGTCTACTTCGGCAAGACAGTGGAGCAGCTGCAGCTGCCGGAGATGGCTTTGATCGCGGGCACCTTCCGCTTGCCCTCGCGCGACAATCCGGTCGCGAATGCCGACCTCGCAAAACAGCGCCGCTCGTACGTGCTGCGCCGGATGCGCGAGAAAGAATTCATCACGCAGGACGAGTACGACATCGCGTTGAACGCGACAGTGGAGTCGCGCCTGCACGGACCGGCTGTCGAAGTCGATGCGCCGTACGTCGCGGAGATGGCGCGCGTCGAGCTGTTCAATAGACTCGGCGCCGAGGCTTATACCGCCGGCTACGAGGCGGTGACGACGCTCGATAGTCGTCTGCAAGGCGCGGCCGTGCGTGCGCTGCGTGCCGGGCTCATCGAGTACGACCAGCGTCACGGTTATCGCGGACCGGCCGGGCGCGTCACGCTACCCTCGGGTGCGCGCGAGAAAGAGATGTCGCAAGCGCTCGAAGAGTATTCGCCACGCGGCGGGCTCGTGCCGGCGCTGATCATGTCGGTCGATGAGAAGAGTGCTGTCGCGTACACGCGCGCGAACGGCAGGATCAGTCTCGCGTGGCCGGCGATCAGCTGGGCACGCGCGCCGCTCCCGGACGGGAGTGTCGGACCGCAGCTGCAACGTGCAGGCGATGTGCTCGCGCCGAACGACGTCGTGTACGTCGCGCAGGAAACTTCGGGGAACTGGCGCATGTTGCAGGTCCCGGACGTGCAGGGCGCGCTGGTCGCGGTCGATCCGAAGGACGGCGCGATTGCCGCGCTCACCGGCGGCTTCGACTACTACGCGAGCAACTACAACCGCGCGGTGCAAGCGAGGCGTCAACCGGGATCGGCGTTCAAGCCGTTCCTCTATTCCGCGGCGCTCGAACAGGGATTCACACCGGCCAGCATCGTCAACGATGCGCCGTTGGTCATCGAGGACCCGACGCTCGAAGGCAGCTGGCGGCCGCAGAACGTCACGCGCGAGTTCCGCGGGCCGATGCGCCTGCGCGAGGCGCTGGTTCGCTCGCGCAACCTGGTCTCGATTCGCGTGATGAACGCACTCGGCCCGGCGTACGCGACTCAATACATCGAGCGCTTCGGATTTCCCAAAGACAGTCTGCCGCGCAACCTGTCGCTCGCGCTCGGCACGGCGTCGGTTTCGCCGCTGGAGATGGCCGGCGCGTATGCGGTCTTTGCCAACGGCGGCTTCAGAGTCGAGCCGTACTACCTGGATCGCATCGTCAGCCCGGACGGCAAGGTGATGTACGAAGCGCAGCCGCGCTTCGCGTGCCCGGAATGTCTGCAGTCGCCCAGCACTGGCACCGGCGGCAACACGGAAGGTGGCGGCGAAGCCGGCAGCGACGCTCCGATCCGCGTGCCGAGCAACGACGAGATGCGCTGGGGCGGAATGACGTACTTACAGGAACAATGGCTCGCACCCTCGGTGATCTCGCCGCAGAACGATTTCCTGATGACCGACATGATGAGCGACGTCATTCGCCGCGGCACCGCCACGCGCGCGCTGCAGTTGAAGCGCACCGATCTGTCGGGCAAGACCGGCACGACCAACGATCGTCGCGACACCTGGTTCTGCGGCTTCAATGCCGGGCTGGTCGCGACGGCGTGGGTCGGGTTCGATCAGGAGCGCTCTCTCGGCCCCGGCGAAGAAGGCGGCCGCACGGCGTTGCCGATGTGGGTATATTTCATGGCGGAAGCATTGAAGGGCGTGCCGGAGCAGCGCCGGCCCGCGCCGCCGGGATTGGTGTCGATGCGAATCTCCGCCGACACCGGGCTGGCTGCACGGCCGGGCGAACCGAACGCGATCTTCGAGACTTTCATGGCCGGGCACCTGCCGGCCGAGCCGCAGCTCGACAGCGCGCTCGGCGAAGGGCAGGAAGGTTCGGAAGAGAAGAAGGACGACGACTCGCTATTCTGACGACGGATTCCGATGAGCCACTCTTGCGATGACGAAGCGTAGCAACCCCCGCGCGGAGCAACTTCGAGCGGCGCTGGCGCAAGAAGCCGCGCGCATCATGTCCGAGCAAGGGATCGACGACTACGGGCTGGCCAAGCGCAAGGCCGCCGAGCGCTTCGGCGCGACCGACATCGCCGTGCTGCCGAAGAACACCGAGATCGAAGCCGCATTGGCCGCCCACCATCGGTTGTTCGAAGCGCACACGCATTCCTCGACGTTGAGCGCGCTGCGCAGGACGGCGCTGCAAGCGATGCGGCTGCTGCAGCGGTTCGAGCCGCGTCTCGTCGGGCCCGTGCTCAGCGGCACGGCGTCCGCGCATTCCGAAGTGAATCTGCACTTGTTCGCCGAAGGTGCCGAGCCCGTCGCGATACACCTGATGGAGAAGGGCATTCCGCATCGGATGGGCGAGCGCCGCTTGCGGTACGAGCCGAATCGTCTGGTCGCGTATCCGGTCGTGCACTTCGTGGCGGGCGACCGGTCGATCGACGCGGTCGTGTTTCCGATCGACGGCATCCGGCAATCGCCGGCCAGCCCGGTCGACGGCAGGCCGATGAAGAGGGCGGACGCGGAGGAGCTCGAAGCGATGCTCGAGCGCGAGCCTACCGCTTCGTGATTTCCACGTAATCGCGCTTGGCCGGACCCGTGTACAGCTGGCGCGGGCGGCCGATCTTCATCGCCGGGTCGGCGATCATCTCCTGCCAGTGCGCGACCCAGCCGACCGTGCGCGCGATCGCGAACATCACCGTGAACATCGACTGCGGAATGCCGATGGCGCTGTAGATGATGCCGGAATAGAAGTCCACGTTCGGGTACAGCTTGCGCTCGACGAAGTATTCGTCCTTGAGCGCGATCTCCTCCAGCTTCAGCGCCAGCTCGAACAGCGGGTTGTCGGACTTGCCGAGCTTCGCCAGCACCTTGTGGCACATGGTGCGGATGATCGTCGCGCGCGGATCGAAGTTCTTGTACACGCGGTGGCCGAAGCCCATCAGCCGGAAGTTGTCGTTCTTGTCCTTCGCCTTCGCGAGGTATTTCGGCACGTTCTCGACGGTGCCGATCTGCTCGAGCATCGCGAGCACCGCTTCGTTCGCGCCGCCGTGAGCAGGGCCCCACAGCGCGGAGATGCCGGCGGAAATTGCCGCGTACGGATTTGCGCCGGTGCTGCCGGCGAGACGCACCGTCGACGTGCTGGCGTTCTGCTCGTGATCCGCGTGCAGGATGAACAGCAGGTCGAGCGCCTGCGCGGTCACCGGGTCGACGTTGTACTGCTCGCAGGGCACGGCGAAAAACATGTGCAGCAGGTTCGAGCAGTAGTCCAGGTCGTTGCGCGGATAGATGAACGGCTGGCCGAGCGAATGCTTGTAGGCCGCGGCGGCGATCGTCGGAATCTTCGCGATGATGCGGTGGGCGAAGATCTCGCGATGGCGCGGGTTATGGATGTCCATCGAGTCGTGATAGAAGGCCGCCATCGAGGCGACCACGCCCGACAGCATCGCCATCGGGTGCGCGTTGTACTGGAAGCCGTTGAAGA
>CADEEJ010000348.1 GCA_902826315.1 uncultured Steroidobacter sp.
CTCGATGGCAGTGCCGCCGCAGATACAGCCGATCGATGTGCCGGTCGAGAATGCGTTGCAGGCTTTGCCGACGGCAATTGCAGAAGCAGCGGCAGCGCCATCCAAGGGCATCCTGGAAGAGGTTGCGCGACAGGTCGCCGAGGGGAAGGTGTTCGCCGACGTCGTGGATGATGCTTCACAGAGTGTCGATGCAGCACGGATCCCGGATTCATTGCAGTCGTCGACGGCACCGTTCCAGTTGCAGCAGCCTCAGACAACGGCTGCGAACGCACACATCCATAACGCCATCAACCGTCCTGTCCATCAGCCGGTCGGCAGCGCCGCTTGGGCCGATGAAGTTGGCGGGCGCGTCGTGATGATGACCGAGTCCGGCAATCACACGGCATCGTTGAAACTGTCGCCGGAGCACCTCGGTCCGCTGGAGATCAACATCACCGTGCGCGACGACAAGGCATCGGTGTGGTTCGGCGCCGCGCACGCCGACACGCGTGCAGCGATCGAAACCGCACTGCCGCGCTTGCGTGAAATGTTCGAAGCCCAAGGCCTGTCGCTTGCAGACGCCGGCGTGTTCCGCGAACCGCCGCGCGAGCAGCAAGCGGTGAAGAACAATTCGATGTCGACGGAGCAGGGCGACGCGACGGATGAGGTCGCGACAGTCAGCTCGCGCGCTCGGCTGGGCCTTGTCGACGCTTACGCTTAGCAATTCGCGTTGACGCACTGAAACGCCCGGCGCTACAGTTGGCGCCGGTCGTACAGGCGACCTTCGGTCCGCGAGAAGGGTTGAACCCGCCTGCGTCGAAACATCGCTCCGACCTTCTTTCTGCCCGTCACGCGGACACCGGGCGCAATGGAAGGAAGGTGTCATGGCCAACGCACTCCCCGCACGCCCCAATCTCGACTGGCTTCGTAAGACTGCGAAGGATCATCTTCGTGAGCTGCGCGCGCAGGATCCGGCACGCAAGCTTGCGGACGCGCAGCTCGCGGTCGCGCGCCAATATGGTTTCTCGAGCTGGCGCGCGCTCAAGGCGCACGTAGACCAGTTGCATTCGACTTCGCCGTCCCTAGCAGATGAGGACGTCGCTGTATTCCTGCGTCACGTGGGTGCCGGGCACATCGACGCGATCAAGGATGCGCTCGCGGCAAGGCTGGATCTCATCACCGCGGTTGGGCCGCATCCCTACTGGGGCGGGCGGCCGCAGGCGCTGCATGTCTCGATTGAAACCGGCCGGCGCGACGTATTCGATCTGCTTCTGGCCGCAGGTGCCGACATCAACGGCAACAACCGGCTCTATGATCATTGGTCGCCGCTCATGATCACGTACGACAAGGATCGTCCAGACATGCGCGAGACGCTGCTGGCGCGCGGCGCACGCATCGGAGTCGTCGAAGCGTTGATGGCAGGCGACGACGTTGCGGTGAAGCGAATGTTGCAGCGGGGCAGGTCGGCGCTGCCGCCCGATCCGAACGGCGGCTCGATTCTTGCGTTCGCGCGCACGCCGTATGCGATCGATCGACTGCTGGAGCTCGGCGCTGCGGTGGACGTCAAAGATCGCTGGGAGACGACGCCGATGGAGGCCTTCAGCAGGCTGGGGCCGCGCGGTCAGGATCTCGTCGAGCATTTGCTCAGTCGCGGCGTCGCGGCTCCGCCTGAGGTTCACGCGCGCGTCGGCGATAAGGATGCGATTGCACGCATGCTCAACGCCGATCCGCATCTGATCGAGAACGACGACATCATTCTCGCCGCTGTCGATTTCGGGCATCACGGGCTGGTGCGGTGGCTGATCGATCGCGGCGCGAATCCGAATGCGCGATCACGCATCGGCTCGCAAGGCACGGTGTTGCACTCGGCGGCGTTCGAAGGCGACCTGGAGATGGTGAAGCTACTGGTCGCCGCCGGCGCCGACGTTCACGCCATCGACCCCGAGCATCAAGGCACGCCGGAAGGATGGGCGCGAGCGTCCATCGAGATCACCAACAATCCGCAGTGTGCGGTTGTCGCCGACTATCTGCGCGACCTGCCTACTTCGGCGCCTGCTCAGCCAAAGCGTCGCGCGCCTCCGCCGTCGTCGGCTTAAGCGCGTTGTTGCCGGCTTCGCTCGCGTAGGCGACCGCCAGTTGCTGACGGCTGTCGCGCACGCTGACGGTCGGCAGGTGATAGAACTCGCACTGCGCGCGGTCGCGCGTCACGTCGAGGATTCCGTAGCCTCGGCTGTAGCGCTCGATGTACTTCATGTGCGGCGAGACCGACCGGAGTCGCTCGGAATTGCTCGCGGCCTGTGCCGGGTCGCGCTCTCCGGGTGAGCTCACCGCGGGGCCGACGAACTCGACTCCGACGATGCGTGCCTCGTCCGCCGTTGCCGACGTAGCCCAGGGATTCGAGCTCAAGTCGTTGCACCAGGTGGAGTGAATGTCGCCCGTGAGCACGACGTTGTTGCGAATGTCGCGCTCGCGCAGCACCTCGAACAGTCGCTCGCGCGTCGGGCCATAGCCGTCCCACTGATCCGGATTGCGAATCGTCCGGCCCTGGGTGCGGCTGAGCTGCGCCATCATCACCTGCTGGCCGAGGATGCGCCACGGCTGCTGACGGTCTTTCGATTTGCGCAGCTCGCGCGCGAGCCATGCTTCCTGATCGAAGCCGAGCAGCGTGCGCTGCGGATCGGCGAGCTGCGGTTCGCTCGCTGGCACGTCCGACTCGCCAGGCTTGAAGTCGATCTGCTGGTCGCGGCCATGCAGCCGCGTGTCGAGCATCAGGATGTCTGCGAGATCGCCGAAGCGCAGGCTCTGGTAGATCTTGTCGTCACTCGGCGAGACGGATCGAATCGGCATGTACTCGTTGTATGCCTGCACGGCGCCGCGTCTGCGCAGTTGCCAATCGCCTTCGCCCTGGTCCGGGTTGTGATTCTCTGCGCCGTCGCGCCAGGAATTGTTGGCGGTCTCGTGATCGTCCCACACGGTGATGAACGGATGCTGCCGATGCAGCTCCTGCAGATCCGGATCGGTCCGATACAGGGCGTAGCGCAGCCGATAGTCAGCGAGCGTGGAGATTTCGTGTGTCGGCACGACTGCGCGCTGAGCCTGGAGCTCGGGATCGGCGTACTCGCCGAGCTTGTACTCGTAGATGTAGTCGCCCAGGTGCAGCACGAAGTCGAGATCGTCGCGCTCGGCGATCCGTGCGTAGGCGTTGAAGTAGCCGTGCGGGTAGTTCGCGCACGAAGCGAAGGCGAGGCGCAAGCGATCGACACGGCCGACCGGCAGCGTGCGAGTGCGGCCGATCGGCGACTTCACGCCGCGTGCCTCGAACTGATAGTAATAAGTGAGGCCGGGCTTGAGCCCGGCAGCGTCGACTTTGACGGTGAAATCGCGCCGGCGGTCGGTTACGAAGCGCCCGGTCTGACGGACCTGCTTCATGCCCGGATCGGCCGCAACCGTCCAGCGGACGCGAAGCGTTTCGGTTGGATCGACCGGCGCGACGCGCGTCCACAGCATCACGCGATCGCGCTGCGGATCGCCGCTGGCGACGCCCTGAACGAATGTGAGCGAGGCTTCGTCGTCCCGTGCGAAGGCCGAGGGTGCGAGACCCAGCGCGCTCAAAGCGGCGAGCAGCTCCCGGCGATTCAGTGTGGTGCGCATTGCGACCTGCTAGAGTTTCCTGAAGTACCGTGCGAGCGGCAGCACGCGGAATCCCGCCTTCTCATACGCCGCACGCGCTGGCGCATGACCCGGATCGCCGCCGGTTTCGACCATCGCGATCTCCATACCGGCTGCCTTCATGTGTGCGACAGCGAAGTCGGTCAGAGCCATCGCGATGCCGCGGCGCTGGTAATCGGGATCGACAGCGATCATATAGATCTCGCCGAGCTTGCCTTCGTGAAAGCGCAGCGCGACGAAGCCGGCGACGACTCCGGCTTCGAACGCGACCCAAGTCTTGAAATCTGCGGACGCGCACGTGTCGCGAACCGACTTCTCCTGGCTGGTGTGCCAGCCGTCCGGATAGAAGGTCTCCCAGACCGCCGGAGCCAACTCTATCTTCAGCGAGTCGAACACCGGCGACCACGCGCGCAGCGAAAGGCGCACGACGGCGTCGGCGTGAGCGGGCTCGTAGGGCTCGATCTGCGTCATCCCCAGACCTCGCCGAACAGCCGCGCGAAGTTCGCGCCGAGAATCTTCTCGATGCGCTTAGCCGCTGCAGCCCGGGCGAGAGGGGAGGTGGCCAGAGCGGCGGCCACTGCTGAAGACAGGAATTGACGTCGATCGAGCACGTTCGCTTCTCCTGCAGGGCCCCGGGCGGCGCCACTTCATGAGAAATGGTCGCGCATTGTAGCGCGGTCGGCGCTACGATAAAGCCAACAACAAGCGGGGAGGACAACCGATGTTCACGCGATTCTCTCGAAGCTGGGAGCTGATCAAGGCGAGCGGCGAAGTGCTGCGGCAGGACAAGGAACTGCTGCTGTTCCCGTTCTTCTCGGCTATCGCGACGCTGCTGGTGTTGGCAACCTTCATCCTGCCGCTGGTGATGACCGGCGCGCTGGAGCAAGTGGAAGGGCAGAGCGGCGATGAGGCCGCCTATGCAGTCGTGGTGTTTCTGTTCTACCTCGTCCAATACTTCATCATCTTCTTCTTCAACTCGGCGCTGGTCGGTGCCGCGATGATCCGGCTCGATGGCGGCGACCCGACAGTCAGTGACGGCTTGCGGATCGCGCGCTCGCGCTTCGTGCAGATTCTCGGCTATGCGGCGATCGCTGCGACGGTCGGATTGATCCTGCGCATGATCGAGGAACGCGCAGGCTTCATCGGCCGCTGGATTGTGGGCCTGCTGGGCGTGGCCTTTACGGTTGCAACGTTCCTGACCGTGCCGATCCTGGTGAGCCGCGACGTCGGTCCGGTGGACGCTGTGAAGGAAAGCGCAGCGTTGCTGAAGAAGACCTGGGGCGAGAACATTATCGGCAACGGCGGCATGGGGTTCGTGTTCTTCTTGTTCTACCTCGGCGTCGCCGCTCTGGGCTTTGTGCTCGTCTTCATGGCTGCGTCAACGGACAGCGGCGCAGTGATGGGTCTGGTCGTGGCGATGATCGCGCTGGCCTTTATCGCGCTCGCGCTCGTACAGGCGGCACTGCAGGGCGTTTACTCGGCTGCGCTGTATCGCTATGCGACGCAGGGGAACGCCGGCGAGGCGTTCTCCAGCGCGTTGCTCGGCGAGGCGTTCCGCCCGAAGAGCTAGCCCGTCAGGCGGCGATGCCTTGCGACTTCAGGTACTCGTCGTACG
>CADEEJ010000349.1 GCA_902826315.1 uncultured Steroidobacter sp.
ATGCCGCGGCGCGCCGCCTCCGCTTCCAGATCGCGAATGAACTTGTTGAAGTCGACATCGTCGCGAATGTAGAAACAGATGTGCATCGAACGCGGATAAGCCGGGCTCATGTGATCGCGCGGCTCCGCAAAGCTGTCGCCGCTGCCCATCGGTTGCGCGGCATCGCGGTACTGCAGCAGCTCGATCACCACGTTGTCGAACTGGATGAAGCGCACGTCGAGCCGCTGCGTGCCGCCGCGTAAGTCCGGAACGCCCAGTGTGCGCGGATTGACCTTGCGCTCGCGCGCAACGATCTCCTGATCCGTCAACAGCGTGTTGTGGATGCGCTCGCCCTGGAAATTGCCGTCGCGCATCACTTCGGTTCCGCCGAGAACCTCGGTGTAGAACTCGAACGCACGATCCATGTTCTGGACCGTGACCCCGAAGTGCTGCACGCCCTGCAGACGAGCGCCGAGCGGGCCGTCGTCGCGGCTGCCGCTCTTCGACGCTGCAGCGATCGAGATCCCTTGCGAAGTGTCCTGCGCGGCCGAGTCCATCGCCGGCAAAGCCATGCCGGCGATCGCCAGCGCGCCGGCCGCCCGAAGAATGTCGCGACGTTCGCGATCGACGCTGTGGCCCTCGCTGCCTGCATGTTCGCTCATCGTTCACCTGCATTGTTTGGATCCGGTTCCCGTTCAGCGCCTGCGCAGCTCGAACGACGCAATCGGTACCGTCAGCATGACGATGAACAGCGATGCCCGTGGCCGCCGGTCGTCATCCTGCAAGTACCAATAGGCGTCGACAGAAAAGGATCGATCTACGTCGAGGCCAATGCCCACTCCCGCGAGGTTACGAAACCACCCGCGACCGCCTTCCTCGTAGAACACCTCGTCGAGCAGCTGCAGGCGCACGCTCTGCCCGCCGATGTCCACCGGCACGGTGAGCCGCAGGCGGTTGCGATACCGCGTGGTGCCCGCGTCGCTGAAGGTCCAGTTGTTGCGATCGTCGATGCGGATCGACCCTGGTTGCCAGAGCAACGTTGCGCCGACGCGCAGCTGCTGCTCGGTCTCGGCGCCCTCGGGAGCGAGAACCGTCGGGGCCGCAGTGAGCTGTAGATGTGGCGACAGCGTGACACGCGCCTCGATCATGCCAATGCCAAGATCGGTACGGCCCTGCGCGCCCAGCGCCAGTGCGGCGAAACTCAGGCGCGGCGGCTCGTCCGCGTTGACCGAGGCCGCCGCGACGAGCAGCAGCGCGATCACCGATCGGCAGGTCGATCTGCAGGACACGCGGCACCGGTCGCGATCCACGCGGCAATCAGCTCGCCGAATGCCTTCTGGGTTCCCGGCGCCGCAGCGCGTCCGGCTCCCGGGTTCCACGCCCAGCCGACCAGGGTGTCGAGCGCCAGGTGCTCGTGAATCTTCTCGAGAGTGCGCTTGCCGTTGCGCGCGGGATCCTTGACCTGCTCGCAGATTTGTCGAGTCGTCAGGCCCTGCCAACTCATCGACGGCGGCGCGAGCATCCAATGCGCGTGACCGGGAATCGACTCGATCGGCGTCACGTTGGTCGGCGTGTTCTGCACCTGATGACACGTATTGCAGGGCAAGCCCGGCGGGCCGTGACCTTCTTCATCCGCACGGATCGGCGGGTTGTGCGGATGCAGGTCGTCGCCTTGCGTCGGCGTGCGATCCGCGGGATGACAGTTCAGGCAGCGCGGATGCTCCAGCACGCGCGCGGCCTCCGTGAACAGCGCAGCCGAGCGCTCCGTGCGATTGGAGATCTTCTTGAACGTACTGACTGGCCTGAGGTCTGCAGCCAGGGTGACACTGGTACCGAGCGCAGCAATCATTACGAGTATCGAGCGGCACATCATGCGTTCCTCAACTGGGCTGGATCGATCGGAAGAGTGCGCAGGCGCTTGCCAGTTGCGGCGTACACAGCATTCACGACAGCCGCGATGACACCGGAGGTTCCGGGCTCGCCCACGCCGCCCGGCTCGGCTGTGCTTGGAACGATGTACACGTCGATTTTCGGCGCCTCGTTCATCCGCACGACGGGGTAAGTGTCGAAGTTGCGCTGCTGCACGCGGCCCTTGTCCATCGTGACGCGTCCATAAAGAACAGCCGAGACGCCGTAGATCACGCCGCCTTCGATCTGTGCGCGCACGATGTCGGGGTTGACGGCGATGCCGGTATCCACCGCGCAGACGACGCGCTCGACTCGCGCATGCCCGGTCCTGCTTACGTTCACCTGGGCAACCATCGCGAGATGGCTGCCGAACGCTTCGAACACCGCGACACCGCGGCCGGTGCGTGCGGGCAGCGCTGTGCCCCACTGGGATTCGCGGCCTGCCAGCTCGAGCGCAGCCCGCGCTCGCGGCGCCTTGGACATGAGCGCCTGGCGATACGCGAGCGGATCGCGACCTGCTGCATGAGCCAGCTCGTCGATGGCGCTTTCCACGACGAAGACATTGCGAGTGGGACCTACGCCGCGCCAATTGCCGGTGTTCACCCCGGCGGGGGCTTCGTTGCGCGTGAACTCGACGACCACGTTGGGGATGTCGTACGGCCCGGCCGCGGCATCGACTGCATCGAGATCGATGCCGTCCTTCTGGAATCCCGGAAACCAGCGCGCCATGATGTTCGGCGCAACCACGCGATGACGCCAGCTCTGCGGCTGGCCGGTCGAATCGACAGCGACGGACACGAGGCTGTGGTTGTGAAAGCGAAAGTAGTCGTGCTGCATGTCCTCCTCGCGACTCCAGGTCACCTTCAGCGGCGACTTCACTTGCTTCGCGATGAGCACGGCCTGGGAAACGTAGTCCGTCTCGAGTCGGCGGCCGAAGGCGCCACCGAGGTACTGGTTGTGGACCGACACGCTGTCGGGCGGCAGCCCCGCTGCTTCCGCCGCGGCCTTGTGCGCGCGCCCCACGACTTGGCTGCCGACCCACACGTCGCATCGTCCGTCCGCTACCTTCACAGTGCAGGTCAGAGGTTCCATCGCAGCGTGTGCGAGCATCGGCATGCGATACGTCGCTTCGAAGCGGCGCGCTGCCGAAGCTTCCGCCTTGGCGACATCGCCAGTGTTGGTGAAGACAAGGCCTGTGCGAGCGAGAGCAGCGTCAGCAGCGGCAACCATGTCGGCAGTCGTGAGGTTGCGGTTCGCACCTTCGTCCCACTGCGGTGAGAGCGCGCGCAATCCCTTGAGGGCGGCCCAGGTGTGATCGGCGACGACGGCAACTGCGTCGTCGATCTTCACCACCTGTCGCACTCCCTTCACGCTCATCGCCGGCGCCGGATCGACCGACACGAGTCGCCCGCCGAGCACGGGGCATGCTTGCACCATCGCGTGCAGCACGCCGTCCGGGCGCATGTCGATGCCGAAGAGCGCGGTTCCGTTGATCTTGGCCGGAGAGTCGAGCCGCTTGCGCGGCTGTCCGACGACGCGAAATGCGTCAACCGCCTTCAACGTCGGCGCGGCAGGCACGGGACGACGAGCCGCATCGTCGGCGAGCTCGCCATACGAGAAGCTTCGCCCGCCGGAGTGAATCACGCGCCCATTCTCGGCGCGGCATGAAGCGGCACGCACGCGCCAGCGCTGCGCGGCGGTATCGATGAGCATCGTGCGCGCGGCGGCAGCAGCAAGGCGCATGGTGGCCCATGCACCTCGCAGCGAAAAGGATCCGCCTGTGATCTGCTCGCCAAGGATCGGGCTCGCGTAAACCTGCGCCGCGGGTGCCGCCTGCAGCGTCACTGCGTCCAGTGCAACTTCGAGCTCTTCGGCGAGGATCTGCGCCTGCGCCGTGTAGCTGCCCTGCCCCATCTCGACGTAGGGAAGAATCAGCGTGACGCGACCCGATCGATCGATACGGATGAATGCCGACGGTGCCGGCAGCGGCGTCGGAGTCTGCGTTCTGCCAGCCAGCGGGAAGCCGATGAGCATTCCACCGCCGGCCGCCAGCGAAACTGCGAGAAACTCCCTGCGCGAGAGTCCCGTGGGGTTGCCGGCGCTCATTGCCCTGACCCCGTCGTGGACTCGTTGAGATACCGGGCTGCGAGATGAATGCCGGCGCGAATCCGGCCGTAGGTGCCGCAGCGGCAGATGTTGCCGGCCATCACCATGTCGATGTCGTCATCGCTCGGCCGGGGATTCGCTTCGAGCAGCGCTGCAGCCGACATGAGCTGCCCGGATTGGCAATAGCCGCACTGCACGACGTCCAGCTCCCGCCAGGCACGTTGCAGCGCCTGGCCGACGGCCGTCTCGTGCAGCGTCTCGATGGTGCGGATCTGCGCTGACCCGACGTTGCTTACCGGCGTGAAGCACGCGCGGCGCGCCTTGCCGTCCACGTGGATCGTGCAGGCCCCGCACATCGCCACACCACAGCCGTACTTCGTTCCCGTCAGACCGACGACGTCTCGGAGTACCCACAGCATCGGCGTGTCGGCGTCGACATCCACCTCGCGAACCGCTCCGTTCACATTGATCGAGTAAGGCATGCTTCCTCCGAGATCGACGTTCCGGCCTGGGTTCAGAGTAGCTGGACCGGCGGTAAAATCTGGTGAAAGCTGGTGAGGGCTGTTGCAGCATGACGAACCGCCGACTTCGAATCGGGATCCTGGGTACTGCACGAATCGCCGTCGCGTTCGTGGCGGGCGCGCGCCTGTCATCGCACGCCGATGTCGTCGCGGTTGCAAGCCGACAGGCTGCCAAGGCCGAGACATTCGCTCGCACGCACGGCATCGCAAACGCCATGAGCTACGAACAGCTGCTGGCGGCGCGTGATATCGATGCCGTCTACATTCCGCTGCCGAACAGCTTGCACGCCCAGTGGTCGATCGCCGCTGCACGAGCTGGCAAGCACATCCTGTGCGAGAAACCGCTGGCGCTTTCGGAAACCGAGGCGCTCGAGATGTTCGCGGCTGCCGACGCGGCGGGTGTCGTGCTGCTCGAAGCGTTCCCGTATTTGTTCCAGCCGCAGACGCTGCAGATCGAGCAACTGGTGGCGAGCGGTGCGATCGGCGAGCTCCGTTCCGTATTCGCAGCGTGCGGCTTCTCGCTCAACAATCCGCAGGACATCCGCTTGGATGCAAATCTAGGCGGCGGAGCGCTGCTCGATGCAGGCTGCTACGCGGTGAGTTTCATTCGTCAGATCGTGGGACACCGACCGTCGCGTGTCTTTGCGACAGCTCGTTGGCAAGGCGATGTCGATCAGACACTGGCCGCAACGCTCGAATTCGACAGTGGCGTGATCGGCCAGGTCAGCTGCAGTTTCGCCACGGG
>CADEEJ010000350.1 GCA_902826315.1 uncultured Steroidobacter sp.
GCATCGAGGTCGAGTCTCAGCCCGGCGCAGGAACACGATTCCGGATTTCCATCCCTGCGGAGCATCTGGCTGCGCGAGGTGCGAGCGTTGCCCCCGCGCTTGCCGCGCGCCAGTCCGAGCTTGCGCAGCGGCGCCGCATCCTAGTCATCGAGGACGACCGATCGGTTCGCGATGCGACGCTGCGGTTCCTGCGTCTGGAAGGACTCGATGTCCTCGGCGCCGCCACGGCGCGCGAGGCGGAAGAGCTCCTCCGGCGTGAACCAAACGCCGTCCATCTCCTCATCAGCGACTTCAATCTCGGCGATAACCGCGATGGACGAGAAGTCGTGGAGTCATTGATAGCTCTGTCCGGCAGACGATTGCCAGTCATATTCCTCAGCGGCGATACTTCGTTGACGCTGCGCAGGCTGCAAGATCTCCCCGGCACGCGGGTGCTTAACAAACCCGTCGACATCGGCAAGCTGACAAGGGCGATTGCCGCGTTGTTGCAGTCGTAGCACGCCGCCGCACTTCCAGCGCGCGTTCAGACGCGGGCCGCGACGCTCAACATGGCGCACAAGCTCAGGCAAGCTTCGGCGAGTCCGTCGTTCTACTCAATCGGCGTGTCAGCAAGGCGGAGGTGAGTTCGTCGAGCACTCAGCAACGAACATCAGGGGCCTGCACGCAATCGCGCAGTTGGTCAGTGCGTCGGCCTCGGCGCGAGCACTGGCGCCAGCCGTACGTGCCCGGAGCCGCGGAGCTGCGGCTGCTCGACCTCATCGTGCGGCTGGCCGCCGATCTCATGGACCCGACGCATTCCGAGGCGATATCGCGTGACTGCGAGATGCGGCTGAAGGCGGCGGACCGGCGCCGCAACGAGATATTCGCGACGCTAGCGCATGAGCTTCGAAACCCGCTCGCAGCGCTTGCGTCCGCCTCGCAACACCTCCGCAGGGCAGGCCAGCGGCCCGAGGTCGCTGAGCTGGCGCGCGATGCCTTGCAGCGGCAAGTAGCTGTCATGAAGCGCTTGCTCGACGACGTGGTGGACATCTCGCGCATGGACCATACCATGCTGTCGCTGAGCAAGCAGCGGGTGTCGGTTGCCGATGTCCTGCACGCTGCCGCGGAGACAACGCACACGATTATGACGGAGCACCGGCATCGACTGACGGTCGTTGTCCTCGATCGGCAGCTCCGCATTCAAGCGGATCCTGTGCGCTTGATACAGATCCTCGTGAACCTGTTGTTGAACGCCGCCAAGTACACCGATCCAGGAGGCCGCATCGAGTTGCGGGCGGAAGCGGCGAGCTGCGAGGTCGTCATCACGCTCCGGGACAACGGCATTGGCATCGAGCCCGGCATGCTCCGGCAAATCTTCGAGATGTTCGTTCAGGCGGACAGCGCCGCGCCGTGCTCCGAGGGCGGACTCGGAATAGGCCTTGCGCTGGTCCGTCAGCTGGTGGAGCTACATGGCGGCACGGTCTCCGCCGAGAGCGACGGCCCGGGCCTGGGCAGCACCTTTCGGGTCCGACTGCCGAGTTAGTGCGGACCTCGCCGCGGGGCCGATCGTAGTGGCGGAATGAAGCAGGATCAGCTTACGACGCGCTCGCTCTGGAGCATTCGCTGCCTACCTGCTGGGACAGGAGGGCGTGCGCGCCGCGCTGCTGGAGCGCTGGCGCTTGCTGAGTTCGGCGCTTGCTGAGTTCAAAGCGTCCGTTTGTTGGCGCACTCGGCGGAGCCTTACGCCCGCATCGACATCACGCGATCATGCAGCGCGCAGACGCGCAGACGCGCAGGCGTGACCGCTGATCGTTGCGAAACGCATCCGCTGCGTAGCCGCAGAACAGCGTGAAGTCTTGCTCGCGGCTCAATTCATTCCAGAGCTCCTCGAGTCTGATGGCCGCATCGATGTGTCCCATTGTCGCCAGCACGGCGACCACCTCGCCGAAGATGCGCACTGGTTGACCCCGCGCGCTCGCCTGCCGAATCAACAACCCGAGATTGAGATGAAACTGCTGCTGATCCGGCTCGCCGTCTACCATGAATGTCGACAACAGGCGATGTGCGTCCAGGGAGATGTACTTGTACTGCGCGCTCAGCTTGCTCGGCTGAAGGCCGACCTGCTCTAGGGTTGCTTCGATCGCCTTGTGATTCTCCGCTGTTGCGATGACAACGCTTGTGCTTCCGCAATCAATGCTGTCGCGGGCAAAGTCGCTTGCTGAGTCGACCAGGTATTCGTTCGCGCTGAAGAATTGGACGAAGTGCGATGACGTTGTCATGCGACGCCTCAATGGCAAGTGATCGATCACGTCGATCTGACGAGATCATACTCTCCGCCCGGCAGGCGTCGCGATCCACTACTGCTTCTTGGTGGGCCGCAAATGCCGGCGGTCCTGCCCATTCATTCCAATACGCTGGAACTCCGCTGCAAATCCCCTCGAGGCCAGTGGTCGTGCGTCTTTCTCCAAATGAAACGCCTGGATGCTGCCCATGTCGGAGTGCATGAGCGCAAGGTCATCTGCATCCAGGCTGCGGATTGGGGCAACACTACGTCACGCCTCGCTGATTACTCCGGGCCGCGCTGTGCGGGCATCGTCACGCGTGACTCGCGGGCCCGCCCGACAGCGGCGAAGGGTTTCATGCGGCGCGCCGTCCAAGAAGGGCAGGAAAAACGTAACTACGACTGCGATCCAGCACGAATGGAGCAAAGGCTATGAAGAGATACATTGAAATCGTCTGCAAGGCCGCCGTTGCGGGCATGGCATTGACGGCAGCGGCAGCCCCCGCCGCGGCGGCACGGCCGCAGCCGTTCAAGATCACGAACATCCACTTCGAGACGAACGCCTCGGCGTGCGACATGGGCATTCAGATCAGCTTCGATACGGACGGTGTTACGGAGGGCTCGGTCGAAGGTCCGAGGGATCAGCTCGTCTACAGCTTCCGGGCGGTGGATGGCCTGGAGGGCACTCACGACATCACAGAAGGGTTCCAGGAACGCGTGGAGCCGCCGATCATCGACCTGGAAAGTGCACTCGGCTGCGAGCCTTCATCTGACGCGATCCCGCTGAACGAGCTCCTCGCCGCCTGGCCCGCTGGGACGTACGAATTCGAAGGCCGCAGCGGCGCAGTGGAATTCGAAGGCACGGCGCGGCTCACGCACAAGGTGCCCGCCGGACCTGAAATCACCGCGCCGAGTGACGGCGACGTGGTCCCGCACGACCAGCCGCTGCTCATCAAGTGGAAGAAAGTGACTCGTCCGATTCTCCCCAGCATGCAGCTCGCTCGTGTGCTCGATTCAACAAAGCTGCCGTTGATTGGGTTCGTCACGGCATCCGGCGCTACACGCGCCTGCAGTCAGTGCGAGGACTATCTGCTCGAGCCTTTCGACGAGGAACGTAGGCAGTCCGGAACCGAACCGACCAGTGCCCTACTCTCCCGTAGCGACCCGTGACAGTGCCCGCTACCCACCGCAGTTCCGCTGCCTCATGATTTCCGCCTGCGGGTTGATGTGTTCGAGGTGCAAACGATGGACTACTACATTGCGAGAACGATTGACGGGCCTTTCGACAAGGTCGTCGACGGTGTCGTCGAGCGGCTTAAGGCACAAGGGTTCGGCGTGCTCACGGACATTGACGTGCAAGCCACGCTCAAATCGAAAATCGGGGCCGCGATTTCGAAGTATCGGATCCTCGGCGTCTGCAACCCTGGCTTCGCGTACGAAGCCCTGAGCTTGACGACAAGCTGGGAGTCCTGCTGCCTTGCAATGTAATCGTGCGCGAAACGGCCGACGGAAAGGTTGAAGTAGCGAGCGTCGATCCGGTCGTCGCCATGGAGCGCACGGGCAATCGGCGTCGGAGGAAACGGCCGGGCAGGTCCGGCGCCGCCTGTCGGCGGTTGTCGAAGGAGTGTCGTAAGGTTCGACACTGAGCACTCTTCTGCCAGTGTCAGGCCTACACTTCCCCCATGCATCCGCAGGTGCGGCAGATCGAGCCGGGCCTGCCCGGTGCGCCCGTCAAGACCGTGAGAAGCGCACGGTATCAGGAAGGGCGGCCTCGATCGCTGACAGCAGAGCGGTACGGTCAAATGGCTTCTGGAGAAATGCGCTTGCGCCGTCGGCGAGGCACTGCTTCCTTAGGATCGGGTCGTCAAGCGCCGTCATGATGATCACTGGAAGGCGAGGCCGTGCTGTCGCCAGCTGCCGCTGAAGCTCGCGACCGCTGACACCTTCCATCTCGATGTCCGTTATCACGCAGTCAGGCTGTCGAGCCGCCAGGGAGTTGAGAAACGCCTGAGCGTCAGCGAAGGCCGCGGCGTCAAGCTGCGACGCCCGTAGCATCCGTACGAGCGCGCCTCGGACGGATTCATCGTCGTCTATTACCGCGACAATTGGACGCCGATTCTTCAAGGACGCGCTCGACCACGTTGCGCAGCGGCAATCAGTGTACCTCCATTCTGGGACCGCGGACGTGTGCCCAACTGTTCCGGTCGCTGCAGACCGAGCTCGTCAGCCAGCGCATATCCGGACCACGATATCCGCCGTACCCTGCCTCGCATCGATCCTGTGGACATGGAGAGTTACCGTACGACTGACATGGCTGCGGCGGGTGTCGCTCGTCGTGGATATCGAGCGATTGGCGACACCTACGAGAACAACAGCGCGCCCATTCACGTCCAGGTTCAGACCGTTCAGAAATGAGACGTTATCCGATGCCGGGAAGGCGACTACATCAGCGACCTTGCTGGCGCGGCCTTCACGGCGCAGCAGTAGTGGAGGCTCATGCTGATCATTCCCGGCCAGACGGCGTTCACGCGAATGCCTCGGGGTCCCAGCTCCTTCGCCATCGCGCGTGTGAACATCGACACCGCGCCTTTGGAGCGGAGTTCGGCGTCGCGCCTCATGCGTGGCAGCCGAGATTCTGGTGATTCACGGCGTGCTCGCCGTAGTCGCGACCTTCCTGTTCGGATGGATCGCCGGCTCACACGTCGGTGCGAGGTGGCGGCGCGGCGCACAGCGCGTCAGCGGCGTCTCGCTGATCGCTGTGCTCATCGTTCTGGCGCTTACCGGTCTCGGCAGCTACTACCTGACCTGGGACCGGGCGCGCGCCGTAAACAGCCTCGTCCATGAGATTCCGGGCGCGCTGGCGATCATCCCAGTGCTATTGCACTGGGCTGCAGTGCGTCGGTGACCTGTGGTCTCTCATTCGTCGCCGACTCCCGTGAGTCAGTCGGTTGGTCTGCGCCTGCGAGCGGCCGACAGCATGAAGGGTACTCTCCG
>CADEEJ010000351.1 GCA_902826315.1 uncultured Steroidobacter sp.
GCTTGGAGTCTGCACGCGGAAGGGCAGCTGCGCGAGCGCTTCGAATCGTCAAATAATCCGGTGTTCGGCCTGGAAGCCCCGCCGCAGAGCGACTACCTGCTCCATCGCGTCATGGTGCTCGGCGAACTGCGGCACGAGGACAGCTTTCGCGCCGTTGCCGAGCTGGTTGGCGGATTCACTTCCGGCTGGTCGGGGCCGCCCGCCGCGACGCAGGACAATCCTCTCGACGCGCTGCAGGCATTCGCCGAACTTTCTCGACCGCAAGGTGACGGCCGACTTGCAATGCGCCTCGGCCGTCAGGAGCTGAAACTCGGCTCTTCGCGCCTGGTGTCGGTTCGCGAGGCGCCGAACGTGCATCGATCGTTCGATGGTGTGCGGGCGACGTGGAGCCGACCCGGTGCAGTCGTCGACGTCTTCGCCCTGCGGCCGGTATTTCCTGAGGACGGCATTTTCGACGACAAGAGCGCGTCGGCCCAGGCGTTCTGGGGCGTCTACGCAACTTTCTCCAATGTGGTGCCGAGCTGGTCCTTCGATACGTACTATCTCGGCCTCGACCGCGATGACGCGGAGTTTGCGCAGGGCGTTGAGCACGAGATCCGGCATACCGTTGGCGTGCGCGCGTTCGGAGGTAGCGAACCGTTCGATTGGAACCTGGAGGCCGCATGGCAGTGGGGTACGTTCGGCGCGGCGAAAATCCGCGCGTGGACTGTCTCTGCCGACGTCGGCTACACGTTGGCTGAGCTGCCGCTACAACCCAGGTTCGGTCTCAAGGCAGACATCATCAGCGGCGACGACAATCTGCACGACGGCACGCTGCGAACCTTCAATCCACTGTTCCCGAGGTTGCCGTATTTCTCCGAAGCGAATCTCGCCACGCCCGCGAACCTGATCGACATGCAGCCCGGCGTCAGCCTCTCGCCGACACCCACTCTGCAAGTGAACGTCAGCTGGAACATCCTGTGGAAATACGCTCGAGCAGATGCGTTCTACACCGCCCCCTTGTCGGCGGTTGACGATACGCTGACTACCCAGTCACGAAGCATCGGCGAGCAAATGATTGCGGAGTTGGAATGGAGCCCGACACATGCCCTGACCATCGCCGCGACCTACGTGGATTTCTCTCCTCAAACCGTGGTCCGCGAAGCCGGCGGGCGCGGCGGCAGCTTCTTCGCCCTGTCGGCGCAAATCCTGTTCTGAGCGGTCCCGATACCTTTGTCTAATGCCCCTCCAGGTGTTCTTCTGTTTTGCTGGCTCAAGCAACCGCAGGCGCTGAGGCTGTCATGTCGACGCAACTTCCCAAGGTACTCATCACGGGCGCCTCGAGCGGTATCGGCGCGACCTACGCCGATCGCTTTGCGCGTCGCGGGCATGACCTCGTGCTGGTCGCGCGCGACGAGACGCGCATGCGAATGCTGGCCGAGCGACTTCAGCAGGGGACTCGCGCTGCAATCCAGGTTTTGAAGGCCGACCTGACTTCGCCTGCAAACCTTGCGCGCGTGGAAGCACTAGCGCGCGAAGCGTTCGAGGCCGCGCGGCGCGCGATGCTGCCGAATTTTGCCAATGCCCACGCTGCCGAGCGCTATTCTCAGGCGCAGCGATGATCCAGTCGTTTGCAACACTCAAGGTGCACCAGGCAGGGGCGGTTCTGTTCGTGCAGATTGCTGCCCCGCCCATGAACCTGCTCGGACCCGAGTTGGTCCGCGACCTGGTGTCGCTCATCCAGCAGGCGGAGACCGACGCAACCGTGCAGGTGTTGGTGTTCAAGAGCGCCGACCCTGACTATTTCATCCCTCACGTCGATGTGACGCGGATCAAGGAGTATCGGCAGGAAGCCGCGAAGTTGACCGGCGAAGCATCGATCGGCCTGCTCTTTCGCCATCTGAGCGCGAGTCGGCTGGTGACGATCGCACAGGTCGAAGGTCGCGTCCGGGGTGCGGGCAGCGAGTTCGTGCTCGCCTGCGACATGCGTTTTGCGGCGCGCGAGTCAGCGATCTTCAGTCAGCCTGAAGCAGGCCTCGGCGCGCTGCCAGGCGCCGGCGGAATCCAGCACCTCGTGAGACTGATGGGTCGTGCGCGCGCATTGGAGGTCATGCTGAGCTCCATGGATTACGACGCCGAGCTTGCAGAGGCGTACGGGTGGATCAATCGAGCATTGTCCGCCGCCAACCTCGATGACTTCGTCGCTGCACTGGCTCAGCGGATCGCGAAGTTCCCAGCGGCCGGGCGTATCGCGATCAAGGAGCGCGTCAATGCGATAGCGCTCGCGCCTGTGGACGATTTCCGTCGCGACTCCGATCTGTTCGGCGAAGGCGTTCGTCAGCCCGCGGCTCAACAGCAGATCCAGGCCGCGATGCTGCGCGGGTTCCAGACACGCGATGGCGAGCGCGACTTGGGACGAATACTGGGCGAGCTGTCGGGAGAGCAAGCTTGAGCTACGACAGGCAGCGCACGGCGCTTCTCCTCCAGCGGCTTTGCCAATACGGATCTCGATCTGCTGCTGAAGAGACATGGCATCGAACAGCTCATTGTGATCGGACTCATAGCTCACACCTGCGTGGAGGCAACCGTGCGATTCGCCGCCGAGCTCGGCTACCAAGTGACGATGGTGAAAGACGCGACGACCAGCTACTCGCACGAGCACATGCACGCCGCGCTCGACATCAATATCCCGAACTACGCCGCGGTCGTGACCACAGTCGAAGTGCTGAGAGCGATAAGCTAGCCCATTTAACGCTTCTGGTGCCGGTGGACGATGCGATCCTTCGCTTTCACCGATCGTGCCTGTCGGGCCGAGATGCCGATTGAGTCCGCTGACACGCCGCCATGCTATCGGCATGGCAGGTCCTCATAGACGCACTCGTGTCGTCGTTCGCGGAGAGCCAGTGAGTCTCACTTGGCCAAGACAACGAGCGGTTTACCTTTCTCGACAATATACGTCGCGAGCTCCGCACCCTTGCCCTCGACCTGATATTCCCACTCGCCTTCGATTACATAGATGATCTCTTCACCAGGATGTGAGTGCAGAGGGAATGTCACCCCCGGATCAAGATCGACGCGCACCTGGATGACCTCGCGACCCGGGACACTCAGGTCCTGCCGTTGGAGCTCGGTTCGTTGCACGCCCTGCTGCGCCGAGACCGAGTGCGCCGGCAACAACGAGCACGGCTGCCAGAGCGATTGAAGTTTTCATCGTGGACCTCCAGGTCGACTCAGGCCTCAATAGAAACGATCGGGTCGGTCGGCGCGCTTTGCCCACTGTACGCAACGTAATGGTCGATGAACGACCGAATCTTGAGCGGGATGTACTTGCGGCTCACGTACACCGCGTACAGCGTCCAATAGTTTCGTGTGGGGTAATCCGGGCACACTGGCATCAACACCTCACGGAAAGCGGGATCGCTGAGGTAGACGTCAGGAAGCGGCGCGATGCCGATACCCGCTGCCACGGCATTGACGAGTCCCGCCAGCGACCGAAACCGCAGCACGGTTCGCACCGGGACTTCGATCGTGCCCTCAGGTCCTATCAGCGGCAAGGTGTCGAAGTCGCCGGTGGTCACCCAACGGTGGCGCGCGAAATCATCGGGGGAAAGCGGCGTACCATGTTCCTTGAGATAGGTGCGCGAGGCTGTTATCCGCCAGCGGTATGACTGCACCCGGCGAGCAATGAGCCCAACAGGGAAGTCTTGGGCACCAGCCATCCTCGAGCCGACGCGGCCGGTAACGCGTAGCGCCAAGTCGTATCCCTCCTCCACAAGATCAACGAAGCGGTCTTCGAGCGATACGTCGAGGACGATCTCCGGATATCGTCGGCAATAGTCTGCGAGACACTCAGCGAATGCCTGTTGTCCGGCAAACCAACTCGGCGCAGTAATCCGCAACGTGCCGCGAGGAGCGTCGTTGAGAGACCCGAGCTCGAGCTCGGTTTGTTCGAGGTCGTCGAGAATCGTCTTGCAGCGCTCGAAGTAGACACGGCCGGGCTCAGTCAGGCTCAGGGTGCGGCTGTTGCGATTGAGGAGGCGCACCCCCAACCGCTTTTCGAGACCGCTGACGTGCTTGCTGACCATCGCGTTGGACACCTCCAGCCGCTCGGCAGCCGCCACGAAGCTGCCGGACTCGACAACCTGGCGGAATATCTTGATGCCCGTGAGCACGTCCACCCGGACAGTTTACGCGCCGGAAACGATCCCTCAACGCGGACGACATGCAGTTCAGTCAGCTCACGCAATGGCGGCAATCCCGTCCAAATGGCCGCCAAGCTCGTCAAGAACCGCTCCACTGGTTCGCCGAAGCTGACCTCGGCAACCATTCCCGGACGACGAGGTTCAAGCACATGACTGAAGGAAGCTTCGAAGGCGTCGAGAGCGTCAGGATCTTCACGCGCGAGTGGTAGCCGGCGGGCGAGCCGCGCGGCGTGTCGTCATCTCTCATGGATTGTGTGCCGGCGCGACAATGTCGCCGTCGGATACCTTGATATCGTTCAACCCGTGCACCACGCGATCGTAGTCATGCTCGCGTCGCGCTACAACCGCCACTGAAAACGGCTGAAAGGGGTACGGGCCCGCGGACGCACGAGTTCATCCGCGAAATGCGGCGTACTTGCGGTAGCCGAGCACGTGATCGATGAAGGAGCGAATCTTGAGCGGGATGTACTTGCGGCTCACGTACACCGCGTACAGCGTCTGGTTTCGGAAGGGGTAATCCAAGAGCACGGGCTTGAGCACGCTGCGGAAAGCCGGATCCTCGAAATAGATCTCCGGCAGCGGCGCAATGCCGACGCCGGCAGCGACGGCATCGACGACTCCAGCCAACGATCGAAACCGCACGACCGCGCGCGCCCTCACGTCGATGGCGCCGTCAGGGGCCGTCAGCGGCAAAGTGGCGAAGTCACCGATGCCCACGAAGGCGTGACTCGCAAGTTCCGCAGGTGAGCGCGGCGTACCATGCTGCTCGAGGTAGGTACGCGAGGCTCCAATCAGGAAGCGGACTGACCGCACGCGGCGAGCAATGAGACCGGCTGGCAACTCTGCCCCAGTGCAACGCAGCGCCACGTCGTACCCCTCCGCCACGATATCCACGACGCGGTCATCCAGTGACCAGTCCAGAACGATCTCCGGAAAGCGGGGGCGATAGTCTGCGAGGAACTCGCCGAGGTGCTGTCCGGCGAACCAACTTGGCGCAGTAATCCGCAACGTGCCGCGCGGGGCACTATTGAGAGA
>CADEEJ010000352.1 GCA_902826315.1 uncultured Steroidobacter sp.
CGCTGGCCGTCCAGCGTCATCAACGGCCCGTACATCTCCGGGCGACGATCGCGGAACACGCCCCACGACGTGCGATAGGCACGGATCGCATCGAGATCGAACGTCGCAGTGACGATCGCTTCGCCGGTACGCGGTGCCTGCTTGACGATCGCGCCGGCGTGATCGGTGACGAACGACGAGCCGTAGTACGTGACTTCCCAGCGCTCGCCGCGCTCGGTGCCGATGCGATTGGACGCGACCACGGGCATGACGTTGGACGCGGCATGACCCTGCATCGCGCGCTGCCAATGATCGCGCGAATCGATGCTGAGGTCCTGCGGCTCGGAGCCGATGGCCGTCGGATAGAACAGGATCTCTGCGCCGAGCAGTGCCATCGCGCGCGCCGACTCGGGGAACCACTGGTCCCAGCAGATCGCGACGCCGATCGCGCCGAAGCGGGTGCGCCACACCTTGAACCCGGTGTCGCCCGGCGTGAAATAGAACTTCTCGTGATAGCCGGGACTCTCCGGAATGTGCGTCTTGCGATACGTACCGAGCAGCGCGCCGCCGGCATCGATGATCGCGACCGAGTTGTAGAACACGTTGCCGGCGCGCTCGAACACGCTCGCCGGCAGCACGACGTTCAACTCGCGCGCGAGCTGCTGGAAGTGCCGCACCGCCGGGTTCTCCTCGATCGGCAGCGCGACGTCGAAGTACTTCGGGTTGTGCTCGATGCAGAAGTACGGCGTCTCGAACAGCTCCTGGATCAGGATGATGTTCGCGCCCTGCCGCGCGGCCTCGCGGATGACGCGTTCGGCGGTGGCAAGGTTCGCGGCGCGATCGCCGGAACAGGCGAATTGAGTGGCGGCAACTGTGACTTTCATGGGTGACTTTTGCCGGCTAGAAGGTAGGCGGCGTGCAGGCGCTGATGATCTCACACGACTCATCGCCGAAGTTACGGAACCGGTGCGGCACGGCGCTCGTGAAGTAATACGCGTCGCCGGGCCCGAGCACGCGGTTCTGCGCACCGACCGTCAGCTCGACGCGGCCCGCGACGACGATGCCGCCCTCCTCGCCCTTGTGACTGAGCATGTCCGCGCCCGTGTCCGCCTTCGGCCGATAGCGCTCGTGCATGATCGTCATTGCACGGTTCGGCCGTTGCGCAGCGACGAGTCGCAGCGAGACTTCGCGGTCGCCGATGTCGGCGAGATCGTCGCGCGAGAAAAACACCTGCGGATTGACCTGCAGGTCGAGCGTGAAGAACTCCGCGAGCGACATCGGCACGCCGTCCAGTACCTTCTTCAGCGAGCTCACCGACGGACTCACGCGGTTCTGCTCGATCAGTGAAATCGTGCCGTTGGTGACGCCCGCGCGCTTCGCCAGCTCCCGCTGCGACAGGCCGTACATCGTGCGCACCGCCTTCAGGTGTGCGCCCACGTCGATCGTCATCGTCGGATGCCTCGGAGGCTGAATTCGGGAGGTGTTTAGGATAATCGACACTCCCGCCCGAATGCTATGAATAACTTACGGAGAATTTGAGCGGCCTGTCGAATTTTCTTATCATCGCGGCCTTTCTCACTCCCGTCAGTCAAGCGGAAAAGCACCCCATGGCAACGACCGAGCGCGCCGATCTCGAAGCATTCTGGATGCCGTTCACCGCCAACCGTCAGTTCAAGGCGCACCCCCGATTGCTCGCGCGCGCCGAGGGTATGCACTACTGGACCGAGGACGGCCGCGAGGTGCTCGACGGCGTCGCCGGGCTGTGGTGCGTCAACGCCGGTCACGGCCGCAAGGAAATCACGGAGGCCGTGAGCAAGCAGCTCGCGACGATGGAATACGCGCCGCCGTTCCAGATGGGGCACCCGCCCGGCTTCGAGCTCGCAGCCCGCCTGGTCAAGCTTGCACCTGGCGACGTCGATCACGTGTTCTTCACGAACTCGGGCTCCGAGGCGGTCGACACGGCACTGAAAATCGCAATCGCGTATCACCGCCTGCGCGGCGAAGCGTCGCGCCAGCGGCTGATCGGGCGCGAGAAGGGTTATCACGGCGTCGGCTTCGGCGGCACGTCCGTCGGCGGCATGGTCAACAACCGCAAGTTCTTCGGCACGATGCTGCCGGGCGTAGATCACCTGAGGCATACGCACGACCTCGAGCACAACGCGTTCTCGCGCGGCGTGCCCGAGTGGGGCGCGCATCTCGCCGACGATCTGGAGCGCCTGGTCGCGTTGCACGACGCATCGACGATTGCGGCCGTGATCGTCGAGCCGGTGGCCGGCTCGGCCGGCGTGCTGCTGCCGCCGAAGGGCTATCTGCAGCGGCTGCGCTCGATCTGCGACAAGCACGGCATCCTGCTGATCTTCGACGAAGTCATCACGGGCTTCGGCCGGCTCGGCGCGCCGTTCGGCGCGCAGTACTTCGACGTGCTGCCGGACATGATCACCTCGGCGAAGGCGCTGACCAACGGTGCGATCCCGATGGGCGCAGTGTTCGTGCGCAAGCACATCTACGACGCGTTCATGAAGGGTCCGGAGAATGCGATCGAGCTGTTCCACGGCTACACCTACTCCGCGCATCCGACGGCGTGCGCCGCCGGCCTTGCCGTGCAGGACATCTACGAGCGCGAAGGTTTGCTGACGCGCGGCGCGAAGCTGGCGAAGACGTTCGAGGATGCGGTCCACTCGCTACGCGAGCTGCCTCGTGTCATCGATATTCGCAATCTGGGACTCGTCGCGGGCATCGAGCTGGAGCCGCGGCCCGGCGCGCCGGCGGCGCGAGCGTACGAGATCTTCGTGAAAGCGTTCGAGAAGGGAATTCTGATCCGCACGACCGGAGATACGATCGCGCTGTCACCGCCGCTGATCGTCGAGCCGGCGCATATCGATCAGCTCGTGACGACGCTGCGGGAGCTGATCAAAGAGGTGAGTTGAGTCGGCCGGAGCCCGACCTGCAGGCATGCCCCGCAGGTCGAGCTTCAGACCGACAGCCTGACTTGGCTGCTCCTTCGCCTATTCCTTGGCCCAGGGGAAGGTCGTCGCGACCGTAAAGACGACGCGGCCTTCGTTGTTGAAGACGTCGTCTTCGATCACCGCATCGGTGTCCGTATCGACGTATTTCAGGCCCAGCGTGAAGTTACCGACTTCGTAGCCGACGCCGAGCGAATAGTCGATGACGTCGTCGCCGTTGATGTCGTCCCAATAGTCGCCCGTGCTCAGACCCGCGTGCAGCGTGATGGAGAAGTTCTCCGGTAACGGGAAGGTCGCGTTGGCCTCGATGTAGATCGCGGACGTATCGCCGTCGGTGAGGTCGCCGCCGAAGTCGTTCGAGTACCACAGCTTGCCCTTGAACCAGTCGTAGCTGAGGCTGCCGTAGATTTCCGCGTAGTTGACGTCCGAGTCGTCCGGATAGGCGTAGTAGATGAAGCCGACGTCCCAGCCGAGCCCATCTTCTGCGCCACCAGAGAAACCCGTGTACAAGTCGACCTCGTAGTCAACGTCCAAGCCGGGGCCGAAGTCGACGTTGCTGGCCCACGCGCCGAGGTACCAGCCGTTGCCTGCGGCATAGTCGAGGCTAGCCTGCACCGCCGGATCCTTGGCCGACTGACTGAAACCGCGGAAGTCGTAATCGTTCGTGAGAGTCCAGGTGGATGACACCTCGGCATTCGCTGCCGCCGTCGCGGCGAGCAGGCCGAGCGCTGCCAGAATCCTCACTTGTCTCATGATGCGTCCCCTTGTTATTGCGAGAAAAGCACGCCCAGGCGTGCGGTCAATTGAACCTTCGCTGCATAAATGCAGCAAGCATGCCAGCAGCGCCTGATCGCGCCGCGCGCAGCCGGGCCGATCGAACCGCGTGCAGTTTACGCCCCACTTCGGGGCGAAGGCGACTGGCGCCGCACTAAGAAGCAGCGGCGGCTTCGTAGATCACGTAGAGCTTTGCGGTCGGCTCGATCACTTCCCACGTGCCGGCGAAGCCGGCGGGAATGACGAACGAGTCGCCAGCTTTGAAGGTCCACTCGCCGCCCGCTGCATCTGCGATGCGGATGCGACCGCGCGTGAGATGGCAGAACTCGTTCTCCGTGTAGCGGATTCGCCAGCGGCCAGGAGTGCTTTCCCAGATGCCGGCGAAGAAGCGGCCGCCGCTGTCGCTGAAGTAGTTGCGTGCGATGTGCTCGGGATTGCCCGCGAGCAGCCGATCAGCAGGCGGCTTGGAGACGCTCGTCTCGGCGGGCGAGCTGTTGAAGTCTACGATGCGGGGCACGATGGCTTCGGTCATGACGATGCTCGCAAGGCACATGACAGGGGCCCTCACTTTAGCTCTTCACTCGGGTCGAAAGTGGCCGAGGCCCTTTCGACAAACGCCCGTCGAAAGACGCGACTTTCGCCGGGCTGGTAGTCATCTGGCAGCAGAACGCCGGGCCGTCCGTGGCCCGGCGCTGGGCTGTTGCTAATCGCAACAGCCCGGAGCGACCTCCAGCAGTCAGCGCGATTGCGCGACGGCCGCAGGCGAGGTCGGGCGGATCGAAATGCTCACCCGCCGCTCCCACGCATACGCCTCCAAATCGTCCTTGGGCGCGGTCGTGAGATCTTCGCCGTGTGCCGAGATGCGGATCTGCTCAGGCGCGGCGCCGCCGCCGATCAGTGCGTCGCGCACAGCGCTGGCACGTGTCATCGACAGCTCCAGGTTCTTGTCCGCCTTGCCGCGCGGGTCCGCGAAGCCGTGCAGCTGGATTTCGAGCTGCGGATGCGATGCGAGCATCAGCCCGAGATCTTCGATCTTCTTCTGCACCTCGATGTCCAGCTCGGCCGTGCCCGTACGGAACATCACGTCCGCGTGCAGGCGCGCAGCCAGCGCGTCGAGCATTTCATCGCCACCGCTGCGCTCGCTCGCTTTCGCAAGCGCGATGCGCGTGTCGACCAGCTCCTGTTGCAGCTCGTCGGCGCGCAGGACTGCTTCCTTCTCGCTTTGCTTCGCCGTGCCGATGCTGTCGCCGACGATGCCGCCGAACATCAGCCCGAACGCAGCGCCGATCGGGCCGCCGACGAGCGCACCGACCGCGGCGCCCCCGAGCATGCCTCGACCCTCTTCCTTGGTGAGCTTGTTCTCGCCCGCGTACGCAGCCGTAGAGCTCAACGCCACAGCCACCGCGCCAATCAGCACCTTCTTGAACATGATCCGCCCCTCCTCACCGGTACTCGTCGTTGCAGCGGGTGACGATCTACCCGTGGGAGC
>CADEEJ010000353.1:0-1390 GCA_902826315.1 uncultured Steroidobacter sp.
CGCTGCACGGCCGACTCGATAGTCCACGACACCGAGCACGCGTGGGACTCGCGGCACCCGCAGCTCAATGCGCCGTATTTCGCCGAATATTTGCCGCTGCTGAACGGCACGGGCGTCGCGCGCTACGAAGATCGCTTCGCCGTCCGGCGCTACTTCGTACCGGCGCAGCAGCCGCTGGATGAAGCCGCGTACCTGGCCTCGCTGTTGCGTCTCGCGGAAACGACCGGCAAGCAGCCGGTGCTGGGCTTCTCACGCTCGCTCGGCAGAGCCGGCGCGATCAAGCGCGTATTCGGCGGCCATCACGTCGTCATGATCCGCGATCCCGTACAGCAGTGGTTGTCCGCACGCTCGCAACGCCTCGAGCATGGCAGCCCCTACTTCGAACTCGGCCACATCATGATCCTGGCGCTCGCCTCGCCTCTCACCGTCGCCGGGCGCATCGCGCACTGGCTGAAAATCCCGCAGCTGCGGTTCGGCTCTTTCGGACATCAGTACCGGCTGTTGCGGCGTCGTTTCGAGCCGCTCGACGACGAGCTGTCGTATCGCGCATTCATCGCCGTCTACACGCTCTCCTATACGCGAGCGCTGCGGCACGCGGACGTCGTCGTCGACATGGATCGGCTGAGCAGCTCGCGGCACTACGCCGACACGCTGAGTCACGACCTGTCGCAGGCGACTGGCGTCGACCTCGACTTCGGCGACTGCGCACTGCCGCCGCACCGCCGTGTCGATGCACGCATCGACGTTCATGCGATTCATCGTGAAGTCTCCGAACGCATTCTGCTGGAGCAGCCGGAAGCAGCACCGGAGCTCGTTCCCGATCGCGACTCTCTCGGCCATGACTACGACGAACCATTCGCGACCGGCGCACCGCGCCGCGCGTAGACGTCCTCGACGCCGGCATAGGTGCGAATAGTCGCCGGTCGCGAGCCGATGGCTGCGAACCAGCGCGCGAGGTGCGGAAACGCAGCGAGCTGCTGACCGTGCCCGGCATGCGGCACGATCCAGGGATAGCAAGCGATGTCGGCGATCGAGAACTCGCCGGCGATGTAGTCGCGATCCGCGAGACGCTTGTCGAGCACGCCGTACAGACGCGTGACCTCCTGCGTGTACCGCTCGACCGCGAACGGCACTGCTTGCGGCGCATACACGCGAAAGTAGCCCGCTTGTCCCGCCATTGGTCCGAGCGCAGCCACCTGCCAGAACAGCCACTGCAGCACGTCGTTGCGAGCGCGTGCGTACGTCGGGATCAGCCTGCCGGTCTTGTCTGCGAGGTACAGCATGATCGCGCCCGATTCGAACATCGACAGCGGCGGGCCGCCGCCGAGCGGAGCGTGGTCGACGATCGCGGGAATCCGGTTGTTCGGCGACAGCGCGCTGAACTCCGGCT
>CADEEJ010000353.1:1490-5179 GCA_902826315.1 uncultured Steroidobacter sp.
CCGACGGCACCGGCCGCAGCCAATCGGCAAAATCCCGCTGCAGGCCGTCGAGCAGAACCTCGCGCCGCGCGGCATACACCTCGCGCATCCGCCGCACATGACGCGCAAGGTGTCCTTCGGCGATGAACGCAGCCAAGGTCTCTTGCGCTAGCAAAGGAGAGTGTCCATCGGCTGCCTGCTTGGCGGCGCCGAGCGCGACGTGCGCCCACGGCGGCGCAACGATGAAGCCGAGGCGGAGCGACGGAAACAGGCTCTTCGAGAACGTTCCGACATAGAACACGCTTTCGCAGCGATCGAGCGTCTGCAATGCATCCAGCGGACGGTCGCCGAAACGAAACTCCGCGTCGTAGTCGTCTTCGATCACGACGGCACCGCGCCTCTGAGCGAACTCCAGCAACGCCGCTCTGCGCTGCGCCGACATGACAGCGCCGAGCGGAAACTGGTGCGACGGCGTGACACAGATAACCTTCGCCTGCTCGGGCAAGCGTTCGACGATCAAACCCTCGCTGTCCACAGGAACAGCCGCGATCCGCGCGCCTGCAGCCGCGAAGGCCGCACGCAGCGGCGGATAGCCGGGATTCTCCAGCGCAACGACCGTGCGTTTCGGCACGACGAGGATGCGCGCCAGCAGATCGAATGCTTGCTGAGCGCCGGCAGTTACCAGCACGTCGTCGGCACTACATGCCACGGCACGCGCGAACGAAACGTGACGCGCGATCGCGGCGCGTAGCGCGGGTCGACCGTGAGGCGCATCGTAGTCGGCAGACATCTTCTCGAAGCCGCGCAGAGCGCGAGCCGACAAGCGCCGCCAGACGTCAACGGGAAAGCGAGTGACGTCCGGCACGCCGACGTTGAAATGGAAGCGCGGCGACGTACGCTTCGCATCGATCGGCATCGCCGGTTGTAGCCATGCCGCATTCAGCCGTCGATCGGTCGCAGCCTTGTTCGTTGTCGAAGTTCTGCGCGCCGGCGGTTTCGGCAAGACGTCGGCGACGTAAGTGCCGGCGCCGCGTCGCGATGTGAGATATCCCTCGCTCAGCAACAGGTCGTACGCCGCGACAGCAGTGTTGCGCGATACGCCGTACTCCGCCGCGAGCACGCGCGTCGGCGGCAACCGCAGGCCAGGCTGCAAGCGGCCTGCGAGGATCGCAGTTCGCAATTGTCGATGCAGCGAACGCAGTCGCTCCCGGGAGTGGCGCGCTGGAATGCTGATCGGCAGCTCCAGGCCGGATTGCATCACGATGCCTCGCTGAGGCGCGCGGCGCGCATCAGCAGGTAGTTGCGCTCCGGAATGCTCGTCGTCCGTTGCGCGGCATCTCGATAGTGCGAGATCGCATGCTGTGGTTCACCAGCCCGCTCCAACAAATGCGCCCGGACAGCCGCCAGTCGATGACTGCCTGCGAGCCGTTCGTCCTTATCGAGTAATTCCAGCAGCGCCAATCCCGCGCGCGGCCCGTCGACCATCGCGGTCGCGATCGCATGATTGAGCTCCACGACTGGATTGTCGGACATCCGTCGCAGCACGCAGTACAGCGCAAGAATCTGCGGCCAATCGGTGTCCTCCGCGCGCGCGGCTTCGTCGTGCAACGCGGCGATTGCCGCCTGCAATTGATATTCGCCGACGGGCCCACTGGACAGCGCTGGACCGACGAGCGCCACACCTTCGTCAATCGCTTCCCGATCCCACAGCGAGCGATCCTGCTCATCGAGCGGTATCAATTCGCCGAGCGGTCCGGTGCGCGCCGCGCGCCGGGCGTCGGTGAGAAGCATGAGCGCCAGCAGGCCGGCGACCTGGGCATCGTCCGGCAGCAGCGTGCGAACTGCGCGCGTGAGCCGGATCGCTTCGTTCGACAGATCCGTGCGATGCAAGCTCGGCCCGGAGCTCGACGTGTAGCCTTCGTTGAAGATGAGATAGAGAACGTGCAGCACCGAGCTCAAGCGCTCGGCGCGCTCGTTTGCGTCCGGCATGCCGAACGGCACTTGCGACGCCTCGATGCTCTGCTTCGCGCGGCTGATCCGCTGCGCCATCGTCGCTTCGGGAACGAGGAACGACTTTGCGATCTCCGCCGTCGTCAGGCCACCGACCGCACGCAGCGTGAGCGAGATCGCCGATGCGGACGAGAGCGACGGATGGCAACACATGAACAGCAGCACCAGCGTGTCGTCTGGGTCGATCCCCGGCTCGGCATAGACAGCGGGGGCAACGACGAAAGGCACGTCTTCGACGGCCACGGCCTCGCGATTGCGCCGGGAAATCTCGCTGCGCACGTGATCGGTCATGCGACGCAGGGCGACCTGGATCAACCAGCCGCGCGGGTTGTCCGGAATGCCATCGCGCGGCCACTGCGAGGCCGCGGCGATGAGCGCTTCCTGCACGGCGTCCTCGCCCGCGGCGAAGTCGCGGAAGCGTCGCATCGTCGCGCCGAGCACCTGCGGCGCCAGATCCCGCAGCAGGTGCTCGACATGGCGGTCCAGCGACGCGAAGGTCACTTGATCTCGGGCGGCCCGCTCATCACCTGGCGGACCTCGATCGGCATGTTGAAGGGCACGCCGCCCGGCCCGGGCGCAGCGGAAGCTTCGGCGGCGAGCTCGTAGGCGCGCTGCGGGCTCGCGACGTCGATGATCCAATAGCCGGCGAGGTATTCCTTGGATTCCGGAAAGACGCCGTCGGTGATCGGTTTGCCGTCCTTGCCGGCCCGCACGATCTTGGCCTGCGTCGGCGCGTCCAGCCCCTGCCCGTCGACCCACTCGCCGGAGGCGTGCAGCTTCTTCGAGAATGCGATCATGAAGGCGATGTGCGCCTCGATGTCCTTCTTCGGCCAGGCGCCGAACTGGTCGTAACCGTCGCGCGGGCAATTCATCATCATCATGTACTTCATGGCTCTGGCTCCTGTTCCGCTCGGCGACCCGGTATGGGCCGCCTTCACCCCCTAGTCGGAGCCGCCAACGGCATCTCGACATCGCCGGGCCAAATTTTATCCGGCCACCGACCGCGCACAAATGTGAGCGAAAATAGCTACCGGTAGCGTGGTCCGCGCCGGCGCTCATTGGCCATGATTGACCCATGGGCGCCGTCATCGCTGCCGTCTCGAAGTACCGGGTGGACAACGTGCCGCTGCTGCTGCAGCCGTTGTTCATGGTGTTCGGCTATGGCGTCGGCCTCGCCCAGTTCGCCTACTCCTGCCTGATCCATTGGACCTGCCGGATCCGCTTCGAGGGCCAGGAGGCACTGCCGGCCGGCCAGAACTGCATCTATGCGGTGTGGCACGGCGACTTGCAGGCTTATTTCTGCGTGTTCCTGCGACATCGGCACCACACCTGGATGATGCATCCCAGCTGGCACCTGAAGCCGGTGTCGATCTGCATGCGCCTGTGCGGCATCGACCGGATTATCCTCGGTTCGAGCGGTCATGGCGGGCGCGAGGCGGCCGACCGGCTCGTGCAGGAGCTGCGCGACGGCCGCTGCAGCGGTATCGCCCCCGACGGACCGGCCGGCCCGCCGCGGGTCGCAAAGCGCGGAGTGCTGCATATCGCTGCGCAGTCGAGCCGACCCATCGTGCCGCTGCGATTCACGTCATCCCGCGTATTGCAGCTGCCGACTTGGGATCGCAAACGGCTGCCGCTGCCGTTTTGCACGATCACGGTCCGTTTTGCCCAACCTATCTACGTCGACAAGCAGCAGAATTTCG
>CADEEJ010000354.1 GCA_902826315.1 uncultured Steroidobacter sp.
CGCGCAATACGATCTAACGAGCACTAAGGGGTCGTTCCGGGGCGTATCGTGATCGGGCGTGTGATGGCTATCGGCAGCATGAGCCTCGCGACGCTCGTCGCGCACGCCGCGACGCCGCTGCAGGAATTCGACGTCGTCGTCGAGCGCTACGTCGCCGAGGGCCTGCGCAGCAATCTCGCGCTGCAGGGCGAGACGCTGGAAGTGGACAAGGCAACGCAGGCGCTCGCGGCAGCGCGTGCGCGATTCCTTCCCGAGGTTTCGCTGCAGGCCCGCTACTCGCGAGCGGAAGGCGGACGCGAGTTCACGATCCCGGTCGGCACTGCGCTCAATCCGGTCTACGCGACGCTCAACGAATTGTTGATAGCGCAAGGACAGCCTCCTCGCTTCGCTCCGACCGACGACATCGCCGTGCCGTTCCTGCGCCGGGAAGAGCAGGACACGCGTGTGGTCGTGCGCCAGCCGCTCTATGCACCGGCGCTGCCCGCGGCGGTCCGAGCGCAGCGTGCATTGCTCGATGCGAGCAGCTTCAACCGCATGGCCGTCGCTCGCGCCCTGCGACGCGATATCACGATCGGCTACCTGGACTGGCTCAAGGCGCGCAGCGCTGTCGACATCGTCTCGGCCAGCCAGGCGCTGCTGCGCGAGAACTTGCGCGTCAACGAATCGCTGTTCGACAACGGTAAAGTCACTGAAGACCTGGTGCTGCGCGCGAGGGCCGAGCTGCTCGCCGTCGACCAGCAGCAGCGCGAGACCGAGAACCTCGCGACCCAGGCGCGGAGCTTCTTCAACTTCCTGCTCAACCGCGAGCTGTTGGCGGAAATCGAGCCGTCCGCTGCGCCGTCGGGGACGTCACCAGCGTCGAACCCGCTGCCACAACTGTGGACGGACGCACTGGATCGACGGCCCGAGCTCGATCGGGTCGAGCAGCAGCGCCGAGCGGCGGCGGAACAGGCCACCGTTGCACGCAAGCAGAAATGGCCCGTGCTCATGCTCGCCCTGGACGGCGGCACGCAAGGCGTCGACTACCGCACTGGCGATGGCTACAACTTCGGCACGGCGTCACTCATCTTCACGTGGCGCCTGTTCGATGGCGGCGGCGACTCCGCTCGCGCCCGCCAGGCACGCGCGAGCGAGCGTCAGCTGATCCTGCGCAAGGAAGAGATCGCGCAACAGATCCGGCTCGAAGTTCAGCGAGCGCTCGACCGCCTCACCACGGCGCGCGACTCGTTGACGACCGCGGCTGCACGAGCCGACGCAGCGCGTGCTGCATTCCGTATCGCGAGCCGCAAGCGCGACGAAGGCGTCATCAGCCAGGTGGAATTCATCGACGCGCGCAGCGCGCTCACCAGCGCCGAGCTGAATCACAACGTCACTCGCTTCGACGTCCTCGCGCGGCGTGCGGAGCTGGAATACGCAACGTCTGCGGGCGACCTCCCGCTCGACCCAGGGGCCTGACCATGCGCATCGTTCGAGTATCTCTGCTGATTTCCTGCGCGACTTTCGCCGCCGGTTGCAACAGCGCTGCCAAAGACGCGCCGCTCGCGCCGACGCCGGTACACGTGGCGCTCGCGACCACCGGGCCCGCAGCGCCCTCGATCCGCACCAATGGCCTGCTCGCGAACAAGGACGAGATGCGCCTCGCCTTCAAAGTCGGCGGCATCCTCAAGCGCCTGACAGCCGCCGAGGGCGAGCCGGTCCGCAAAGGCCAGAAGCTCGCCGAGATCGAACAGACCGAAGTGAACGCACAGGTCGAGCAGGCATTGCAGGCTCGCGAAAAAGCCAAGCGCGACGTGGCGCGCGGCGAGCGGCTGTACGAGGACAAGGTCATCAGTCTCGAACAGCTGCAGGACCTGCGCACTCAGGCAGCGATGGCCGAGGCTGCACTGAATTCCGCGCAGTTCAACTTGAGCTACGCCGCGATCGTCGCTCCGCAGGATGGCACGGTGCTGCGGCGACTCGCCGAAGAGCGCGAGCTGGTAGCCGCGGGTGCGCCGGTGCTCGTGTTCGGCGCGCAGGACCGCGGCTTCGTCGTGCACGCCGGGCTCGCCGATCGCGAGATCGTGCAGGTTCGGATCGGCGACGCCGTCGAGGTCAAGCTCGATGCGCTGCCCGATGCGACGCTCGAAGGCAGAGTGACCGAGATCGCGAGCGCGGCCGATCGTGCGAGCGGCATGTTCGGTATCGAAGTCGCGATCGATGGCCGACAGGCGCTGCCGCTGAAGAGCGGCCTGGTCGCGAAGCTCACGATAGTGCCGGCATCGGCGGTCAACGGCTCGCGCGTGTACGTGCCGATCGGCGCGATCGTCGAAGGTAATGGCCGCAACGCGCAGCTGTTCGTGCTCGACAACGACCGTGCGCGCCGGCGCGACATCGAAGTCGCATTCATCGAAGGCGGGATCGTCGCGGTGACCGCCGGCGTCGACGCCGGCGAGCAGGTCATCACGAGCGGTGCGCAATACGTCGAAGACGGCGAGCGCGTCGCGGTCGCGAAGCCGATCGCGAGCGCGCGCTTGTGAGCTTGCTGGAATTTCCGATCCGCCGTTATCAGTTCACGCTCGTCGCGTTCGCGATGCTGGTCGCGCTCGGCGTCACTTCGTTCCTCAACATCCCGCGCCAGGAAGACCCGCACTTCGCCGTCGGCCGGGTGCGCATCACGGTGCTGTATCCCGGCGCCGAGCCGCAGGACGTCGAGCGCCTGGTGGTGAAGCCGATTGAAGACCGGTTGAGCGAGCTGGACGACATCAAGCGCATCGAGTCGCGCAGCAACGATGGCGGCGCGACGCTCGTACAGGAGTTCTACGCCTTCGTCGACGCGGACAAGAAGTACGAAGAAGTGGTGCGCGAGGTCAGCGCGCTGCGCGCATCGCTCCCTCCTGAGGCCAGCGAGATCCTGATCCAGAAGGTGAACCCCGGCCTGGTCAACATCGTGCAGTTCGCACTGTTGTCGGAGGATGCGCCCTATCGCGATCTGGAAGAGTACGCCCGCGACCTCAAGGACACGCTGAAGACCGTCGACGGCGTGCGCAACGCACAGACCTGGGCCTATCCGGCACGCGAGCTGCGCGTGGCGCTCGACCTGCCGCGCATGGGGGAGCTGAAGCTGGCACCAGGCCGCGTGCTGCAGGCACTGCAGAGCGAGAACGCGAGCATCCCGGGCGGCTCGATCGACGTCGAGAGCCGCAGCTTCAGCCTCAAGACCTCCGGCAGCTACGAAACGCTCGACCAGGTACGCGACACCGTCGTCGCCGTGGCCGACGGCCGCACAGTTCGCGTGCGCGACATCGCCGAGGTGAGGTGGGACACGCAGGAGCATCGCTACGTGGGCCGCTTCAACGGCCGGCGAGCCGTGTTCGTGACGGCGAACCAGAAAGACGGCTACAACATCTTCGACGTGCGCAAGCGGATCTTCGCCGCGACCGAGCGCTTCGAGAGCCGGCTGCCGAAGCGGATCCAGCTGCAAGTCGGCTTCGATCAGTCGGAGAACGTCGCGCGGCGACTCGGCGGGCTGGGTGCGGATTTCGCGATCGCGATCGCACTGGTCGCGATCACCTTGCTGCCGCTCGGGCTGCGCGCCGCCGGCATCGTCATGATTTCGATTCCGCTGTCGCTCGCGATCGGCCTGTCGGCACTGTACTTCCTCGGCTACTCGCTCAATCAGATCTCGATCGCGGGCTTCGTCGTGGCGCTCGGCTTGCTGGTCGACGACTCGATCGTCGTCGTGGAGAACATCGCGCGCTTCCTGCGCGCCGGGCACTCGCGCACGCAGGCCGCGATCCTCGCGACGCGGCAGATCTTTCAGGCAATTCTCGGTTGCACGGGCACGATCATGCTGGCCTTCCTGCCGCTGACGATGATCGGTGGCAACTCGGGCCTCTTCATTCGAGTGCTGCCGATTGCGGTGTTCGCGACTGTCGGAGCGTCGCTGCTGATCGCACTCACGATCATTCCGTTCCTTGCCAGCCGGTTGCTGCGCGAGCACGAAGATCCCCGCGGCAACTTCGCGCTGCAGTGGCTGACAGGCGCGATTCACCGCTTCTATCAACCGCTCGCGCGCAAGGCACTCGCGCGGCCGCGTGCGGCGATCTGGATTTCACTGGGGGCATGCCTCGTCGTGATAGTCGGCGGCGGAAAGCTCATCGGCTTCAGCCTGTTCCCGAAGGCGGACACGCCGCACTTCCTCATCACTGTCGAGACACCGGACGGCAGCAGCCTCGCCGAGACGGACAGCGCGCTGCGCTTCGTCGAAGGCAAGCTGCGGGACACGCCTGAGGTGCTGTCGTTCTTCGCGAACGTCGGTCACGGCAATCCGATCGTGTACTACAACGTGTCCAGTCACGACGGCGACATCAGCTACGGCGATCTCTTCGTCAAGCTGCGCAGCTACGACCCGGACACGACGCCGCAAGTACTCGAACGATTGCGCGACCGGTTCAAGGTGTATCCGAACGCGCGCATTTACGTGCGCGAGTTCAGCCAGGGCCCGGCGATCAGCGCGCCGATCGCGATTCGTGTGATCGGGCCGGAGCTCGGCGAGCTGCATCGACTGGCGGCCGTGGTCGAGAAGGCGATGCGTGCAACGCCGGGCACGCGCGACGTGCAAAATCCCGCGCGCATGCGACGCACGAACCTGAGCTTGGATATCGATTCGCAAAAGGCCGCACTGCTCGGCGTGCCGGCCGTGGAGTTCGATCGCGCGGTGCGACTCGCCGTCACGGGCATTCCGGCGGGGCGTTTCAAGGACAGCGACGGCGAGCAGTACGACATCATGGTGCGCACACCCATCGATGCGCGGCCCGACGTGCGCGCACTCGATCAGATCAGAGTCTCGACGCTCGCCGGCGAGACTCTGCCGCTCGCACAGCTCGCGCGCGTGGAGTTCAGCTCGGCGCCGACGGAAATCCGGCGCTACAACCGCGAGCGCGCGGTGACGATCAACTCGGCGGTGCGCAGCGGCTACAACACCGATCGCGTGACGAAGGCGGTGCTGGAACGGCTCGACCAGCTGACCTGGCCGCGCGGATATTCGTACGTGCCGGGCGGCGAACTGGAAACCCGCACCGAGAGTTTCGGCAGCCTGCAGTCGGCACTCATCATCGCGCTGCTCGGCATCGTCGCGATCCTCGTGCT
>CADEEJ010000355.1 GCA_902826315.1 uncultured Steroidobacter sp.
TGGCGTCGGCTCGACGCCGTTGCAGTATCGCGCGCGGTTCGCAACGCCGCCGTAAAAAAAGAAGGGAGGCGTCCTTGCCTCCCCTGCGGTGCGATGCCTCCTGCCGTTACGGCGTCATGATCGTGCCCGCCTTGACGATGAACGCCCACACGCCGCCGCCGGCTGCGATCGGGCTGTTGAGCTTGGTCGCGGCACCGGGATTCGCCACGCCGACGTGATACAGCTCCGGCGCATCGCTGTCCTGCTCCGCCGAGTACGTCGCGCTCGCGCCGTCATCGGAGTACTCGAACTGCCACAGGCCTGCGCCCGTCATCGGCGCGCTGAGTTTGGCCGACGTGGCCGGCGTTGCGAAGGCGACCTCGTAGAGCTCGTACACCGTGAAGTCGTCCTGAGTCGCGATGTACGCCGCGTGCGTGCCGTCGGGGCGGAACTTGAAGTCCCACACGTCGCCGTCGGTCACGAGCGTGCCGTTCATCTTGGTCGTGACGCCCGGTGCGGCGATGTCCACGCGGAACAGCTCGACGCGCTCGTCGACCTGCTGGTCCGCGAGATACAGCACGAAGCTGCTGTCCGCGGAGAACTCGTAGCCCGCCTTGACGTCGCCGCCGGTCACGAGCGCCGGGCTCAACTTCGTCGATGCACCGGGCGAAGACAACGCAACTGTGAACAGCTCGGTGACGTCGTCCGTGATCTGATCCGCGCAGTAAGCGACGCGCTGCGAGTCCGGGCTGAACGCGAAGTTGCAGATGTTGCCGCCCGCGGTCAGCGGGCCGTTCAACTTCGCCGTCACGCCCGGGGTCGCAACCGTCGTGTCGTAGAGCTCGAGAACACCATCGACATCCTGGTCGGCGACGTACGCCACGTGGGTGCTGTCCGGGCTAAAAGCGTAGCCGCTGCTGACATTGCCGTTGACGACGAGCTGCGAGTTCATCTTCGTCGACGCGCCGGGGTTGGCGAGCGCGACGGAGAACAGCTCGAGCTTGTCGACCACCAGCTGATCGGCGCGATACAGCACGCGCGTGCCGTCCGGGCTGATCGAGTAGCCGCTGCGCACCGAGCCGCCGGGCGTCATCGGGCCGCTCACCTTCGTGACCGCGCCGGGGGTGGCGACGTCGACGAGGTACAGGTCGTACAGGCCGACCGTCGTGGTGTCGGCGCGATACACGACCCGGGAGCCGTCCGGGGTCAGCACGAAATCCATCACGTCGCGGTTAACCTGCAGCTGCGGATTGAGCTTCGTGGCCACGCCCGGCGTCGTCATGCTCACGCGATACAGCTCGTAGCGCCCATCGATGTCCTGGTCGGCGAGGTAGAGGACCGACTTGCCGTCCGGGCTGAGTGCGAAGTCATAGACGTTGCCGCCGATGGTCAGCGGCGCGCTCAACTTGACCGAGCCGCCCGGCGTGGACGGATCGACCATGTACAGCTCGTCGATGCCTGCGGTCGTCTGGTCGGCGACGTAAATGACTGGCTTGCCCGAGCCGCCAGGAGCCGGGCCGGGGGTGGGACCCGGAGCCGGGCTGGGGCCGGGAGCAGGACCCGGGCCGGGATTGCCCGAGCCGCCGGCGGGAGTGCCGGCCTGCGTGCCGGAGCCGCCGCCACCGCCGCAGCCCGCGAGGGCGAGAGTCACTGCTGCCCAAAGCAATGAAGCGGGTAGGAGCGAGCGGGCGCGAAAGGATGAAGTCGAAGTCGTCATGGGTGAATCTCCAATTCATTAGGGGGAGGGGGTTGAGGTCTTCACCCACTGCATGCGTAGAATCCCGGCGAAGGGGATCAAAAAAAGCATGGCCGAAGGGGATGTCACTCGACTGCTCGGTGCAGCGGGCGCTGGCGACCGCGCCGCGCTCGAACGGCTGTACCTGCAGGTCTACGACGAGCTGCGCCGCCTCGCCGCAGCGGGGCTGCGTCGCGAACGGCCCGGCCATACGCTGCAACCGACTGCGCTGGTCAACGAGGCGTACCTCCGCCTGAACCCCGAAGCGTCGACCTGGGAAAACCGGCGGCACTTCTTCGGCGCCGCCGCGCAGGCGATGCGCCGCATCCTCGTCGATCACGCGCGCCAGAAACTCGCGGACAAACGCGACGGCGGCGCGCGCGTCACGCTCGCCGATCTCGACATTCGGGCGCCCGAGGAAGACCTCGACATCCTGGCGGTCAACGACGCGCTCGACGTGCTCGCACAGGAAGATCCGCGCCTGTCGGAAGTCGTGAGCTTGCGATTTTTCGCGGGCATGAGCGTCGAAGAAACGGCAGGCGCGCTCGACGTCTCGCCGATCACGATCAAGCGCGACTGGGCCTTCGCGCGCGCGTGGCTGTGCGAGCGTATCGGCGCTTCCGGAACCTCGCGAGCGTGACGCTGCAGACCGAACGCGAGTTGTTCGAAGCGTGCATGGACCTCGCGGCGGGCCAGCGCACGATATGGCTCGAACAGCATTGCGGTGACGCGGCGCTGCGCGAGCGCATCTTGCGTCTGCTGCGTGCGCATGACTCCGCGCAACAGCACGGCTCACTGGAACAGTCGCCGCTCGTGACGGCACGCCGCATCGGTGACTTCGACCTGCTGGAGAGAATCGGCGAAGGCGCGATGGGCGAAGTCTGGCTCGCCGAGCAGACTGCGCCGGTGCGCCGGCGCGTCGCGTTGAAGATCGTCAAGGCCGGCACCGGCTCGCGCGAGGTGATCGCGCGCTTCGAACTGGAACGCCAGGCGCTCGCGCTGATGAGCCATCCGCACATCGCACACATCGTCGAAGCAGGCACGACCGACGATGGCCGGCCGTACTTCGCGATGGAGTACGTGCCCGGCATTCCGCTCACGAAATACTGCGACCAGCACCGGCTCGGCATCGACGAGCGCCTGGCGCTGTTCGTGCTCGTCTGCGAAGCCGTGCAGCACGCGCATCACAAGGGCGTGATCCATCGCGATCTCAAGCCTGGAAATCTGCTGGTCACCGAGATCGACGGCCGGCCGAGTCCCAAGGTCATCGACTTCGGCATCGCCAAGGCGGTAGCGCTCAACCATCAGCCGAGCCGCGCGCACACGATGATCGGTCACCTGATCGGCACGCCGGAATACATGAGTCCCGAGCAGGCACAGCTCTCGCCGCTCGATGTCGACACTCGTGCCGACGTCTACTCGCTCGGTGTGGTCCTGCACGAGCTGCTAACGGGCGCGCTGCCCTTCAAGACCTCCGATCCGAATGCGACGCCGGCAACGCTCGTGCAGGAGCTGTTGACTCACGATCCTGCGGCACCGAGCACGCGCATGCGCGCTGCCGCGCCCGAACCGCAGCAGAGTGCTGCGAATCGCGGCCTCACTTCGCGCCAGCTCGCCGCGCGACTCGTGGGCGATCTCGACTGGATCGTGCTCAAAGCGCTGGAGAAGGATCGCAATCGCCGTTACGGCTCGCCCGCCGAGCTGGCTGCCGATATCCGCCGTCACTTGTCGAACGAGCCTGTCGTTGCCGGTCCGCCGTCGACGCTCTATCGCATGCGCAAGTTCGCCGCGCGCCATCGATTGCCGCTGACGCTTGCCGCCGGCGTGTTCGTCGCGGCGATCGTGTTCGGCGCGATGATGGCGTGGCAGGCGCACCAGATCGCCTTGCAACGAGACGAGGCGCGCTTCCAGGCGCAGCGTGCTGAAGCGTCCAGCGAGTTCATGAGCCTGATGCTCGAAGAAGTGGGTCCGGAAGGCCGGCCGCTCTCGCCGATCGAGCTCGTCGACAAGGGCGTGCAGCTGCTCGACCGCCGCTACGGCGCGGATCCGCAATTCGCGGCGCGCATGCTGATGCAGATGTCACGTCGTTACATGGACCTCAGCGATACCGAGAAGTCATCGCAGGTGCTGGTGCGCGCGCTGGCGATCGCGCGCGAGCTGGACGATCCCGATCTGCTCGCGGACATCGAATGCACGACGGTCCGCGCCGCGCTCGATGCCAATCAGCCGGAGCTGGCGAAGGAGCACCTCGAAGGTGCGCGCGCCGCGCTCGCCCGCCTGCCCGATCCGCCCGTCGTGACTGAGGTCGACTGCCTGCGCGCCGAAGCCGACATGGCCGAGAACGAGCGCGACTTCACCAAAGCCGAAGCCAACCTGCGCAAGTCCCAGCAGCTGCTCCAACAGAGCGAGAACACGCGCGGACTCCTATATCACGCGGTGCTGACGGATCTGGGTGGCGTGCTGTTTCGTACGAGTCGCTTCCGCGAAGCGCTCGCACTGAACGAGATCACGGCCGAGGCGCTCGATCGCAACGGTCGTGGCGGGACGCTCGGTCGCGTCACGGTCGCGATGAATCGCGCTTCGCTGTTGATGCGGCTTGGCGAAGTGAGCGCTGCGGAGGCGGCTGCTGCAGAAGCAATCCGGCGCGCACAGCGGTTGCGTGGCAGTCAGCCCGCCACGCCGCAGCAAGCGATCGCGTATGGCATCACGCTGAACCGACTGGGACGGCAGGAAGAAGCTCACAAGCTTCTGACAGCGGCGCGAGAGCAAGCGCGCGAGCTTGGTGGAGAGTTTTGGGAGATCGTCGCCGAGTATCACCTCGCGCGCTCGCTGATGCTCGCAGGCCGTTACGATGAGGCGCAGACGCTGCTCGACAGGGTACGTACCGCGTGGAGCACCAATGCGACGGGCAATCGCGATCGCCTCGCCGACCTCTATCGAACGCAAGCAGAGATCGAGCTGCAGCAAGGGAACGTTACGCAGGCGCGCTCGTCGATCAACAAGTCGCTCGCAGAGTTTGGCTATCCGGAGGCTACGCCCGCGCCCTTCCTCAGTGCTGCGCTTTGCGTAGCTGCGCGAATCTACGCGAAGGCCGTTCAGCCGACTGAAGCCGAATCGTTCGCTGCGGCCGCATTACGGCTCTCGGAGTCGATCGCCCGCGATCCGCGCCAGAGCGCCGATGTCGGCGAGGCACTGTTGGTCCTGGCGTCAGTGAAGCGCGGCGGCGGCACGACTATGGATCAGGTGCAAGTCGAGCGCGCGTCGGAAGCATTGGCGAACTCTCTGGGACCGGAGCACCGGCTCACGCGCGAGGCGCAAGGCTTGCGCGCCGCTACGGAACCTTGAGCGAGGCGGCAATGAAGTCGAGCGTCGCGTTCTGCT
>CADEEJ010000356.1 GCA_902826315.1 uncultured Steroidobacter sp.
GCAAGCGCAGGCTCCAGGCACCGTCGCCGAGCGGCTCGCCCATCGCGACGAACAGATCGCGGTTCCAGCCGCCATCGATGCCCGCCTCCGTCATCGCGCTTTTCTGCACGCGATACTCGCGCTTCTGCGGATGCAGCGTGGTCAGCTGACGGCCATTCCGCGAGATGATCACTTCGCTCTCGACAGCTTCGTAGTTCGGGCCCGCGACGTCGCGCAGGCTATTCATCGTGAACGTGAAGCCGGCGACCTCGGTGCTCTGCCCGGGCCGCAGGCTCAGGTCCTTCTCCTGCTTGAACGATTCGACCGTCGTTGCGCCGAGGATGAACATCGCCAGGCCGAAGTGCGCGACGCACATGCCGAGTACACCCGCCGACAAGGAATGCCCCTTGCGCAGCCGCTGAATCGGCTCGACCAGCGACGAGAATCCGACCCACAGCGCGCCGATGATGCCGACTGCGCTCAAAATCGAGCGCCAGCCGTAGGCGAACGCCGGAATCCCGATGCCCAGCACGATTGCCGCGACGAGCAACACCGCGAGCAGCACTTTCGTGCGCTCGAACGACGCGCGCTTCCACGCCGCATGCATTCCCGGCGCGAGCAGGAAGACGAGCGGCAGCATGGGCACGAGGAACATCGTGCTGAAGTACGGCGGCCCGACCGACACGCCGCGCAGGTCGAACGCATCGAGGAAGATCGGGTACAGCGTGCCGAGCAGAATCACGCCCATTGCAGCGATGAGGAGCACATTGTTCATCATCAGGAACGACTCGCGCGAAACCGGCGAGAAGCCTGCGTTCGACGTGAACAACGAGGCTCGCCACGCGTAGAGAACAAGCGCCCCGCCGATGCAGATCACCAGGAACGCAAGGATGAACAGGCCGCGTGCCGGATCGCTCGCGAACGCGTGCACGGATTCGACGACTCCCGAGCGCACGAGGAATGTGCCGAGCAGCGACAGCGAGAAGGCCGCGATCGCGAGCAGCAACGTCCAGCTCTTGAACAAGCCACGCTTCTCCGTCACCGCCAGCGAATGAATGAGTGCAGTGCCGACGAGCCACGGCATGAACGAAGCGTTCTCGACCGGATCCCAGAACCACCAGCCGCCCCAGCCTAGCTCGTAGTAAGCCCACCAGCTGCCGAGCGCGATGCCGACAGTCAGGAACAGCCAGGCGACCGTGGTCCAAGGCCGCACCCAGCGCGCCCACAGCGAATCCAGTTTTCCTTCGAGCATCGCCGCGACGGCGAACGCGAACGGCACCGACATGCCGACGTAGCCGGTGTAGAGCATCGGCGGATGGATCGCGAGCGCCGGATCCTGCAGCAACGGATTCAGATCGCGCCCATCCGCCGCGGCGGGCCACAGGCGCTCGAAGGGATTCGACGTCGTGAGAATGAAGAGCGCGAAACCGGCGCTGATCAAGCCCAGCACGCCGAGCACCCGGCTCGTCATCGTCGCCGGCATGTTGCGACTGAACGCCGCAACGGCAACCGTCCAGATCGCCTGCACGAGCAGCCACAGCAGCAACGATCCTTCGTGCGCGCCCCACACAGCTGCGAACCGATAGAACGTCGGCAGCTCGGAGTTCGAGTTCTGCGCGACGTAGAGCACGGAGAAGTCGTTCAGATAGAAGGAATACGTGAGGCAGGCGAAGGCGAACGCGGTGAACACGAACTGACCCGCAACCGCACGCGTCGTCAGCGTCATCCAGTGCGGGCGACGATACGCCGCACCGGCGAGCCCGAAGAACGCCTGGGGCAGCGCGAGGCAGAACGCCAGGATCAGCGCGAAATGTCCGAGCTCAGCAGCCATGGCAGTGGTTTCCTAGCGCGAGCTCACGTCGACGGCGTCGCTGCGGGAGCTTTCTGTTGGTGCTGCTTGCGCAGGCTCTCTGCCACTTGCGGCGGCATGTAGTTTTCATCGTGCTTCGCCAGCACTTCATGGGCGACGAATACGCCGTCCGCGCGGAGTTGCCCGCGCGCAATCACGCCCTGGCCGTCGCGGAACAGGTCCGGCAACACGCCGCTGTAGCTGACGGTCACGTCCTTCTGATAATCGGTGACGACGAAGCGCACTTCCATGCTGCCCGTGTCGCGCTTGACGCTGCCTTCCTCGACCATGCCACCGAGCCGGAACACTCGATCCGCCGGCGCCTTGCCCGCGGCGATGTCCGAAGGCGGGTAGTAATAGAGAAGGTTGTCCTGGAACGCAGTCAGCGCGAACGCTGCTGCCCCGCTCACTCCGAGCAGGATGAGCCCGACCAGGACCATCCGGCGGCGTCGCGGTGTCATCGTCATGGGCCCTCCTTCTGCATCTCGAGGCGGCGGCGGGCGGCGCCGATCTGCTCGCGCAGCGAACGCCGTGCCGACCATGCGCTGAAGATCAGCATGGCCACCGTCACGCCATAGCAGCCCCAGATGTACCCGCCGTAAGGACCCATGGCAATGAATTCACGTAAGCTCATGATGTCTTTACGGTTTCAACCAGCCAATTGGCGTTGCGCTCGCGCCGGAGAATCTCGCTGCGCACCCGATCGCACAGCACGGCTGCGAAGTAGAGCATAAAGCCGAGCAACATCGTGTAGAGCGGCCAGGCCATGGACAGTTCGATCGAGGGCTTGCCGATCTTCGAGATGGTCGGCGCCTGGTGCAGGCTGTTCCACCAGACGACCGAGTATTTGACTATCGGCACATTCACGACACCGACGATCGCCAGAATCGCGCTCGCCCGGTCGGCGCGTTGCGTGTCGTCGAACGATGCGCGCAGCGCCATGTAGCCGAGATACAGGAACAGCTGGATGAGCTCCGACGTGATGCGCGGATCCCATTCCCACCACGTGCCCCACATCGGCTTGCCGTAGATCGAGCCCGTCGCGAGTGCGACGACCGTGAAGGCGGCACCGACCGGCGCGCACGCAGCCGCGACGGCATGTGCGAGCTTGATCCGCCAGATGACGCCCACCGCAGCGGCTATCGCCATCACCACGTACACCTGCAGCGACATGATCGCGGCCGGTGCATGCACGTAGATAATCCGGAATGCATCCTTCTGCTGGTAGTCCGGCGGCGCCAGCACGAGCCCGCCATACGCGGCGAACACGATCAACGCGAGCGCAGTCCAGAAGAACCAGGGGCGCAGCAGCGTCGCCATGCGATAGGCATACGGCGGCGAGCTGAGCTTGTGAAACCAGAGCCACATATAAATAGTGTGTGATCTTTCCCGACTTTCAGGACTCGACGCTGACGCGCATTGCCGCCGCCATCGCGAACGGGCCCAGGCTGGCGAAGAACAGCAGCAGCGCGGCGAGCAAGTTTAGCGGACCTGCGACCGGTTCGCCCTGCATCGCCAAATCCACGGCCCGCGCACCGAAAATCAGTACGGGCATTTCGAGCGGCAGCACCAGCAAAGCCAGCAGCACGCTGCCCCGGCGCACGGCGACAGTCAGTGCCGCGCCTACCCCGCCCAGCATGCTCAGCGATCCGGTTCCCAGCGCGAGCGTGGCCATCAGCGTCGGCCATACAGACTGCGGCATGCCCAGCGCAGTTCCCACGAGCGGCGACATCAGCACCAGCGGCAGGCCCGTGAGAAGCCAGTGCGTCACAACTTTCGCCAGTAGCAACAGCGACAACGGCTGTCCCGACAAGACCCACTGCTCCATCGTCCCGTCCTCGACGTCGGGGCGAAACAGCGACTCGAGCGCGAGCAACGAAGCCAGCATCGCGGCAACCCACACGATGCCGGGCGCGATGCGTCGCAGCTCGTCCAGGGCCGGACTGATCGCGAGCGGGAACAGCGTCGTGATGATCGCGAAGAAGATCAGCGGCTGGATCACCTGGTCCCAGTGCCGGACCGCAAGCCGCAAGTCGCGAACGATCACCAGTCGAACGAGTGCGCCGAGTCCTGAGGACTGCATCAGTGCAGCTCCAACGTTCGTACGCCGGATCGTCCCTGCAGCAGCAGCTGGTGGGCGGCGGTCAGAATCAGGCCGCCCGTACGCATGTGCTCGGCCATGCACTCTTCGAACAGTGCAATGCCAGCCGAGTCGAGGTTCGTGATGGGCTCGTCGAGGATCCAAAGAGAAGCTCGCGTCAGCAGGATGCGGCCGATGGCGACGCGCCGCTTCTGCCCCGCCGACAGCGCTCGCGCAGGCAAGTCGGCGCATTGCTCGATGCGCAACCGTGCGAACGTGGCGCGCAGCTCCTGCTGCATGACCGGGCGGCGCAGAGCGACGCTGTACTGGAGATTCTCGAGCGCAGTCAGCTCCGGCTTGAGAGCGTTGACGTGAGCGAGGTAGGCCAGATCCTGGTGATACTCGTCGCGGCAATCGTGCAGCTCGCGCCCACGCCAGACGATCTCGCCGGACTCCGTCGGCAGCAGCCCGGCCACGCAACGCAGAAGGCTCGTCTTGCCGACGCCGTTCGGACCGACGACCTGCAGCAGCTCGCCGCGCTCGAGGACGAACGACGTGCCGCGTAGAAGGTGCCGCTCGCCGCGCCATAAGTGCACGGCGCGAACGTCGAGTTGCGGCTCGGCGGCCTGCTCGGCCTGTGCATGCATGGTTGTTGTGCGAAACCGGCCTGAAAAACCGGCGGCAGTTTAGCAGACGGCTGCCGGCGACCCGCTGTCGCCAGCAGCAGGCGTCGCCACAACTCGACAGTCACGGCCCCACATACTCTCCGCGTGGCTTACAATCGCCCCGCACCCACTGCCCGGGTGGCGAAATTGGTAGACGCAAGGGACTTGAGAAATTTGAGCACCCGGCGCGGAAACGCCCGGTGTGAATGGGGTCAAATTCGGGGAACCAGCCCCACGCGCGACGTGACTGCAATCCCGAGCTAAGCCGTGCGAGGCGACGTGCCGCACGGAAAGTGTAGAGACTTGACGGCCCCTGCCTAAACGCTCCCGGTCGCACGCCGCACCGAGCGCACGGCAAAGAGAAAGTCCAGACTCCAAATGAGGTGCGCGTCCCGCGCGCGGCTCAGCAGCGAAAGCTGTAGCGAGTAAGAAAATCCCTCGGAGGCAACTCCATGCCGGTTCGAGTCCGGCCCCGGGCACCA
>CADEEJ010000357.1 GCA_902826315.1 uncultured Steroidobacter sp.
AGCCCATCTTCAGATAGATGATGCGTATGCCCGCACGGCGTGCAGCAGCAAGAACCCGCGCTGTTGGCGGTACTGCCTTCTGGATGCCGCTGATATCGATCCCGGCGCGATCGAACATGCCGCCCTTCGCTCCGAAGTCGTTCTGCATGTCGACCACGATGACCGACGTATGCGCCACATCGAGCTCTACCGGTTCCGGCTTGGCTGCGAACTTGACGCGCCGGCTTGGTGTCTGGCTGCTCGTCGCCGACAATGAGTTCGTTGCGACAAGCGGCAAGGTAGCAAGGCCGGCCGCGAGCAGCCGCCGACGTTGATGATCGGGTTCTTTGCGCGTCACGGCATCCCCAGGCAGTCTGAATGGTGCTCGACGATACACCAGGACAACCTCCGGAGCAGTGACCGCTCAACGCGCGTCGTGTGCGCGCCCACCTTGCAACACGAACCGCATCGAGTAGTTCGCCTCATGGCAAGCGTATTCCAGGAGGTGATCGTCGCTGCGCATGAAGTGCGTCTCGCCGGTCCATGGCCGTGAGTAATTCGTCGGATCATCGATCGTGAACACGTAGCTGAGCTCGCGGTCGGAAACGCGTGTGATGCGTTCCGTTACGGTGCCGCTGGGCGAAAGCAGGAATGCAATCCCACGGGCCAGGCGCCCCCCGTCGCTCGGCGTGAAGTGGTTCGTTTCCACGACCAGCGTATCGCCCTCCCACCATCCGATCGAATCGCCCGCCCACGCCGTCACGGCGGCGGGTGCGCTGCTGCCATTCAGCCGAACGACACGGGCGAAGTGTATGACTTCGGAAACGATCAGCAGGGCGTCCGGCGTCTGCACGATCTGGCGCAGGTTCGTCCCGGGATTGAACAGAATGGGTGGCTGCGCAGCGGGGTTGCCGAGACAGCGCTCGGACGTGGGCCGCTGCTCCGGCCCGTCCAACCCGTCGACCATTGCCGCTCGCGCCCGTACCTGCCACTGCTTGAACGCCGGTGTACCCGGAATGCGGCCATCCTCAGGATCGATGATGACCGAGCTGCGCAGCTCACCGCGAATCGGCAGCATGTGTCGTTCGTTGAAGTATTCCGTCGGCTCGGTTGGGGTGGAGCGATCTTCCTCGAGCAGTTGCATGGCCCGCAGGATGGCAGCCGCCTGTTCGGCGGTGACGGTGAGGGTCGAAAAGCCCGGTGGCCGCTCGAACGGCGTGGCGTTGACCTGGTCCCAGACGCCTTGCAGGTCTGGACTGCCGTCGGCGAGGCGCGGCGGACTATAGATAGCGCGGTCGCCAAGCGTCGACTGCGCGCTCAGTACGATCACGCAGGCGAGCAGCAGCTTGGAAGTGCGCATGCAGCAGGAGGATACGCTGGCATGCCGGGAACAACAGCGCCCATTAGGGCCGTTCAACGGCGCACCTCCGTTGAAATGACAATAGAGCCGGCACTGCCCTATTCGTTGTAGGCATGGAACCCCGCCTTGTAGGCGTCACGTTGCTAGGAACGTAGCCAGGGAGAACGGTCATGACTGTTCACAAAGGTTTCGGGGCAATTGGGGTTTTCGTTTGGATCGCCACGCTTGCGGCAGGGTATGCAGCCCACGCGATGGAGTTCCCGGCCGACGTGCCGACGGCCGTGGTGCACAGCCAGGATTTTGCGGGTGTGCATGGCCTCCCGAATCCTTGGCAAGTTTCCCTGGGCACCTGGCATGCCGACGGCCAGACCTACGACAGCGTTGTTGCGGCCCGCGCCGCCGTTACGACCATCTTCGAATACCAGACCTTCGACTTCGGCGGCCCATCCACCACCGACACGCTGCCTTGGCCTGAGTACACGCTCGCCGCGCGTCTGCGCAATCAGCAGAGCGGTGCCGCAGCTCTGGCCGGTCTCGTCTATTCGTACGTCGATCCTTCGAACTACTCCGAGGTCGCGTTCTCAGCCACCGGCGTCGCCTACCTGCGCCGCATGTTTCGGGGTGAGATGCAAACCCTGGCTGCAGCGACCTATGCAGGCGGCGGGCCGCGCGTGTGGTTCGTAGCCGCGCTGACACGAGCGGGCAACTCAGTCAGCGTCAGCGTCAATGGCGTGCCGGTGTTCACCGAAGCCGAGCAATTCGGCGGTGGCGGACAAGTGGGCCTCTCTACCTACAACACGACCGCCAAGTTCAACAAAGTGGAAATCACTTTCCCGTTCGGACAGCAGCCGTTCACCGAGACGTTTTCCGATGGGATCGCCAACGACTTCTTTTCGCCTGAAGGCACCTTCGTCGTTTCCAACGGAACGTACGTCGACACCGCCGTACACAAGATCGGCACGGCATATCCGCCCGTCGCCTTCGCCCAGGGCTCGCAAGGTGTCTACTCCTACACCGTGCGCGTTCGGATGCTCAATCCCTACGGCGGCGCGGGCAACCTCGTCGGCATCCTGTTCGACCAGCTCTCCGAAACCAACTACCACGAGGTCGTGTTCCTGCCGACCGGCTTCGTGCAGATCCGGCACGTGAATGGCAGCACGATCGACGTGGTGAAGAGCGTGCCGTACCCCGTTCCGCGGAATGCATGGTTCCAGGTCACGATGGACTTGGGCGCGGGCGTCACGGTCAACATCAACGGCAATCACGTGTTCACGGAACAAGTGCCGCTGCTCACCGGCAAGCCGGAAGCGCTCGCACTCATCACGCATTGGACGCCAGGACGGTTCGACGATTTCAAGTTTGGCTACGACCCACCGGTGCGCGACGTGGTGCAGACTTTCAACAGCCCGCTCGGCTCGAACGAGGTTCAGAGCGGCACATGGAATACGCAAGGCGGAACGCTCAACAATGTCTCCGCCGGCATCGCGGACATCGCCCTGCCCGGCCTCATCGGCGCCAGCAATGACTACAGCTTCAAAGGACGCTTGCTGAACCAGTACGGTGCTTCCGGCAATCTCGTCGGCCTGGTCTTCAGCTACCGCTCGCCGGAGGACTATTTCGAAGCTGTGTTCTCGCCGACCGGACAGGCGTACCTCAACCTCGTCATCGAAGGCACGCGCTATCGGCTGGCCTCCGGCGCACACGCTGTTCCGAAGAATGTCGCATTCGATGTCGAGATCATCCGCAAGGGCACGACTGCGACAGTCATCGTCAACGGCAAGCCGATGTTCCAGAACGTTCAAGTAGGCCAACTCGGCGGTGGAGTGCTGGGAGTCGTCAGCCACTGGGCCAAAGGCCGCTGGGACAATCTCGTCACGAAGGAAGTGCTGTAAAGGAACCGCCATGACTGCTCGCGCATGTTGTTTCGCGCTGCTGTTCTGCTTTGCATTCAGCGCTCACGCAGAGGTCACGCTCTACGAGTTCGAAGGCTATTTCGTCTCGAAGCATGTGGGCACTGATCCTGCTGCTCGATTCCCCGAGAACAGCTTCGGTGCCGGCGAGCAGTTCACGGGATGGGTGGTCTACGACAGCGAGCGACGACTGCCGGACGGAGACGATCGTCGAGCAGCTCCGCTGGTGAGCGTGTACCTGGAGACTGCATTTGGCCAAACTGTATCGAGCACGAACAACAACGGCCGCGCCGGCTGGGGCACCGGTGACGGGCTGGCGATTGTCAGTTATTCAGTCGACGCGTCGGCATCCGACCAGTTCATCTTCGTAGGCGGCGCGCCCTTCCACGGCAGCATCGGGTTCCAATGGTTCTCGACGGAGACGGCGCAGCTGCCGGAAGAAGGCGATCACTCGGAGGGCATTCCCCCCGCAACGTTGCGACCCAACCGTTGGCAGCTCAGCGTGAATGTCTCACCGCAATGCTCGGAGGCTTCACCCTGCGATCCGCTCGCTTCAAGCTCGCTCAAGGGACACATCACTCGCTTCGGTGCGCGTCCGCGGATCATCCATTCGGAGCCGTTCAACACAACGCCGAGCGGCTGGACGAACACCGGTGGAACGTGGACTACGCAAAACGGCTACTACCGCAATACTGCGAACGTTCCGTTCACGCACTCCGTCTATACGGGCGCGGAGCTCAGCAGTGTCTTCGACCTGCATGTGACCCTGTCGTCACAGTGGCGCGCGGCCGGCAATACGCTTGGTCTGCTGCTTCACTATCGAGACGCGGCTAACTTCGACGAGCTTCGACTCAACGCGTTGGGTGCCCTCACCTATGCGAGAGTCACGAATGGCTCACGAGCGGTATTGCTCGCGGACCAGGTCGCTGCGGAAGGTCCCGGCAATCCTTTCACCGTCGCCGTGTTTCAGCGTGGTGAGGACCTGATCCTGATTCTCAGCGGCAAGCGCATCGACATGAAAGTGGGCACCGCGCGCGGTGGGCGTGCGGGCCTGTTTGCGAGTTGGAATGAGGCCCGCTTCTTCGACTTCCGGCTGGAACAGTTCCCGCAGTGGCTCGTGACTCACTCGGACTTTCGCCAGAACGCAAGCGGCTGGACGCCCGTCGCTGGAACCTGGTCGCTGGTCGACGGCTACTTCTACAGCACGTCCAACATTCCTGCTGCCATCGCAGTGGGCGCGCCTTTTGTTCAAAGAGAGTACACCGTCGACACGTCCATGTTTCTCGAGTGGATCAAAACGGGGAATCGCGGTGGGCTGGTTTACGACTATAAAGATGTGTCCAACTATCGCGCCGTGCTCGTTTCCGCCGGGACGGGTCCAGCGGACGGCGGACGGATCGATGTCGTCGAAGTCGCCAACGGCGTTCGACGAGTCGTCCTGGCCCGCGGCGGCCCAGGCGCCTCGCTTGCCATAAGGAACCCGACGATCGGCGTTCGGCGCATCAACGACCTCACTGTAATCACCGCGCAAGGCGCGACGATCGCGCTGATTCAACCGCCCGTGACAGGCGCGAGGCGCGCAGGGTTGATCAGCCAGTGGAACAGAGTGCGATTCGACGACGTGGTGGTGGGACTCATACCGTAAAGCCGCCGCAAGACGCAAAGCGGTCCGCTTCTGGCCGCTTGCGGGCTCAGCAGTCACGAACCATTTCGGCTTAAGGCGCAGAGGTGCCAAGGCCAAGAGCCTATAGTGCGCCTGAGTCTCGATCACTACGCCCGGTATCGGAACACTGAGAACCC
>CADEEJ010000358.1 GCA_902826315.1 uncultured Steroidobacter sp.
GGGCGGGGCCGCGAGCGGCGGCACTGTCATTGTTCTGATCGTCGGAGTTGCTTGCTTCGCCGGTCGCGCCGACAACGAGCGCTGCCGCATTGGAGCTCAGCGCTATGGACGCGCCGAAGGTGTCGCCGGCGTCCGTGTTCGACGCCTTCACGTATGCCTGCTGCGTCCAGTTCGCGCCGTCGCGTCTATAGACATAGGCGGCACCGCTGCCAAGCGCGTTCTCCAGCGTCTCGTTGCCTTCGACGCCGACTGCGCTGCTGTCCTCGGACGGCGAGCCGATCGCCACAGCATTGCCATCGGAGCTGAGCGCGACCGAGGTACCGAAGCGATCCTCGAATTCGTTATTGGAGCCCTTGATGTACGTGGTCGCCGACCAGACGCCGGCGTCACGCACGTAGATGTAGACCGCGCCCGATTCGCAGCCGACGGTCGGCCGCCAGTCTTCGAAGTTCGGCTGCAGCCCCAGCGCGCACAGCTCCTGGAACGTCGTCGGCAACTGCGGCGGTTGCGGTTGCGGCGGCGGTGCATTCGGGTCGGAGGTCGGCACCGGCGGCGGATCGATCGGGAACGATTGCGCGCCAGTCACCGTGCCATCCTCGGCCGGTGCGCCGACCGCGAGCGTGTTGCCGTCCGCGCTCAGCGAAACTGCGGAGCCGAACGCGTCGTTCGGTTCGACGTTCGGTGCCTTGAGGTAGGCACTCTGGACCCAGCTCACGCCGTTGTTGTTGAAGACATAGACCGCGCCGGCGCCGCCGGCAGCGTTGTTCGCAGGATCGGTGGTGCTCGCGCTCGCCTCGCCGGTTGCGCCGACTGCGAGCATGTTGCCGGCGGCGTTCAGTGCGACCGCGCCGCCGAACAGGTCGTCTTCCTGGACGTTGCTGGCTTTGAGATAAGCCGTCTGCGTCCAGCTCGGGCCGATGTGAGTGAACACATACGCAGCGCCGGCATCGGCGGCGGAGTTGTTCGTCGGACCCGTACCATCGCTGTCTTCGCCGCTCGCGCCGACGGCGAGGATCGAGCCACTCGCGTCCAACGACAGCGAGCTGCCGAAACGATCGTCGCCTGCTGCGTTGCTGGCAACCAGCGTGGCCGGATGCTGCACCCAGGTCGGACCCAAGCGCGTGAATATGTACACCGCTCCGGCCGTGGCATTGCGGCCCGGGGCCGCGATCGCGATCGTCTGGCTATCGGTGCTGATCGCGACCTTCTGGCCGAACGCATTGCTCAACGCCGTGTTGTTTGGCTTGAGGTACGCCTGCTGCGACCACTCGCCGGCGACGCGCTGGAACACGTACGCAGCACCCGAGGCGGAAGTACTGTTGTTGGCAGCATTGCCGCCGATGCTCGTCGCGTTGCTGTCTTCTCCCGGCACGCCGACGACGACCGTCGCACCGTCGCCGCTTACGGCAACGCTGGTTCCGAACGTATCGTTCGTATCGACGCTGGCTGCTTTCAGGTACCCGATCGTCGGGAGCATTGCGCTGGCAGTGCTCACAGCAATCGATCCTGAGCAGGCGGTGTCGTTGCAGGCTTCCAGGCGTAACAGTGCTGCCGGCCACTTGAACGCATGCACCGAAATGTCGAGCGTTGCCGTCGTGGTCGGCGCGGCAATGTCGGTACCGATTTGCGAGAAACCTGAAACGCCGTCCGGATTCAGCAACAGCTTGTACGTGATTGCCGTCGGCACTGCCGCCCAGCTCAATTCGAAATGCTTGGTGTGCGGCGTCAGCGTGAGCACCGGCGGCGCCGGCGGATCGTTGTCACGGATCGACGCGACCGCGGCGATCGGCGCGCCGAGCGTGGCACCGCCCGTCGGCGCCGACAGCGTTACTGAAAAGGACTCTGCGGATTCGGCGACGTTGTCGTTGACGATCGGAATCGCAACGATGCGGCTCGCGGCATCGCCGGAGCCGAACGAGACGGTCGAGCTGGTGCCGACGTAGTCCTGGACGGCAAGCGCAGTGTCGGGCGTGATCGTCAGCGTCGCGCCGACGATGCCGCTCGTGCCACCGATGCGCGTGACCGTGACGATCAAATTGCCGCTCGATTCGTCGACGGCGTATGCCGACGCACTGAGCTGCAAGACGCCGGGCTGGCCGTTCGCGGGCGGCGGTACCGGCTGATCGTTCGCAGGAACGGTGATCGTCGCGGTCGTGACCGTTCCGAGCGACGCGCCGGTTGCGTTCGACAGCGTCACTTCGAACGTCTCGTCCGGCTCGGCGAGCACGTCGTTGCTGATCGGAATCGTTGCCGTCTTCGGCGCGAAATCGCCGTTGGCGAACGTCACCGTCGTAGTCGTCGCGGTGTAGTCCTGCCCAGCGAGCGCGGAGCCGTCGCGCGTCGACAAGGTCACGCTCGCGGCCCCGGCGCTGCCGCCTTCGCGCGTTATGTTGATCGCAATCGAGCCGCCGCCCTCACCGACGCTGTACGTGGCGCTCGAAAACTCCAGCGTGCCGGCCAGATCGTCATCGGTGATCGTGACGGTCAGCGGCGCCGCGAACGGACTCGCGGCGGAAACGAAGTTGACCTTGAAGGTCTCGGCGCTCTCGGGCACCGAGTCGTCGATTAGCGCAATGGTGACGAGCTTGTCGGCGCTGTCACCGTCCGCGAACTGCACGGTAGTCGAGGTAGCCGTGAAGTCCTGGCCCGCGACAGCGGTACCCGACTCGGTGGAGACAGCGACCGAGACTGCTCCGGCGCTGCCGCCGGTGCGCATGACGGCGATGGTGACCGTCCCGGCGGCCTCGAATACGTTGGCTGCCCTGACCTCGAGTCGCACCGTCCCCAGAGCGCCCCCGGCAGGCGGGCTCGGAGTCTCGGCGATATCGGCTCCGCCTCCGCCGCCGCAACCGGCGAGCAGCAGGACCAGCAATGCCGCAATCATCCTGGCGACCATATTGATGTCCGTTGTTGTTGTTACCCCGCGTGGCCGCATTGCAGCGCCGCGGCCCGCCCTGCGTAAATGGAGCAGTGTCCCTAGGACTGGTCCTAGGTCCTTCGGCGGTCCCCGGCCGGGCCGGTTGGGACTTGCCGGACCCGGTGGGCTTGGCAGATAGTCAGTTCATGAAGCTGCTGGTGGTTGACGATCATCCGGTGTTCCGCGACGGACTCGCGGCGTTGCTGCGCCAGGCAGCGGATCACACCGTCATCCTGCAGGCACCCGAGTGCTCGACGGCGCTGCGCGTCGCGTCCGAGCATCCGGATCTCGACGCCGTGTTCGTCGACCTGATGATGCCGGGCATGAGCGGCGATCTCGCGGTCCGCGAGTTCGGCAAGCGGCGGCCCGAGTTGCCGGTGATCGTGCTGTCCAGCTCGGAGAATCCGAGCGACGTGCGGCGTGCGCTGAAAGCCGGCGCGCTCGGCTACATCCCGAAGTCCGCGAGCCCGCAGACGCTGCTGAGCGCCTTGCAGCTCGTGCTCAGCGGCAACATCTATATTCCGCCGCTGCTGGCGCATGCCGCGCACACGACGCCGGACGAAAGCAGCCCACAGCAGCCGCCGCTCGCCATGAGTCAGCTGACGGAGCGCCAGGTCGACGTCCTGCGGCACCTGTGCACGGGGCTATCGAATAAGGAAATCAGCGCGCGGCTCGGGATTGCGGAGAAGACAGTCAAGGCGCACGTGGCCGCGATCTTCAAGACGCTCAACGTCGTCAACCGCACGCAGGCGGCACACGCCGTGCGTGCAGCCAACCTGATGTAGATCTACACTGCGGTCGGCTACATATATAAGTAGAGCCTCGCAGACCGCATGATCGTTCCAGACCGCGTCCGGGCGGCGCAGATCCGCTCGATCTATCGCAACACGCCGCCCGGCTTGATCGCGACGTCGACGGCGATGGCGTGCTTCACGGTCGTCCTGGTCTTTATCGATGCAGTATCGGCGTCCGGCGCGTTGGTGCTCATCTCGCTGACCGTAGCGCAGACGCTTACGCGACTGCTGTTGGCCCGTGCACACAGACGCAGCACTGAAGTCGACCTGAACTGGCGGCTCTGGGCGCAACGCTTCACGGCCGGTGCGATCTTCGGTGGACTCACGATCGGTGGCGGCGTCGCGTGGATCATGTCGACCGGCCGCGTCGACCTGCAGGCGATCTCGCTGTTGCTGGTCTGCGTGTTCACCAGCGGCGCGGTGGTCGCGTTCGGCGCCTACCTGCCCGCCTTCATCTCGTTCTTCGTCGCCGCGTCGATCGGCCCGATGACCTGGCTGCTCGTGCACGGCGGCGTTCTCTACGGCTCGCTCGCAGTGATGTACGTGATCTGGTTCATCGCCGTAGTCGAGTTGGCTCGCCGCACGTCCGTCGCGTTCACCGAGCTGGTGATGCTGCGGTTCGAGAACCTCGACCTGGTCGAGAACCTGCAGCGCGAAAAGACCGCAGCCGAGCAGGCGAACGCCGCGAAGTCGCGCTTCCTTGCGGCCGCAAGCCACGACCTGCGCCAACCGGTGCACGCGCTCAGCCTGTTCGTCGCCGCGATGCGCCCGCGCACGATGGACGACGAAGCACGCGAGTTGCTCGATCACATCGACGATTCGGTGCGCGCGATGGGTGGTCTGTTCGGCGGCTTGCTCGACATTTCGCGGCTCGATGCCGGCGTCGTCGAAGTGAATCGCGGACCGGTTGCCGTGCAGCCGCTGCTCGAACGCGTATGCCGGGACTTTGAAGTGCTGGCGGAGGCGAAGGGCCTGCAGCTCGTGCTGCATGGCTGCTCGCTCTCGGTGATGAGCGACTCGATGCTGCTGGAACGCATCGTGCGTAACATCATCTCGAATGCTGTCACCTATACGGATCGCGGGCGCGTCGTGGTCGGCTGCCGGCGCGGACGCGGCTATCTCAGCATCCAGGTGTGGGACACCGGGCGCGGTATTCCGCGCAACGAGCAGGAACACGTATTCCAGGAGTTCTATCAGCTCGGCAACCCAGAGCGCGATCGCACCAAGGGCGTGGCACTGCGACTCGCGATAGTTGGCCGCCTTCAGCAACGCCCGGGACATACTCTGAATCGAAGCACGGAGCCCGGCTACGGCACCGTGCTCG
>CADEEJ010000359.1 GCA_902826315.1 uncultured Steroidobacter sp.
ATCAACCCGCTGATCAAGATCATCAACATCGTGGCGCTGCTGCTGGTGCCGCTGCTGTAGTTGGAATTGCGGGTCGGCCGCAGCCCGACTCTTCTTCAAGACGGCGCAGTCTCACGACTGCGCCGTTTTCTTTGTCACTTCAGCGAGTGATCGCGCGCTCTTTCAGGAACGCGTTGATCTTCTCCAGATCCGCGCGGTCGAGCGTGCCGGTGGCCAGCTGCAGCTGGAGCACGTTCAAGATGTAGTCGTAGCGGCTGCGCGAATAATTCGTCTGCGCGTCGAACAGCTGCCGGCGCGATTGCAGTACGTCGACCGTCGTGCGCGTGCCGACTTCGAATCCTGCCTCGGTCGCCTGCAAGGCCGTGCGGCTCGATTCCAGAGCCTGGCTCGTCGCACGCACGCGTGACATCTCGCTCAGCACGCCAAGGTAGGCATCGCGCGCAGCGCGCTCGGTCTCACGGTTGGTGCGCTCGAGACGCTCGCGTGCGGCCCGATGCAGGTACACGCGCTGACGCACGCGCGAGGACGTCGCACCGCCGGAGTAGATTGGAACCGTGACCTGGATGCCGATCGAGTCGTTCTTCTGCGTCTGGTCTGCAGGGCTGCGCGGCGTCGATTCGCCCACCGCGTTGCGACCGACCTGCGTGCCCTCGAAGTCCTGATCCTGACGGCTCGCGACGATGTCGAACGAAGGCAGATGTCCCGCGCGCGCGACGCTGACGTCCTGCTTCGCGATGTCGGTGGCGAGCCGTGCAGAGATGACGCGCAGGTTCTGGTCGAGCGCGTGCGTGACCCATTGCTCCTCGTCGGCAGGGCTCGGCGATTCGAGCGGCAGGTTGTCGATCGGGCCGGCGAGACTGTCGAACGACTCGCCCGTCAACTCGCGCAGCAGCTCCTGCGCGGTAGCCAGTGCACGCTTCGCTTGAATGACCGACGCGGCCGCCTGGTCATGCGCGGCGCGCGCTTCCTGAACATCGGTGATGGCGATCAGACCGACCTCGAAACGCTTGTCCGCCTGTTCGAGCTGGCGCGAGAACGCTTCCAACGTCGCCTGCGCGGCATCGACGGTGTCCTGCGCGGCGAGCACGTCGAAGTAGCGCTGCGACGTGCGCAGGATCAGATCCTGCTGGGCCGCCTGGTAGTCCGCTTCCGCCTGCGCCACTTGCGCGTCCGCACGCTTGAGTGCAGCCCACTGGTCCCAGCGGAACAGCGTCTGGCGAATGGTCAGGTCATATTGAGTCGTATCGCCATCGGCAGTGCTGGTGATACTCCGCGGCACCAGCACGCTGTTGGGGTCCTGCGGATCGGAGTTGATCAGCGCCGTGCGCGACACCTCCTGATCGTCCTTCGAATACCCGCCGCTCGCATTGAACTGCGGCAGCAACGCCGCCAGCGCCTGCGGCTTCGATTCGCGGCTCGCCAGCCGGTTCGCATCCGCCTCGCGAATCTGCGGATCGTTCTGCAGCGCCCGTTCGTAGACGCTCAATAGATCGGCTGCCTGGATGGCGCCGGCGAACACGGTGAGACCGCAAGCCGCAAGGATCCGCGCACGTAACGTCATTTTGTTGTTCCCGTCGACGCCCAGCGGACGCCGGTATTGATGCCAAGTCGCGGCATGATGACACGCCCGCGATTTAATTTTAGGAGCGACCGGCCAACAGCGAGCTGTAACCGGCAGAGCGGACATAGCGGACACCCCGCTCGCACCGCCCCGTCCGCAGTTGGACGCGTCAGTACGTCGGGATGGTTGCATCCAGCTCGCGCGACCAGGCCAGGATGCCGCCGGCAAGATTGACCGCCTGGAAGCCGTTTTGTTGCAGGAAGTTCGCCACCTGCAAGCTCCTGCGCCCCGACCGGCACAACACGACCACTTCGCGGTTGCGGTCCAGCTCGCCGAGGCGATCGGCAACCTCGCCCATCGGGATGTGCACGACATCGGGCACGCTGGCGACGCCCAGCTCCCACTCCTCGCGAACGTCAAGCAACGTCAGCGACTCGCCGCGCGAGCGGCGCTCAACGAATTCGGTCGGCGTGATTTCAACGACGGTCATGAGCCACAACTTGCGCGAAGAACCCGGCTGGGAGCGAAAGGTTACAGGATCAAAACACGAATGCCGATGGCCGCGGCGCGTTGACCAGCGGCTCGACCACGGTCTCGAACAACGCCTGGCGCTGCCACTCGCGCTCGCCGACCCGCACCACGCGCCACGCTTCCATGATCGGCGGCTGGCCGACGACGACGAACAGCCGCCCGCCGGTGCGCAGCGCCTGTTGGAAGCGCTCGTCGTAGATGGGTAGCGAGCCGGTCACGGCGATGACGTCGTACGCCGACTGCTCGTTCAGCTGCATGCCGTCGGCGGCTTCCACCGACACGTTGTTGATCCGCGCGGCGAGCAGGTTGGCTCGCGCCTGCTCGGCGAGCTCGGGAAAGATCTCCAACGCGCGTACTCGTGAAGCGAGCTTCCCGAGGCAGGCGGACAGGTAGCCGCTGCCGGCGCCGACCTCCAGCGCGACATCGCCCTCGCCGACAGCGAGTGCCTGCAGGATCCGGCCGTGCACTTTCGCCGGCAACATCGTCTGACCGTGCGCAAGCGGGATCGAGGAGTCCGCGAACGCGACGTCGCGATAGCGCAGCGGCGCAAATTCCTCCCGTTGCACCTGTAGCATCGTCTGCAGGACCCGTTCGTCGAGCACGTCCCAGGCGCGGACCTGCTGCTCGACCATCTGCTCGCGCGCGGCTTGGAGATTCATCGGCAGGGTGTCGCCATGGGAAACGAGGGGCCGCAAAGGGTACGAACTTTGATTACGTCATACAAGCTTATGGTCAACGCGCCGACAGCCTCCGCGGCCCGCACGATCGCTGCAATCGCCGCGTACAATATGGTCAATCCACGCGTCATACGGCGGGAGCGTTCGTTATGCTCCGGCCAACGAGAATCCAGATGTTGCGCGTGAGTTCGCCGTGTCGGATCAGGTTGCCGCGCTGCGGAGCGGCAACCCAACAGCACGTCGCGCAAACGAAGGGGATGGAAGACAAGACCGGCGGTTCAATGTGGGCGCCCTTTTAGGGACTTTGGCTATTGCTCTGGCTTTCGCGGTTCTGGTGCTGCTCGGCGTGCTCGTCTGGCGCGAGCGCCGCGCCGCTGCACTGACGCGCGCGGCGGATCAATTCTCCGCCATCGTGCGCGACGGCCGCTATACCGACCGCGTCCACACCGGCAGCATCGCCGGCCGCCTCGCCGATAACGCCAACCGCCTCCTCGAGCAAATGGCGATGAAGGAGCTGTTGATCAACGAGCGCGAGCGCTCGCTGGTCGGTCTGCTCGGCGGCCTGCACGAAGCGCTGGCTGTGCATCGCGAGCACATCGTGTTCGCCAACGAGCGGTTCGCCGCCCTGATCGGCAGCAACGACCCGCGGCGGCTCGAAGGCAAATCGCTCACCGAGTTCGTGCACCCCGACTACACCGATCTGGTGCGCGAGCACCTGCGCCGCTCCCTCGCCGGCGAGCCGGGGCTCGAACGCCTGGAAGTCGAGCTGCATCCGCAGTCCGGGCAGACGGCACGCACTGAGTTGTCGGCCGTGCGCATCGACTACCAGGGCGGTCCGGCGTTGCTGCTCAATCTCATCGAGATGGGTCCGCGTGCCGCGGCCGTACCGCTGCCTTCGCGCTCGCGGCCGACTGCGTGGGAGACGCTCGACTCGCTCGGTGAAGGCGTCATCACCACTGACGTCAGTGCACGCATCGACTACGTGAACCAGGTTGGCGAGCAGCTGATCGGCGTCAGCGCCGTCGATGCGATCGGCAAGAGCATCACCGACATCATCACGCTGCTCGACGAGGGCGATCGGCGCTCGCTCGGCGATCCCGTGCGGCACTGCCTGACCACGCAGTCGAAGGTGACGGTCGGACGTCGCGGCCTGATGATCTCGCGTGGTGGCGGCGAGGAGCGCTCTGTCGAGCTCACGGTGACACCGCTGCGCTCGCAGAAGGGCGACCTGATCGGCACGGTCATCGTCGTCCGCGACGTGAGCGAGCTGCGCGGCATCACGCGCCAGATGTCGTATCAGGCGAGTCACGACGCGCTCACCGGCCTCGTCAATCGACGCGAGTTCGAGCGTCGCCTCGAGGAAGCGCTGGAGCTGGCGCATTCGAACGAAGCCCGCCACGTACTGTGCTATCTCGACCTCGACCGCTTCAAAGTCGTCAACGACAGCTGCGGCCACATGGCCGGCGACGGCATGCTGCGCGAAGTCGCCGCGCTCATCAAAGAGACGGTCCGCGACTCCGACACCGTCGGCCGGCTCGGCGGCGACGAGTTCGGCTTGCTGCTGGTCGGCTGTCCTCTGGAGAAGGCGCGACAGATCGCCGACGACGTCGTCAACAAGGTCAACGACTATCGCTTCGTGTGGAAGGACAAGATCTTCAACATCGGCGTAAGCGTCGGCCTGATCGAGATCTCGCGCGAGAGCGGTGCGCCGGAAGAAGTCCTGAGTGCCGCGGACTCCGCGTGCTACGTGGCGAAGCGCCAGGGCAACCACGTGCACGTCTACTCGGCACGCGACGAAGCGGTCGCCCGCCATCGCGGCGAGATCCAGTGGCTGCAGCGGCTGCAGTCGGCGCTGAAGGAAAACCGCTTCGAGCTGATGGCGCAGACGATCGTCGCGACGACGGAAGGCGTTGAAGGGCCCGCCCTGGAAATCCTGCTGCGCCTGCAGGACGACAGCGTGCCCGGCGGCATTTCGCCCGCAGAGTTCCTGCGCGCCGCGGAGCGCTACCGGCTGATGTCGGACGTCGACCGGTGGGTCGTACAGACGACGCTTACCGCGCTCGGCCGCGGCGGCATCCGCCTGCCGCCGAACCGCAGTCTCGCGATCAACCTGTCGGGCCAGACGCTCGGCGATCCGACGTTCCTCGAATACGTCGTCGACGTGCTCGACCGCACCGGCGTGCTGCCGACGCAGCTGTGCTTCGAAGTCACCGAGAACTCCGTCATCACGAACATCGAGCACGCGCAGCGCTTCATCGGCGTAC
>CADEEJ010000360.1 GCA_902826315.1 uncultured Steroidobacter sp.
GCACCCCGGTCTCACCGGGATATCCGAGGATGAACTCGCCAGCCTTGATTGGCCGACCATAGCCCGGTCGCGGCTCCACACCGCTCCCCTCGATTGCCGGCTGATCGATGCCGTCCTTGTAACCCAGCGAATTGAGGTCGCCGGGCTGCGCGCCGAAGTGATCGGTCAACATCAGGCTGATCCCCGAGAGCTGTTCGTATTGCTCGCGAGCGACCTTGAGCATGCGCTGCTTCTTCTCCATGGAGTCACTGAAAGCACTGAGAGCGATGTGGATCTGGCGATTGCGGAACGGCGCTTCCCAGTTCTGCGGATCGTTGGCGCCTACGTCCCTGAGCTGCGCGGCGCGCGCCGCCATGCCGACGCGAAATGCCTCGGGAAAACTTTGCAGCGAGTCCTGCGGAACGCCGAGCGCTTCGAGGCCGGCATGACTGATCCCGACCGACAGCCAGGTGCTGCGCGCTTTCCACCAGCTCGCGGCGGAATCCACGTGCGGTATCAGGCGGCGCAGGAGCTCGCGCCCCGCCGATGCAGCATCGATGCGCAAGCCGACGTGAGTGCCAAAGTACGGCGCCGGCCTAGGTCTGAGCACGGTCGCCTGAATCTCGTCAAATTCGAGTGCAGGTGGGCTCGCCGCGAAACTCGCGTCGAGGGGCTTCTCGTTCGGCGTCATTGCAGCTTCCTCTCGCGCGGCTAGCCAATTTCGTCGAGGAATTCTTCGATTGCCTTGCCGGCGCGCTGCAAGCGCCCGGCTTCAGCTACCGTCAGGGCTGGATGAGCGACATACCAGCCTTCCGCCGGTATCTGATGCGCGACTATCCAGTCCTTCACTTTCGGGCTGCGAATCCCCGGCCATCCCTCGAACGCGGAGAAGATGACGTCCATTTCGTCGGGGATCTTCGTCGCGAAGTCGTCGATGTACGGATCCCACTCGCCGTCGTACGCGGTCGCGAACAGAAACTTCGTGTCGTTCTCCAGGAATACGAAGCGCATGTTGTGCAGCGTGCCGACCTTGCTGCCGCCGCTGAAGTTGCCGTTCAGCAGGCGCAGGACTGCGCGCAGTCGCTTGGCCCCGCCGCGTGCGAACGGAGCGATCACTGTCAGTTCTGACACCGTGCCCTGGCGGATGCCGATCCGACCTGCGCTTCCCGCGCGGGAGTCCGGTGCATCCGATGTCTGCGACGTCAGCGCCGGGAGCGCGTTCGCCAATGCCGTCTTCGCCATTTCTGGTGCATCGGCGAACAGCTCTCGCAGCTGTCGCACGCTTTCCTCTTCCACCGTGCTCACGTTCGTCCTCCAGGAAATGAAATCGATGGGTGACATGACAGCACCGGCGACGAACTCGACCAATTGCACAATGGTTTCGCTATACATTCGTATGGAGCGGTGTGCGCGGGAACAGCGGTCGCGAGAGGCGTAATATCGCCACCTACTCGCTTTGGAGACTGGGATGGCGTCCGCGCAAGCCGTAAGAACGGCCTTCGTATTCGCAGGCGGCGGCAGCCTCGGCGCTGTCCAGGTCGGAATGCTCAAGGCGCTGATTCGCGCCGGCATGAATCCAGATTTTGTCGTAGGCGCCTCGGTCGGAGCCCTCAATGGTGCTTACTTTGCCGCGCAACCGAGCGAAGCGGGCATCCAGCGTCTGGAGCGGATCTGGAACCGGCTGCAACGCGCAGATGTCTTCCCGCTCTCAGTGTTCAACGGCCTGCTTGCGATTCTGGGCAGGCGCGATCACCTGGTGGCACCGGCGCACCTGCGCCGACTTGTCGAATCCGAGTTGCCGTGCGAGAACCTGGAGGACGCGCGCATCCCCTGTCACGTCGTTGCGACCGATGTGCTCGATGGCAGGGAAGTCACAATCGCTTCAGGTCCGCTAGCCAGCGCATTACTTGCCAGCGCAGCGATTCCGGCTGTGTTTCCGTCAGTGGCGCATGCGGGCCGCCGCTTGATGGACGGCGCCATTACCAACAACACACCGATTTCGACTGCCGTCAGTCTTGGCGCGACGCGCATGGTCGTACTGCCCACCGGATTATCGTGCGCCCTGGCAGAGCCGCCTCGCGGAGTCGTCGCTTTCGCTCTGCATGCCTTGAACCTTCTGGTCATGCGTCAGCTCTTGTGCGACATCGAGCACTTTTCGAGCCGGGTCGAGCTGATCGTAGTACCGCCGCTCTGCCCCGTGACCGCGAGCGCGTACGACTTCTCGCAAACGGCGGATCTCATCCATCGCGCGGAGGCAACCACACGATTGTGGTTGCAGAAGAACGGACTTCAGCCCGCAGGTGCTCCACAGCAGCTTCTGCCGCACGAGCACGCGCACGGGAACGACCTTTCTGCCATTTGACCTTTCGCGGGCTGAAGCCTGCCGTCGCCCCGGCAATTAAACGATGGTTTCGGAATACGAAGGTGCGATGGTCGTTGCCGCCGAAACGGACCATTGTCGAGCCGTGCACAAGTCATTTGCCGAGGCTGCCATGAAATCCTCCAACCCGCTTTCCGATCCCTCCGGTCCCTACGCCGCCGAGCACATTTCGCCGGACGACGTGCCACACATTGCCGCGCCATTCACGGAGGCGGCGAACGATAGCCAGTTCTACCGCAATCCCCTCTGGGAGGTCACGCTCGCGCTGGCGTGTCTGGCGGCGATATTTGTGTGCCTGATGGCGAGCTGAGAATCAGCGCTGGCCGGCTGTGGCGTGGCCCAGGCGCGCCGCCATGTCTACGAGCTCCGCAAGCGAGTGTGCAGCCATCTTGCGCATCACCTGACCGCGATGAACCTTCACCGTGATCTCCGCAATATCGAGTTCACCAGCCACCTGCTTGTTCAGCTGCCCCCGAACTACCAGGGCCATGACTTCTCGCTCGCGCGGAGTCAAAGACTGGTAGCGGCCTCGCAGATCTTGCAGACCTGCCTCGCGAGCGAGCGACGCACGACTGCGCTCGATGGCGCCTTGGATTGCGCTCACTAACACATCCGGCCCGAACGGCTTCGGCAGAAATTCGACAGCCCCGGCCTTCATGGCTTGCACACTCATCGGGATGTCGCCGCGCCCCGTGATGAAAATGATCGGCAGGGCTGCTTGATCAGCGATGCGCTTTTGCAACTCCAGACCGTTGAGGTCCGGCAACCCTACATCGAGCACCAGGCAGCTCGGCGCGAGTTCGCGAGCCTGCGCGAGAAACGATTCCGCGGAGGCAAACGCTGCCGGTCGCCAGCCGGCTTCCGTGATGAGTCCCTCGAGCGATTCCCGCACGGAGACATCATCGTCGACTATGTAGACGATCGGCCTCGCAATCGGTGTGACGCGCGACATGGAGGAGTGCCTCGGGATATTGGCATCTGCGTCGGTTGTAGCAGTCACGTCAGCTCCCTTGCAGTGCTGCGTCAAGGGCGGCTCGCAGCTGCTGCTCGCTGAAGGGCTTGAGCAGGCACGCCACCGCACCCCGCTCGATGAGCTGCTTGCGCACTGTCTCGTCCGCGCGGGCGGTGATGAAAATGATCGGCACTTTCTGACCGCGTCGGGTCAATTCCTGCTGCAATTCCGGCCCGGACATGCGCGGCATGGCGATGTCCAGTATCAGGCAGCGCGTTTCGGAGACGTATGCCGAAACCAGAAACTCCGCTGCGGAGGCAAATGCCTGCACTGCGAATCCCAGCTCTCGCAGCAGGTCCGGCAGCGACTCGCGAACGGACTCGTCGTCGTCGACCACGCACACGAGTATCTGCGTTTGCTTGGTAGGGGCGCGGGCCGGGGACTTTGCTCCTTTCGTCATGGGCAGCAGGATGCGGGTTTCGGCTCTAATGCACCCTCATACCAAAGTATGGGGTGACTTCAGCGCTCCTCCCGTATTTCGATCGAGATGGGTCCGGCAAGTGAGTTGTGCACCGGGCATCGAGCGGCGACAGCAAGCAAGCGGCGGCGTTGTTCGTCCGTGAGATCTCCCTCCAATGAAATGAACAGGCTGATGCGATCCACGCGTGGCGTTGAAACTGCGCACTGGCTGCAATCGTCCGCGTGATCCCTTGCGAGTGACAGGCGCGCCTGAACGCCCTGCAGCGGCCATTGATGGCGATCCGCGTACATCCGCACCGTGATTGCAGTGCACGTACCGAGCGCGGCCATCAGTAGCTCGTACGGCGTCGGACCCGCATCACGACCACCTGCTGACTGCGGCTCGTCGACATCGAGCAAATGCGGGCCGATCGTCACGTTATGGCGGTACTTCGCCTCCTCCGCCGTCACAATCACTTCTCTGTTGCTCATCCCTCACCCCATTGACTACAGAGTAGCCCGCAGCAGCCTCGCACCGTCCTATACGAACGTGCAATGGCCAACTGATCCCCGCCGATCAGGGACGCACAGCGCTTCGCATCACTCACTCGAAACGCTTCGTGACCGTCAGACCGTAGGTCCGCGGCGGCGCCGGGCTGTAAAACGTGGCAAAGGAAATCTCATCAGCAAAGGACCAGTAGCGCTCGTTGGTCAGATTCTTCACCCAAAGGCGGACAGCGAGATCGGCGCCCGTGGAGGTCCAACCCACCGATCCGCTGAAGACGTCAAGCAGGCCCTGCATGGTGTTCTTGGGTGAGCTCGGCGCGATTTGCCCCTTGCCGTTATCTGCGGTAGCAAAGTAGTTGCCGGTGTGCGTCCACGAAAGATTCAGATCGAAGCTGCCGATCGGCGTAGGGATCTCGTACTGCCCCATCAGGCTTGCAGAGAATTGCGGCGTCTGAATGGTGTGACTGCCCTTTAGATCCCAGCTTCCGCTGGCGGCATCATAGTGGGGAGGCGTCACGCCTGCGCAGGGGATCGGTGCAGGCGGCGGCGCGACCACGAAGGTGCAGTTTCCGCCCGTCACCGGATCGTAGACGAAGAATGTGCCGTTCGGGAACGAGTCGTACCTGCCCTCCATGATTTCAAGCGCTGCGGTCAGCGTGAGCCGATCGACCGGTATCCCAGGGATGTCCAGGTCGACGCCTCTGATAGTGGCTCGGGCCGCGG
>CADEEJ010000361.1:0-1620 GCA_902826315.1 uncultured Steroidobacter sp.
CTGAAGCGCGCGAGCTGAACCTGGGGTTCGAGAAGCGCATGACCACCGGTCTGCCGCGCGTCACGGTCAAGATTGCGATGAGCCTCGACGGGCGCGTTGCATTGGCCAACGGCGTGAGCAAGTGGATCACAGGCGAAGCGGCGCGAGCCGACGTGCAGCATGTGCGCGCCGCCGCGAGCGCGGTGTTGACGGGAATCGAAACTGTGATCGCCGATGATCCGCAGCTCAACGTGCGCGATCCGTCGATCGAGCTGCTGGGTCGTCAACCGTTGCGTGTCGTGCTCGACACGCGTCTGCGAGTCACGCCTGCAGCGCGCATGTTCCATGTGCCGGGACGCACCATCGTGTTCACGGCTGCGGCGAAGCTCGCGCAGGCGGGCGCGCTCCAGCAAGTGGGCGCGGAGGTGGTTGGTGTTGCTCTGGACACCGAGCGGCACGTCGATCTGCAGAACGTGCTCACGGAACTGGGCCGGCGCGAGTGCAATGACGTGCTGGTCGAAGCCGGCCCGACGCTCGCGGGCAGGTTTCTGCAGCTCGGGCTGGCTGACGAGCTGATCGTCTACATCGCGCCGATCGTGCTTGGGCCCGAAGCGCGGGCCATGGCACTGCTGCCGCCCCTGTACCGCATCGAGGACGTGCCGCGTTATGCACTGCATGGGATGCAGCGCATCGGCGACGATGTCAAACTCACGCTCCGGCCAGGCGCCGGCCACTAAATTCTCATTTTCCTGGCCCATTTCAGTTCTTTCGCAATGTTCACAGGCATCGTTCAAGCAGTTGGCGAAGTGCGTGCAGTCACGCCGCGTGGCGGTGACGTCGAATTGCTGTTCGCGGTCGGCACTCTCGGCCTGGAAGGAGTCGCGATCGGCGACAGCATCAGTGTGAGCGGTTGCTGTTTGACTGTGACGCGCCTGACGCCCGATTCCTTCGCGGCCGACGCTTCGCTCGAAACGCTCCAAGTGACGACGCTCGGGCGCTGGCGACCAGGTCAGCGTGTCAATCTGGAAAAGGCATTGCGCGCCGGCGATCCACTCGGTGGCCACTACGTCACCGGTCACGTGGACGGCATTGCGACCGTGGCCAGCACCACCGCTGACGCGCGATCGCTGCGCATGGACTTCGAAGTGCCCGCGGCACTTGCGCGCTACATCGCGCGCAAGGGCTCCGTCTGCATCGACGGGGTCAGCCTGACTGTTAACGACGTCGCGCAAAACCGCTTTGGCGTCAACCTGATCCCGCACACGCTCGAAGTCACCACGCTCGGCGCGGCGCAGGCGGGCACGCAAGCGAACGTGGAAGTCGATATCATCGCGCGCTACGTGGAACGTATGACGCGCGCCGGAGACGACGCATGAAGCCCATCCCGCTGAACTCCCATCTCATGAAGCTCAACACGGTCGACGAGCTGCTCGAGGACATGCGCGCCGGGCGCATGGTCGTGCTGATGGACGATGAGGACCGGGAGAACGAGGGCGACCTGATCATCGCCGCGGAATACGTGCGCGCCGAAGACATCAACTTCATGGCGCGCTACGCGCGCGGGCTCATCTGCCTCACGCTGACACGCGAGCGCTGCCGCCAGCTGCGCTTGCCGTTGATGGTGAGCGACACGAACATCGA
>CADEEJ010000361.1:1720-3010 GCA_902826315.1 uncultured Steroidobacter sp.
CTGGAAAAGGAGCGCTCGGTGGAGCGCATCGCCGAGCAGATCGTCACGACCGAGTTCGGCGCGTTCCGCATGTTCGTTTACGAAGATCACGTCAATCGCACGGTGCACCTCGCGTTGGTAGCAGGAGAGCTGGACGGCAAGCGCGTGCCGCTGGTGCGCGTGCATCTGAAGGACACGCTCGGCGACGTCGTTGGCATTCGCGACCGTGCATTGGGATGGCCCTTGCGCTCGGCGATGCAGCGGGTCGCGCAGGAAGGTCACGGCGTGATCGTGATCCTGCGACCGGACGAAACGCCGCGTGACCTGATGGACGCCGTGCAGAGCATCGGCCGCGATCCGGCCGCGCCCTCGCCGCAGGCCGGCGCGAAAGTGCTGCGCACGTACGGCATCGGCGCGCAGATTCTGCGCGACCTCGGCGTGACCCGAATGCGGGTCCTGTCGGCGCCGAAGCAGATGCAAGGCCTGTCGGGCTTCGACCTGGAAGTCGTGGAGTACGTGGATGGATAACATCAAGACCATCGAAGGCGACTTGCAGTGTCGCGAGCTGCGCTTCGCGATTCTCGCGGCGCGCTTCAACGACTTCATCGTCGAGCAGTTGATTCGCGGCGCGGTCGACGCGCTCAGGCGCCATGGCGCGGGCGACAAGCAGATCGAAATCGTGCGGGCACCCGGCGCGTTCGACATGCCCGTCGTCGCGCGCAAGCTTGCACAGAGTCGCAAGTACGACGCCATCGTCGCGCTCGGCGCGGTCATCAAGGGTGCGACAGCGCACTTCGACTACGTTGCCGGTCAATGCGCGAGCGGGCTGGCGCGGGTGTCGCAGGACACTGGCGTGCCCATCGCATTCGGCGTGTTGACGACGGACACCATCGAGCAGGCGATCGAGCGAGCCGGCACGAAGGCGGGCAACAAGGGTGCCGATGCAGCGGTCACCGCGATCGAGCTCGCCAACCTGCTGCGCAGGATCGAAAGCTGAGCGCCCTGCCCAAAATGAGCTCAACAGGAAAGTCCGTGGGAAAGCAGGTGCGGGGCACGCGGGCGCGCTCCATTGCGCGCAAGCTGGCCATGCAGGCGTTGTATCAATGGCAGCTGACGCAGCAGTCGGCCGCCGAGATCCAGAAGCAGTTCCTGGAGAGCGAAGATTCGGCAGGTGTCGATCGCGAGCACTTCGAGGAGCTGGTCGGCGGCTGCATCGCGCGTCACGAAGAGCTGGCCGCGGTGCTCAAGCCGTTCATCGACCGGCCGCTCGAACAGCTCGATCCCGTCGAGCACGCCATTCTCATGATCGGC
>CADEEJ010000361.1:3110-4988 GCA_902826315.1 uncultured Steroidobacter sp.
GACGACGCAGCGGTGCTCGACGTGCGCGGCGAAGACCGTCGACTCGTCGTCGCGATCGATACGATCGTCGAAGGCGTGCACTTCCCCCGCAGCATCGATGCGAGCGCAATCGGCTATCGCGCGCTCGCCGTGAATCTCAGCGACATCGCGGCAATGGGCGCGGAGCCAGCGTGGATGACGTTGTCGCTGTCGTTACCTGAAGCCGACGAAGCCTGGATTGCGGGTTTCGCATCCGGACTGCTTGAGCTCGCTGAGCAGCACGACGTCGCGCTCGTCGGCGGCGACACTGTGCGCGGTCCGCTGGTCGTTACGGTGCAGCTCGCCGGCTGGGTCGAAGCAGATAAATGGCTCACGCGTTCCGGAGCGCAGCCCGGCGACCTGCTGATGGTGTCCGGCATTCCAGGCGAGGCAGCCGCGGGCCTGCATGTGATTCAGCAGCACATGCCGCTGACCGAGGCGACTGCGCAGTTGCAGTGGCGCTTTCTGCGTCCGCGGCCGCGCGTCGCTCTCGGGCGGCAGCTGCGCACCCTGGCCACTGCTGCCATGGATGTTTCCGATGGCCTGCTGACCGACCTGCAAAAGCTTTGCGCCGCCAGTCGCTGCGGTGCGCGGCTCGACATCGATGCGCTGCCGCCGTCTGCGGCGATGCGGGAGCTGTTCGACGCTGATGCTGCGATCGATTACGCGCTCGCCGGTGGCGACGATTACGAGCTGATCTTCACGCTGCCGCCGGATCGCTTGCCGGAACTGCTGGCGCAACGGGATCCTGCGCTGCCGCTCACCAGGATCGGTGTCATGACCGCAGGCGGTGGCGTGCAGTGCGAGCGTCACGGCGCGCCATTCACGCCGCGGCGCACTGGATACGATCACTTCGCTCTCGGCGAATCGCCATGAGCGCAAGGCCGCGGCTGCGGTGGAGCGCTGATCCGGCGCTGCTGCGCAACCCGATTCATCTGTTCGCGTTCGGTTTCGGCTCTGGCCTCATGCCGCGCGCTCCCGGCACGTTCGGGACGCTGATCGCAGTGCCGATCGTGCTCGGCGTGATGCAATTCGGCTTCGCGGTGCACCTGGCGTTCGCAATCGTCGCGGCTGTCGCCGGCATCTGGCTGTGCGGCGAGAGTGCGCGCCGCCTCGGAGTGCACGATCACCCAGGGATCGTCTGGGACGAGATCACGGGATATACCGTGACGATGTTGGCAGCTCCGCCCGATTGGTATTGGCTGGCCGGCGGATTTGTGCTGTTCCGCTTGTTCGACATCTGGAAGCCCTGGCCGATCCGGGAGGCCGATCACAGTCTCTCCGGCGGGCTGGGAATTATGCTGGACGACATTATCGCGGGCATGTTCGCGGCAGCGATCCTGCTCGGTACAAAGCTCCTCATCTGAACAGCCGGTTGCGAACGAACAACGTGAATGCCCCGAGCGGACTGATGGAACAGCGCAGCGCCAAGCGCGACCCCCGCAACCCCGAAAAAGTCGGCAAGTACGTCATCGTCAAGGAAGTCGGGCGTGGCAGCACCGGCGTCGTGTACCTGTCGAACGACCCGTACTACCGCCGCGACGTCGCGATCAAGGTCTACAACATCGAGTCGCACGACGAGGACCGCGCGCGCGTCACGCGCAAGATGTTCCTGTCGGAAGCGCACATGGTCGGCATGCTGCAGCATCCGAACATCCTGCCGATCTTCGACGCCGGCGAAGAGGACGGCCGCTATTACATCGTCACCGAGCACGTGCACGGTGCCCGCACGCTGTCGGCTTATTGCAAGCCCGACAACCTGCTGCCGGTCGATGACGTCGTCGAGATCATCTACAAGTGCGCGAAGGCGCTGCACTACGCGCACAGCCGCGGCGTGATCCATCGCGACATCAAGCCGTC
>CADEEJ010000362.1 GCA_902826315.1 uncultured Steroidobacter sp.
TTGAAATCCGGCTTGTCAGGCAACAACCCGCGTACCTCTTCCGGCCGTAGCCGCCGCCACTGCCCCGGCTGCAGATCGCCAAGTTGCAGATTGATGATCCGCACCCGCCGCAGGCGCAGCACCTTGTAGCCGTAGAACGAGCACATCCGCCGGATCTGCCGGTTCAAGCCCTGCGTCAGCACGATGCGGAACGTGGCCGCGGCGACCCGCCGCACCTTGCACGGCTTCGTCACCGTGCCAAGGATGCGCACGCCGCCAGCCATGCCGTTGAGGAAGATCTCGGTGACCGGCCGGTCGACGGTCACGATGTATTCCTTCTCGTGCTCGTTCTCGCTGCGCAGGATCTCGTTGACGATGTCGCCGTTGTTCGTCAGCAGCAGCAGCCCCTCGGAGTCCTTGTCGAGCCGGCCGATCGGAAAGATGCGCTGCGGAAGCTTCACGACGTCGAGCAGGTTGCCGGCGACGTGCGGCTCGATGGTCGAAGTGATGCCGACCGGCTTGTTGAGGGCGATGTAGACGTGCCGCTCCTGCCCCGCGACCGGCTGGCCGTCGACGCACACGACGTCGCCGGCCGCGACCTGCGTGCCGAGCGTCGCGACCACGCCATTGATGGTGACGCGCCCCGCTTCGATGCGCGCGTCGGCCTCGCGGCGCGAGCACAGGCCCGTCTCGCTGATGTACTTGTTCAGTCGCAAACGCTATGCCGACGGAATGAACTCATCGTCGCCCTGATGTTCCCGCTCGAACTTCAGGAAAGTGTAATACCCGCAGCTCTTGCCGTACGGATAGCGCCGACAGACGTTCGGCCGCGCCTCGTAGACGGTGCAGCGGCGCGCGTCGCGGTCGAAGAAACGGCACACCGACTTGTAGATGTGATCCTGGTGGTGCCGCAGGATCTGCTCGTCGGCCTCCGCCGTGTGGTAACGGTAGGTGAAGCGCTCCCTGGCATCGGCCTCGCTCAGGCCGAAGTGCCGCGCCAGGCGCTGGATGTCGAAGTCGCTGACAGCGATCCGATCGTGGCTGCAGCAATAGCCGGGGCACTGGAGACAGTTGTAGCGGGTCATCGCCCAATTCTCTGCAAGGTGACGAAGCTGAACGCGTACTGATGACGCGCATCGGCCGCGTGGTGTTCCAACGCGGACTCTTGCCACTGCGCAGGATCGAGCTCAGGGAAAAAGACATCGCCGGCGACGTGCGCATGCACGCGCGTCAGGTGAATCGTGTCGGTTCGCGGCAGCACCTGCCGGAAGAGTTCGGCGCCGCCGATGACGACGATCTCGGGCACTGCACCGGCGGCGGCCAGCGCCTGGTCGAGGGAATGCACGACGACTACGCCTGCGACCGCCAGCCCGCTCTGGCGCGAGACCACGATGTTCGTGCGCCCTGGCAGCGGCTTGCCGATGGAATCGAAGGTGCGCCGGCCCATGACGATGGGCTTACCCATGCTCAGCGCCTTGAAGCGCTTGAGGTCGTCGGGCAAGTGCCACGGCAGGCGGTTCGCCGTGCCGATCGCACCGTTCTCAGCGACTGCGACGATGATGGAAATCACGTCTGCTGCTTAACCCTTCTGTTTATCGACAGGCTCGCGGTCCAGCATCGTGCCGCGACAGCCCTTGGCACCGCAACGGCACGCATACAGCGCCAGCTCGACCGGGTCGTCGGTGCTCTCCCAGGTCAGCTGGTAGTCGTAGCCCAGCTCCTCGCCCGGCTTGATGCGGCGGATCGACTCGATGAACACGCGGCCGTTCTCGATGACGGTTTCGCAGTTCGGATTGCAGCTGTGGTTGATGTAGCGCGCCTCGTTGCCGTTGACACCGGCGTCGATCACCGTGCGCCGGCTGGCGATGAACAGGAACGTGTGCCCGTCGTCATCGCCCTTGCGCTCGTAGCGACGGTCGGCCTCGGCGTGCGTGATGCGCTCGCCCAGGTACTCGATGATGCGCGCGCCCTTCTTGATGGACCGCGTCGCATACACGCCGCGACCGTGGATATCGGAATTGCGCGTCTCGACCGGCGGCGGCTCGTAGTGGTCGGTGTCTTTACGCGCGGACGAACGCGCGGGGCCGCGCTCCGGTTTGCGACTTCGCTTCGTGGCCATGGAAGATCTAAACGGCGATCGGCGCCTTGATGCTGGGATGCGCCTGATAGTTCAGGAGCTGGAAGTCCTCGAACTCATATTCGAAGATCGACGGCGGCTTGCGCTTGAGCGCGAGCCGCGGCAGCGGCAACGGCTGGCGCTGCAGCTGCTCGTCGGCCTGTTCGAAATGATTGAGGTACAGGTGGCAGTCGCCGCCGGTCCAGACGAAGTCGCCGGCGGCGAGGTCGCACTGCTGCGCGAACATGTGCGTCAGCAGGGCGTAGGAAGCGATGTTGAACGGCACGCCGAGGAACACGTCGGCGCTGCGCTGGTAGAGCTGGCACGACAGCTTGCCGTCGCCGACCCAGAACTGGAACAGCGCGTGGCACGGCGTCAGCGCCATCTGCTCGAGCTCGCCGACGTTCCAGGCGTTGACGACCATGCGGCGCGAGTCCGGGTTGCGGCGGATCAGGTCGATCGTGCGGCTGATCTGGTCGATCGGCCGGCCGTCCGGCCCCGGCCACGCGCGCCACTGCTTGCCGTAGATGGGACCGAGCTCGCCCTGGTCGTTCGCCCACTCGTCCCAGATCGACACGCCGTGCTCGTGCAGGTAGCGCACGTTGGTATCGCCCTTCAGGAACCACAGCAGCTCGTACACGATCGACTTCAGGTGCAGCTTCTTGGTGGTCAGCAGCGGAAAGCCCTGCGCGAGATCGAAGCGCATCTGGTGCCCGAACACCGACCGGGTGCCCGTGCCCGTACGGTCGGATTTCTCGGTGCCGCGCTCGCGGATGTGGCGCAGGAGATCGAGATACTGCTGCATGTCACGTCGTCTGCAATTGCAGATTGCCGCTCGCCTGGTTACGACGGTAAGCGATCGCCAGCAGCGCGATGCCGATGAGGATCATCGGCGTGGAGAGGATCTGGCCCATGGTCACCCAGTCGAACAGCAGGTAGCCGCGGTTTTCGTCCGGCACGCGCACGAACTCCACGATGAAACGGAACACGCCGTAGCAAAGCAGAAACAGCCCGGACGGCGCAAGCCGCGGCCGCGGCTTCGCGGTGAAGATCCAGACGATCACGAACAGCAGCAGCCCTTCGAGCAGGCCTTCGTACAGTTGCGAGGCATGCACGTGCAGTACGCAGGGATCGATCGCGAAGCGCTCGCACAGCCGCCGCGCCTCGGCTGCCGGCATCGGGTGCAGCACCGCCGGGTCGACAATGAAGCCCCACGGCGCGTCGGTCGGCTTGCCCCACAGCTCGCCGTTGATGAAATTGCCGATGCGCCCGGCGAGGATGCCGAGCCCCGGCAGCGGCGCCATGAAATCGAAGACGTCGGCGATGGAGCGCCGGCGGCGCACGGCAAAAATTGCAACCGCGAGCAGCGCGCCGATCAGGCCGCCGTGGAACGACATGCCGCCTTCCCAGATGCGCAGGATCATGACCGGATCCGCCAGCACTTCCTTGGTGCTGTAGAACAGGATCCAGCCGAGCCGGCCGCCGAGGATCACCCCGACCGCGGCGAAGAAGATCGCGTCATCGACGTCGGTCGGCGTCCAGCTCGAATTGGGCTCGGAGGCGCGACGTCGGCCGAGCCACCAGCCGACGCCGAAGCCGATCACGTACATGAGGCCGTACCAGCGGATCGCGAGCGGGCCGATGGAGACGAGGATCGGATCGATCGATGGGTAGGCAATCATTGTTGTAAGTCAGTATAGCCTTCAGTCCCGGACCACACGGCAGAAGTACGCCTTCAGGTAACGCGTCTCCGGGATGGCGGGATGGATGGGATGGTCCGGCGCCTGGCCGCCGACCTCCACGACCTGGGCAAACCGATCGAGGTGACGTGCGCCCCTCTGAATCGCCGCGAGCAGCTGCTGCGGTTCCAGGTGGTATGAGCACGAGCACGACACCAGGATGCCGTCGCGTTCCAACAGCCCGATCGCGAGCTGGTTGAGGCGGCGATAGGCGCCCTCGCCCTTCGGGATGTCCTTCTTGCGCTTGATGAACGCCGGCGGGTCGATCACGACGACGTCGAAGCGGCGGCGCTCGGCATGCAGTTGCTCCATCACGTCGAACGCGTCGCCGCGAATCGTCGCGGGTTTCAGTCCGTTCGCCGTCGCGGCCGCCTGCAAGCCTTCCAGGGCCGGCGCTGACGAGTCGACGCAAGTCACTTCGGTGGCGCCGGCTCGCAGCGCACCGAGACCCCACCCGCCGAGATAGCTGAAGACGTCGAGCACACGCGAGCCGCCGACGTATTTGCGCAATGCCAGCCGGTTCGCGGCCTGGTCGAAGAACCAACCTGTCTTCTGTCCGCCGCCGAGCGGGATGCGGAACGTCACGCCGCCCTCCTCCACCTCGACGAACTCGGGTATGTCGCCGAATGCCGGCTCGACATACGACGGCAGGCCTTCGAGCTCGCGCACGCCCGCGTCGTTCTTCCACAGCATCGCAGTGGGTGCGATCGCCTTGCGCACGGCTGCTTCGACGTCGGCGCGCATCGCTTCCATCCCCGCCGTCGCGATCTGGCCGACGACGACGTCGCCGAAGCGGTCGAGCACCAGCCCCGGCAGCGCATCGGACTCGCCGAAGACGAGTCGATAGAACGGCCGGTCGTAGAGCGAGCGCCGCAAGGACTGCGCGACCTGCAGGCGATGCACGAGCAGCGATTTGTTCGGCGGGTACTCGGGATCGCGCCCGAGGATGCGCGCGCAGATGAGCGAATGCGGATTGACGTAGGCGTAGCCGAGAAACTTGTCCCGGTCCGAGAGGACTCGGCACAGCGCGCCGGGCTGGAAGCTCGGCAACGGGGTGCGCGCCGTGTCGACCTCGTTGGAAAACACCCACAGGTGGCCGGCCGACAGCCGGCGGTCTTCGCCGCGCTTCAGGCGCAG
>CADEEJ010000363.1 GCA_902826315.1 uncultured Steroidobacter sp.
AGCTGGCCGGACACAAACCCGCGAACTCTGGCGTGGATCGAATGGCGGTTGGCGCGCTATCGCGTGCAGTCGGCGCGTAACCGAGGGATAGGAAGAACAGTTCAGCGGTTGTCGTGAGCAGATAGACTGCGCCAGCGCCGCGCTCGCGTGCATGATGCTCAGCGTGCTCAACCAACCTTTGTCCGAGCCCCTGTGTGCGATGCTCTGCGCTGACGACCAGCGAACGCAGCAGCGCATTGGCTCCGTACAACTGCACACCAACGATGCCGATAGGCGCGCTCGCCGGGCCTATGTAGAAGAAGTCCCGCATGTGGTCATCTGTAAGGTCGGATGTCGGAAGTTCGACGCTCTTCAGCAGCCGCTCGACGTCAACGCGACGCGGCGCAGGTTGAATTGCCGGCAAGGACTGCATGGTTAGGCAGCCTTCCTTCGCTTGCCGGGCTTCGACGTTGCGGCAGGCTTGCACGCAGTGGCGCACGAGTCGCCACTGGCACTGCAACAGTTCTCTGTCAGATAGCCGACCAGCTCATTCATTGCGTCGAAATCGACGCTATAGATCAGGCTGCGACTCTCGCGTCGCTGCACGATCAGTCCGGCGCGGTGCAGATTCTGCAAGTGGAACGTGAGTGACGAGGGCGCCAAGCCAACCTTCTCGCCGATCGCGCCAGCTGCCAGCCCTGCAGGACCCTGCTCAACCAGAAGTCGATAGATCCCGAGCCGATACTCGTGTGCAAGAGCGCCCAAGGCGGCGACGGCGTGCTTCGTGTTCATGCGGGATACGCTATTACGATAAAAGTCGTAATGTCAATGACGAATCCCCGAACTTCCGATAGTCATTCTCGCACGCGCGCTGTTTGTGTCCGCTCGTTGACGGTACGGTCTTACCTGCTCTCACACAATGCTTCCAGAGCCCACACAACCGGAGAGAGCGATGTCGAAACCAACCCTCGCACAAGCATTCAAAGCAGATCGGAACGATGGATGGGCGGCAGCGACGGCTACGATGCTGGTGATCGTCGGCGGCCTGCTCAGCGCATTGGCTCTCGGGGCCGTCGCAGTCAATGCCGTAGCTTGAAGCGGCTGCGGTGTCGTAGTGAATTGAATACTGGGTTGCCCCGGGGCCCGGTGCGCCTGAAGTCCAAGCCTGTATGACAAATGCAGTACACCGTTTCACGCTGCGCTCACGCGCTAGTGTGCGGGGCTATCACGAGTGGGGACTACCTTGTGCGCGTTCCAACGCCAAACCACGGGAGTGCAATCATGTTCGAGAACTCGGGTGACGACGCATTTGACAGCTGGGTTGCGCGCTGTGCCTCGCTAATCGTGGTCCTTGGCGGAGGACTCGCCCTCTTGGCGCTTTCGACGATCGCGGCCTCAGCGATTGGCTAGCACGACACTACAGAAAGACCGCGATAGTCGCCGCAATCGTCGGACGGCACGTCGCGCGCCGCCGGCGTAGCGTGGCTGCGCACTCAAGCAGACCGAGGATGCAAGATGGCCAAGCAGCCCGAGAGAACCGCCATCGTCACCGGCGCTTCCCGCGGCATTGGCGCCGCGGTGGCGCAACGCCTCGCAGCCGACGGCTTCGCGCTCATCGTCAACTATGCCGGCAACCCGGAAGAGGCGGAGGCCAAGGTTGAAGCGATCCGCAAATCCGGAGGAGTCGCGCGCGCAGCCATGTGGTGAGCTGCCTTGGATGGGGCACTCACAGTCTCGCGCCGCTCTCGATGAAGGCGGCGACCTATTCAGGCGTCTTCACGCTCTTGCCGCCTGCTGACCGGAACAGGGCGCGAGCATCATGGTGAAATCCTGCGGCACGCAACGGACTTGGCCGAAGCCGGACACTTCACTCCGATGATCGACCCGCGCCACTTCACGCTGGAGATGATCGAGATGGCACACGCAGCCTTGACCGACGGCGCCAACGGCAAGCTCGTAGTAGATCTGGTCGAGGGATGATCGACACTTGGCGGGCGTGCGGCGGCGCACTCGCTCGCGGACTTGTTTTCGTCGCGCGGTTCTCCGCCGAGTCGACGGCCAGCGCACCTATACGAAGAGACAATCGCCCCACACTCCCATCGGTGCTGTGATTTCGCTCAGGAACTTTGGAACGGCGGTGCTCCGGTCATGAACAGCGCGATGAGTGCTTGGTGCTGCGTCTTCTTATCAGTCAGCCCATGCATTTCGGGCCTGCATGCCGAAAGCGTCGGCTCGAAGTCGAGCACCGCGCCGACTGCGCTGCGGCCAGGACCTCTCAGCCAGGATCGACTGACCGCGGCGGCAACGAGTCGCACCGAGTTCCTGCTGACGCATGGCAGCTATGCGCAGACGCGATTCCATCTCGCCGACCGCATCAATCGCGAAACCGTGCAGCATCTCAAGCTCGCGTGGTCTTTCGAGTTGGACATCAAGGACTCGCTGCAAACCGCGCCGATCGTTTACGACGGCGTCATGTACGTCACTTCGGCGTTCAATCATGTATTCGCGCTCGATGCAAAGACCGGCAAGGAATTGTGGAGTTACAAGCACGCGATGGGGCCGGTCGTCTCCCTCTGCTGCGGGCCGAACAACCGCGGGGTCGAAGCGCTCGATGGCTTGGTCTACATGGGCACGCTCGACAGTCGAGTGGTGGCGCTCGATGCACGCACCGGCGCCGTCGCATGGGACAGGCAGATAGCCGATCCGGCGCGCGGCTACTCGATCACGATGGCGCCGACCGCGGTTGCCGGCAAAGTGCTGATCGGCTTGGCCGGTGCCGAGTACGGCATCCGGGGCGCGCTCAAGGCGCTGGATGCCAAGAGCGGCAAGGAACTGTGGACCTTCTACACGACGCCCGAGAACTCAGTCGGCGTGTGGGCGACGACGGATGCCGTCGGATTGCCCCTGCATCGTGACATCGCTGCGGAGAAGGCCGCGCTCGCCAAACTCGGCGACCCGTACAAAACGCTCGGCGGCTCGGTCTGGCAGAACCCGTCGGTCGATCTCAAGAGCCGGCGCGTCTATTTCGTCGTCGGCAATCCATCGCCGGATCTGGACGGCGCGGCCCGACCGGGCGACAACCTGTACACCGATTCGCTGGTGTCGATCGATCTCGATACCGGCAGATATGTCTGCCACTTGCAGTACGTGCCGCACGACTTGTGGGACCTCGATGCGGTCAGCCCCACTGTTTTGACTGCCGTGAAGAACCGGGCCGGCGCAACCATCCCCGGCGTCATTCATGCGGGCAAGACAGGCTACCTGTATGTCCACGATGCACGGGACTGCAGCCTGATTCGCGTTTCGGAGCCGCTCGTCGCCGTCAAGAACGAGCGCGTACTGCCCACCGATGAGGGCGTTGTCATACGGCCGGGCCCGAATGGTGGCGTCAGCGCGTCGCCGCTGGCAGTGAATGCCGCTCAAGGCTTGGCGTTCGCACTAACGACTGAGATGGCGACGGTCTACTTCAAGACCCCAAGCACGCGATATCCCGAAGGAAAGCTCTGGCTCGGCGGCGCCTTCAAAATTCCGGAAGAACCGGTCGGCGGAGCACTGCTCGCCGTTGACTACAACAGCGGCAAGGTCCGGTGGAAGGTGGAGAAGCCGGCGCCCATGTTCGGCGGAATCCTGGCGACCGCGGGCGGCCTCGTTTTCACTGGCGAGGGCGACGGCAAGTTCGCTGCGTACGACTCATCGAACGGCAAGGAATTGTGGAGCTATCGAGCCGACGCTGGTGTGAATGCACCGCCATCGACGTACGAGATCGACGGCAAGCAATACATCGTCGTCGGCGCTGGAGGCAACACACAGCTCGACACGAAACGCGGCAACAAGATTCTGGCGTTTGCATATTGAGGCGCGGGGACGAGGTTCGTCATGACATCTACCTTGCGGTTGCTGCGGAGACTGGCAGCGTTCCTGATCCTTCTCGCGCCGTTGCATCTGCACTCGGCGCACGCTCAGGACGTGCAGCAGCAGGCAGCCGCCTGCGCAGCATGTCATCCAACGAGCGGTGCACCCGCGGACCCGCTCACTCCGATCATCTGGGGGCAGAACGAAGGGTATCTGTATTTGCAACTGCGTGACTTCAAGCGCGGCACGCGCGCTGCGGAGAAGGATGCCGCTATGCGCGCTGTGACGCAGCCGATGACCGATGCTCAGATGCTCGCCATCGCGAAGTATGTGTCGGCCCAATCTTGGCCACGGCACTCCAGCGCAAGAACGCCACGCACCGATCCGCTGTTCGGCCACGGTGCGAAGTTGGCGGCGCTCGGAGCCTGTGGCGGCTGCCATTTCAATAGCTGGCAGGGTTATAGCGCCAATCCGCGCCTGCGCGGACAGTCTCCGGCCTATCTCACGGCCACGATCGAAGACTTCCGCAGCGGCAAGCGCGCGAATTCTCCGGGCATGTCCGATCTCCTTAGGATCTACAGCCCGGAGGAAGTCGCAGCAATGGTGGCGTACCTGAGCAGCCTCGAATGACACCGAGGTTCTGCGAGCGATCTGTCGGCATTCGGCGCGCACCGCCCAGCAGATTCGTCGTCCTGACGAAGCCTGCGAGACTTTCCAGACATTGTAGGACGAGTCGATCAAACAGGCGCTCGACCTGCAGGCTCCGGTTCTCTCCGCGTAGTGCCCACGCACACAAGTGCTCGCAATTATTCGTCAGGACGCGATAGCTACGCTCGCCCAGGCGGGAGCGCGCCCGCGCCACAACCTCGCTGCGATCGAAGCATGCCGAGTCGTTGCGGACTCGGATGTGCCGGCCATGAGCGAACTGTTCGAGAGAAACCTCCTCCACCGGTCCGCGCCGCCATCCGTGAGCAAGGCCGGCGTAGTGGATGACGCGGCCGTTGCCGACGTAGATCCCGTGATGGTTGTAGAGCGTGCGTGGCGTGACGAGATGCGCGGCAAGTGCCGGCTCCTCGCCGGCGTGTAACAGCCAGTCGTTTGTGTAGCGTGCATTGTCCTTCCTGCGTCTCATGGG
>CADEEJ010000364.1 GCA_902826315.1 uncultured Steroidobacter sp.
GTCTTTCGTGTTGATCCAATTCGTCGAGTAGTTGCGTGGCGCGGGGAAAGTCACGGAGCTCAACGACGGTGTCGATGAGCGTCGCCTTGATTTCAAATCGGAGCCGAGGGCCCTTCACCGCCTGCTCCAAAAGCGGGAGTGCTTTGCGGAACTCTTTTTTTGCCTTCCAGAGGGTCGCTAGCCGGAAAGCATGGTCATCGAATGCTCTAACGCGGTGCAACCGGTCGATGTACTCCTCGGCTTCGGAGTAATTGTGTCGAATAATTGCGATATGTGCGGCCAGATCCAAAAGCAGACTGGTTTGCCGGCGACCTTTTAGCCCGCGCCTAATTGTCTTCTCCGCGTCTTCTAGTCGGTCGAGTCGAACATAGCACCAAGCGAGGCCGTGGTAGATCTCCATCGACTCTTGACCGACGCGGAGTGCGTTCTGGAGCTCCGAAACCGCCCTGGCAAATTCGCGCTTCTTCCAGAGCATAAAGCCAGCAAGATAGTGATACTCAGGGAATTCTAGGCGTTTGATGGTCTCGATCGTCGCCCCTGCATTCGACCATTCCGAGAGGCGAACGTGAGTCTTTGCCTTGAGGATAAGTCCCTGTCGGTGCTCGGGACTGATCTGCAGAAGCTGTTCTGTGTATCGCTGCGCAATCTCCCAGGCATCGCGTCCACCACGGTCGTAGTATTCCTTGGCCGCCCGGTAGAGCACGGATGGTAGGACGAACCCTTTGAAATCGCGCAGGTCGGGGTTCGCGCTCCGAAGTACGGCGTGTATAGTGGCTTCGATAATTTCGATCGGCGGCAACGGCGTGATTCCGTCCCAAAACGTGGCTTTCAGTCGACTGCCGATGGTAGTGAAGTCACTCTCCCCAAGCGTACCCTTCACGGCTTGGACCGCGGCCCTGATCGGTGACGCAATGGCGAAGAGATTTCCTGCAACGACGATTAGGTTCAAATCGATCAGGTGACGGAGATCGCTTGCGAGGGCGCCCTCGGGTCGGGCCGTCAAGGCGCTCACGCCCGGTAAGCTAAGGGCGAACTCCGCAGCGAGCGCGCGCAGTATCTGCCACTGGTCGTCCGTCAGGCCGAGTTGTTCAAGCGTAGCTGCAAATGTTCGTATCTTAAAATTCACCAGGCCGGACTTGTCGGCAATCATCACAGCAAAGCCATACTGGTGCGCTTGCGATACTGACAGGTTCACGGCGGGCGGATACCCATCGAGATATGGGGCAAGCTCTGAGACTTGGTCGCTATTGATATCGACCCGACGTTGTCGGCTGAGTTGCGTGAGCAAGAGCTTGGTCGACACCAGATCCAGAGGTGGCACACGAACGAACACCGCGCCAAACTCCTTGAGCTCGGCCTCCGTGATAGTCGGCCGCTTAGTATGGACGATACCAACGACACACTCCGGATGGGTTCGCAATGCTTCGAAAATCGCGATCGTCTCTGCTGTATAGCTACCGCTTGAGTCCGTCAGTGCCCCGTCATCGACGATGATGGGCGCGACGTTATCCACGCTGCTCGAAGCGAGCATCTGGGCGATGTCTTTGGCCTTCTCTGCCAGAGGGCTGCGCTGAAAAGTGGCGATTGCCTTAGCTAGGTTCTCCTTGGTGTCCAAGGCCCCAAGCTCATCGAGGAGTCGGAGGTGCAGGATCTCGATGCCGTCCGTCGGTCTCAGATGAAATACTGGACCCGGACGGATACCAAGAAAATCGGCTAGACATCGTCGGAGGAACGATTTGCGTCCGATGCCGGACAGGCCGCCGACAGTAAGGATGTGTGGCGGACTGGTTCCTGGTGCAGGGATCAGCTTCTCAGCTACTTCGGCCAGCAAGCCATCGCGACCGAGAAACAATTGATTTGGCTCTAGGCCCCTCAGACGGTTCAGGTGATGTTCGATCTCTCGGGCAACGGCATTCGGATTCGTGGCGCGTTCTACTAGCGCCCGTTGCATCCACGCGGGAAGTTCGGCGTGCCGGGTCAGGCCGTCGATGATGAGGACTAGTGTGGTCTTGATGAGCCCGGTTCTGACGAGTTCTTCCGTCTCGCGTGCTTCAAACTGCACCCAATGCGATGCTAGCGACGCTTTCGACGCGAAGAGAACAAAGATACCCGATCGGGCGAGCGCTTCCCGAATCGCGTTTGCAAATACCGTGCCGTTCTCGAAAACCCACGCGTCATATTGAACCCGCTGGCGACCGAGCCGCCGGGCGACCACCTCGACGAACGGCTTGTCGACGCTCGCGTGTGACAAGAAAGCGCGCGCCTGCATCAACGGGCTACTGGGCGTCAACGTCATCTTCGCTATTGTAGCGGTGCATCAGGAAACTCGAGACTCCCTTGGACCTTTGACTGGACCTTGACCGACCCGGTAGAGGCATGGCCTAGCTCTGGGCGGATGACGCTACTCGGAACTTAGCGTTGAGAATCGGGCAAAAGGGGTCCCTTTCGCCCACACGGGCACGCCTCCGCAAGTTGCTGATTCGGTGCTGCTTGAATCGGGCGAAAGGGTATGGGCAGACTGGAGACATGAAGATCGGCTATGCCCGCGTGTCGACCGAAGAACAGAACCTGTCATTGCAAAAGCAGGCTCTCCGATCCGCTGGATGCCGCGACATCGTCGAGGACCACGGTGTTTCCGGCGCCGCTGTCGCGGGGCCGAAGCTCGCAGAACTCCTGGCCAAACTGAAGAAGGGCGATGTGCTCATCGTGTGGCGGCTCGATCGACTGGGCCGCTCGCTGGAACAATTGATTAAGATGATCACCGCCATCGGCAAAGCCGGAGCGGGGTTCGCGTCACTGACGGAGGCGATCGACACGACGACTGCCGGTGGTCGTTTGGTCTTCCACATGATGGGTGCCTTGGCGGAATTCGAGCGAGGCCTGATCGCGGAACGAACGAGAGCAGGAATGAAGGCAGCGAAGCGGCGCGGCAAGCACGTTGGTCGGCCACCGAAGCTCTCGCGCCAACAGATTCTCCATGCTCGCGAACTGATCACGTCTGGCAAGGAGAGCCGCAATTCGGTCGCCGAACTGTTCAAGGTCGACGTGAAAACCTTGCGCAGAGCGCTGCTGTGGCTGTTGAGACCACGCTCTCAACACAAGGACGACGACGTTGAACATGCGATCTGGCGATTTGCGACGCATTGCTACGACGCCCGAAAGCGGGAACAACGGACCCCTTTTGCCCGATTGGTTGCTGAGTAGCGTTTTACTCGGGTGAGGAGACCGCTAGCCCGACCACTAAAGGGTCTGATTTGGCTTCCGTCGAACAACCTCCGCGAGCTCGTCTGCTAGCTCGTGAACGTTCGACGAGGTCGATTTGAGTGCCAGCTTATCGGCCAACGAGGGACTATGTCGTAACAAGTCGGCCTTTTCAATGTCGTGCCAGATCGGCAATATCACTTTGACTCCGTCGATCTCACGCGCAAGAAGCCCATTTAGTTCGTACGCCGGCCACCTCTTGCTGAAGAAGGCCTTAGAAAGAACGACGATGCCGTAGCGAGACTGGGCCAAACCCCGATCGATTGATTGCCTAAGGCTGTCCCCCACCTTTAGCTCAAATTCGTCGTACCAAACTCTGCAACCCCGTTCTTGCAACGCCTGCGCAAGGCTCCTTACGAGAACGTCTTTGTCTTCGCTCGCGTGCGAGATGAACGCATCGTAAACAGTTGCTTCTTGGTCCGCGACGAAGCCCCCGATATTCCCGCTCGGCGTATCCAGAAGCGATCGCCTGACCTCATTTTCAAGTTCACCTAAGCTGGCGATGCTCGATGGACCTCCGACCCAGAATTCATATTTCCGCTCGTGCTGGTTGAAGAGATGAATTCCTGTGCCCTGGAAAGAAAACCACTTTGAGTTCTCCCGACACCATCGCTCCTTTTCCTGAAGATATCGGAGTGACATTTGCAGGGAGTCCATAAACACCGTGACCCGCTCACCCCGCATTACAGACAAGAAGAGCCGATCATATATCACCCGATACTTGTGCGGCTGACCCGAGAACCGGGCCTGCCTCATCGCCTGATCAACGCTGAGGGAGGTCCAGCCGTACACGTAGTCTTCGGCAAGCTCCTCCGCCTCCTCGTACGAGGACACGTGCTTACCGTCGGCTGTCACTAGTTCATAAAGGAAATTTCCAGTCCGTGACGGAGCCAAGACCTTGAAGCCATCGGAAAACTCGAATTGAGGTTGATCGTTCTCTTTTCGCATGGTGCCCTCAGATTGTAACTCATCCCATTCGAAAAACACGCTCTTCTCACACAGCGGGCCAGATGCCAAGACCGCTGCCGTCCAGGCACGTTTCGCAGTTTCGCAGACTGTCCGCGTGCTGAAGGTGGCTAAAACACGGGCTCTGTGGATTGCTTTCAGCCTTCTCGAACGGTCATCCATGCGTGTCATCGGACGGCTACGGACGCCAGTTGGCTTCGCGAAAGTTCACGGGCGGCTGGGCTGGGTGGCTACTCGGAACTGTGGGAGAAAGGGAACCCTTTTGTCCCACCGCGCGGCGGCGTGGTGCGTCACGCTCGCTTCCGCGGCGTTGATCGGACTTCTCCTGAATCTGGGCGAAGACGGCTTCACCGTCGATGCCTTCTCTGCGGTCAAGGGAAGCAAGCCGACGATCGACTCGCCGAGCTGGCTCGCGCGGGCTTTTTCGTGCTCTTCGAGAAGACGTAGGGCTTCGCAGCACAACTTCGCTCGCCGATGTGTACCGGCCCGTCGAAACTTTACCTTGCACAAAGCTCTCCAGCTCGGGGGTCAGTGATACGTTCATGGGGCTCCTTCGGATGCTGACAGTCCGAGCCCACGCTCAATAGCGAACGTTGTCAAGGTTTGACATCGCTCGCTTCGGGCCCTGGCTCCGGAGGAGCCGGATTTCGGATCTCGACAATATATCATAAAGGACGTTATGATACGTTCTTTGGGGCCAGCAGGGGAGCGGGAAATCTTGCAAGAGGGGCTTTC
>CADEEJ010000365.1:0-3268 GCA_902826315.1 uncultured Steroidobacter sp.
TTTCCTGGAGCGCTGTATCGAGTCTGAGCAGCTGATGCGAGATCCGCTATGACATCCAACTTTCTACCGGCGATGGTTCGTCTTTCCCCGTCGATGGCAGCAAGCGCCGCAACATGCTCTGACTCCGCATGACAGAAGGCTGCACATCCCTTCGTGAGACTCTTGTCGCCGGCGGCCGTGGCCAAGAATTCAGTTTCAGAAGTCCGTAAAGCTGCTGCTTTGGAGAGCAAGGCCTTTTCGGCGGATGACGACGCCAAAACAAGCCGTTCAAGGTGAAGGGTTCGCCGACTTTGCAGATATTCTGAAGCCGCCTTATAGGCGGACAACTCCAAATCCGCTGCCTCCCTTCTATATGAATGGCAGCGATCCAGTAGAACAGAAATATCGCCGAGCAGTGCTTCTACATGTAACGGCTCGTGTGGGAAGGCACCATCTCGCTGAGCGTCGATATCAGCTCTAACCCGTGTATTGACGATCTCATCGAAAGTACCCTCCTCAAACGGCTTGAGCCATTCTTGAGGAAAGTCAACATCAGAGCGCAGCTGCACAATCGCCGCCCGGAAGTCCTTTACCTTGGTGTTCACGCGAATACCTCTCTAAGGTTGCGTACGTAATCTAACGTTTCAGTAATTGCGGCAGCAAGCATTGTTCCGTGAGACACGCATGCTCAAAGCAGTGCAGGTGATCAATGACTCAGCGATCGCAACTCGGCGATCACAGCAATCAAAACCATTCAGAATTTCGCGTGGCTCAAACGCCATCGGGCCGATCAGACATCAAAGGATCCAGTGTCTTAGCCAGTGATGTACTATTCAACCGGAGCTCTACAGAACGCTGCATTACCTGTGGGTGACAAGAAGGGCGTTTAGATGTATCCGTTTCGGCTCAGCGTCATGGAGTGCTTCCTCTGAGCTTATCCGTTCGTTGCAGCGCGGAGTTCGACTCGACAGAACAGCTCGCGACAGTATGAGATGCGTGAGGGTTGGTGGAGATCATCACGGAGATTTCGATGTCAGCCACGGATGCAGAGATTGACCTGAAGAAGCGCGAGCTACGCCTTTCTTTCTGGACTAACACAATTTTGGTCGGAGTTCTCGGCGGACTACTCACGCTCGTTGTCTCGATGTACGGCATTCATCACAAGGAAACGGAGTTGCTTCTTATGCAGAAGCAGCTCGATTTCAATTACGGAGACCTTGAGTTCCGACTAGTCGGCAATCCTCTCGAGCGGATCGTGAAAGCGCCATGCAGTCAGGACGCAAAGGATGCGAATACGTACCTTCAGATAATTCTCAATGTTGGGATAGTTCAGAGCGACCATGCCGGGAGATATGAGGAAGTGGGTAGGAGATTGATCGGTTCTTGCAGTCTCGCGGCGGCGGCAGTCCCGCCCACCGCGGTGGCAGCCAGCAAGTGCGAGATCGTCTCCATTCGGAAGCTGGGATGGAGTAGTGGTCACAAAACCAACTTTTGTCTCGGCAAGGGCTTTGATGGCGTTTGGAACAAGCCGAATAGCAGCTACGACTCTGGCGGTTTTTGCTACAAGGGCGACACGGCGGCGGTGTGTAGGCAACAAATCGAATCGATGTAGCTCTCCGTACAGTGGTCCGTCATCGAGTTTCGATTTCGCCCGCGGATTATTCGAACTCAACACCGAAGGACTTTGCGCTACTAGGGCTGGATCCAAAGGCAGCGTTGAATGACTCACCTGACGCTTCAGAATCGGCTGGTTAAGGGAGTTGAGGCTCCAAGGCATCCGACGACCGAAGCAGCTTCTGAAGTCATGCCGACCTTCACGGGCGACTACAACCGACGCTTTGGAGTTCGCGCACCTAGCGCTCTCTGGATTCGAGCCGCACGCCTTGCCGCGGTTGCACCCTTTACAAACTGTACGGCTCCACTTAGGCGGGGTCGTTCAGGCTCTCCGTAGCTGCTCCATAGGTCGGGATGTCCCAGTGCCAGTGCGGATTGCTCACCACTTTACCCGTGCATCGAGCGGAACCACCGGTACACGACACATCGGGTCAGCGATTTGAACCTGCAGTTTGCGAGTAGCCTTCTCTCACAATTTGTCGCTGCACGATGCACATGGTTGGCTCGCAGTGGTCGCAAGCCGTTGCTTGATGTTGCAACTTGTAGTGGCCGGTGCGCTAGCCCGAGTCAAATGGCGTGCTTCTGGCCGGCCAAGCGAGGGCGCGCTTCGCCTCAACATCCAATCGCACGACAATGAGTCGTGCTGTAGCTGTGACAAAACTGGTACACGCCTTTCTCAGCCTGCGTAACTTGTTGACGAGTCAGCAGAAGCACCGTGACTTCGATGTCCAGGGGATCGCCGGACGATGGGCCCAGCTTTCCTCCCAATCTGACCGGCAATGTTGCGCCGTGGCCGGCTTTCCTCGCGATCTTCGCGACCTCAGGGTCGTACAGCAGGGCAATGTTCGGTCCGGCTCTTGGGTGGACGCATGTGCTCGATCGGAGCGCGCGAGTGGCATCCGGGGATCGGCGGTAGACAGCGGCGGACTGAGCTTTCTCCGGCGCCCTTGAACTTGAGCGCCATGCAGCCGGCACAGCCCAGGAGCGTCGTCAACAACAGCGCGATCTTGGTGGAGCCCATGACTAGAGGTGACTGGGAACATCATGTTCCAGCGTGTGAGTCTGCTACACAGGTTCCGCCTGCTACATAGGACCTGGGGGCAGCGGTGACCAATCGAGACATCAAGAGCGCTAGCGACCAAGCGGAAGATTGGTTGAATCTCTTTCCCCTGGTGCGCTCGGAAGAACGTGATGCAATCATCGAGTGGATGCGGGCGTCACCGGTGCATATGCGGGCGTTCGCAACTGCCCACATTCTTGGTAACTCCGTTGACGAATTCCTTTACGGGGTGGCAGCCGAATTGGACGATCCAGGGGTTGAGCGGCTCACACGCGAAGTTCGAGAGGCGATCGCATGCGAAAGAGCCGCGGGTGTCTTCAAGGACGAGGAGATCGAGGAGGAGACGGTTGCAGTTTCGCATCAAGAGCTCATCGAGGATGCTGGCGATTGGCTCACAGTGCTGACCAATTCCACGGAAGCGGAACGAGAGGCATTTGACGCGTGGCTCGGACACTCAATTGATCACCGAGAGATTCTGGCGTGGGCTTGCCAGGCATGGGAGCGAATACCCGAAGGTTGCAAAGGACGGGACGTGCCGCAACCAGTTGTGCGTCGGCATTACCGCCGAGCGCTCCGCATCGTGCGTGGAGAGTCAGTGCTAGGGTTTCTCAGAAT
>CADEEJ010000365.1:3278-4944 GCA_902826315.1 uncultured Steroidobacter sp.
CTGACGCCTACCTCGTCGGACTCACTGCCTCCAAGGAGGCGCTGGAGGCCGAAACTGGGGCCACGTTGCGCAGTTTTGATCCTCATCCCCATAACCTGCTTTCAGAACTGACGCAGGTGAGGCGCCGTAACCCTTAACTGCGATCGGAGCGCCCGCTACCCTTCGCCTCGCTTCCGTCCAAATCCTGCATGGCGGCCTTGATCTTCTCATCGAGCGCGGCGCTCACCGCGGCCGCAATCTGCGGACGCAGTGTCGAGATCGATCGACCAAAGACTTCCACGAGTTTACCCGTTGCTCTCAAGCGCCCCAGCGCACCGCAATTTCCCTTTGCACGACGGATGATTCCGAGCCATTCGACATCGCGACGGCGCTGCAGGCGGGGCGCAAGTTGAGGCACGATGACCTCGGGCACATCGAGCTCCACCGTGAGGTCCTCGTCGAGCCAGCGGACGATCCGCTGCTCGATTTCCGTTGAACGCCTTGACATCTGGCAGGGGACTGTCGAGCCGACGTGCAAGATCCGCCACCCAGCGGCTGAGTCTGCGGGCTGTCTGCATCTATTCTGTGGTTGACCGCCTTACGAGCAGGAGTAAGCCCCAATCCTGCTTGTCGCAGGGAACACTACCAGCCAGAATCGCCTCCCAGACCGCGGCTCAAAACTACGAACACAACCAGGGTCTCCGATGGCCAAGAAAGGCATCCACCGTGACGATGATCTTCACCGGATCTTGGCCGAAAACGTGAGGCGACTGCGCCAGAAGACCGGTCTTACCCAACAACAGCTTTCGCGCCGTTGCCGCCTTCACCACAGCTATGTCGGTCGGCTTGAGACCACAGCCCCTCGAAATCCCGGTCTGGATTCGATTGTGAAGGTGGCCAAGGGTCTCGGCGTGACGGTCATCGAGCTCCTAACGCGTCGCGACAGCGAGTCCTGAGTCGCAAAGGAAAATCGATCTCGCAGCGCGTGTAACGCCTGTGATTCAGATATAACATTCATCAATTACGCATATAAGTGTAATCATGCAAAGGCGCTCACGGAAAGGAACTTCGACCAAAGGTCGGCGCACTGGACCGCGATTGGAAACGCGGAATCGTGCGAGGTCCACGACGACGAGCGTGGTCTTCGGCCGCAATCTGCGCCGTGTCTGCAGAGCGCGGCAGTTGAGTGCAACCGACCTCTCCAAGCTCATCGGCCGAACTCAACGCACGGTTGAGCGGATACTGGCAGGTGACGCCACGTTGGGGCTTGCGCTCATCAGCGACATCGCGCGCAAGCTCGATGTGCCGGTAGCAGAACTCGTGCGAGATCTTTGATCGTTCTGCGAAGTCCTCTCAGTGAAGCAAATGCCGGAGAAGGTGGGCCGGCGTCTGTAATGCGACGTGATCACTCCTGCCGCTCGAAGGGCCAAGTTGCAGCGAAAGGGCAAAGCGGAGCTGCTCGCACACATGAAGAAGACGCAGCATCTCTGCGACGTGCATAGGCGACTTCTTCAGCCAGCGAAGATAGCCAGACCGCTCGTGCCGTGACATGCAATCGTCATCAATGCGGACGAACCATTCGGCTGCCTCCAGCGCAGCTACCCAGCGCTTGTGTTGGTGCACGATGACTGCAATTGACCGTGGCCGGTCCTAGTGAGGATTCTGTGAAGTAAAGACCGCCCGTCTT
>CADEEJ010000366.1:0-2348 GCA_902826315.1 uncultured Steroidobacter sp.
GTCGTGCCCGGATGCGCGGCGATGAAGTACGGGATCAGGTACTGCTCCTTGCCCGCTTCCTTCGAGAATTTCTCGAACAGCTCCTTGAAGCGGTAATACGTGCCGACGCCGGGCTTCATCATCTTCGACAGCGGCCCTTCGCCGATCGCTTCCGGCGCGATCTTGAGATAGCCGCCGACGTGATGCTGGACCAGCTCCTTGACGTACTCGGGCGACTCGACCGCGAGGTCGTAACGCACGCCCGAGCCGATCAGCACCTTGCGGATTCCAGGCAGCGTGCGCGCGCGCCGATACAATTTGATCAGCGGCATGTGGTCGGTGTTGAGATTCGGGCAGATGCCGGGATACACGCACGACGGCCGGCGACATGCCGACTCGATCGCCGGCGACTTGCACGCGAGTCGATACATGTTGGCAGTCGGGCCGCCGAGGTCGGAGATCACGCCGGTGAAGCCCGGCACCGTGTCGCGCACGGTCTCGATCTCGTTGATGATCGATTCTTCCGAGCGGCTCTGGATGATGCGGCCCTCGTGCTCGGTGATCGAGCAGAACGTGCAGCCGCCGAAGCAGCCGCGCTGGATCGCAATCGAGAAGCGGATCATCTGGTATGCCGGGATCTTCGCCTTCCCGTAGAGCGGATGCGGCACGCGCCGATACGGCAGCTCGTAGATCGCATCCATCTCCTTGGTCGAGAGCGGCAACGGCGGCGGATTGAGCCACACATCGACGTCGCCATGGCGCTGCACGAGCGCACGCGCGTTACCCGGATTCGATTCCAGATGCAGGATGCGCGAGGCGTGCGCGTATAGAACCGGATCGTCGCGCACGGCTTCGTGCGGCGGCATGCGGATGACGGAGTTGGAGCGGTCGGAAGTCGGAACGTGGCGGTAGAACCTGACGACCTTCACCGGCTGCTGCGGACTCGGCTCCGGCGTCTTGCAGGCTGGCGCGCTTTCGGTCTTTTTCGCGGGCTCCATCGCGTACGGATCGATCGGCGGATTCAACTTGCCGGGCTCGTCGATCGAGGTCGAATCGATTTCGGTCCAGCCCGGCGGCGTCGCGTGACGCACGAATGCCGTGCCGCGCAGGTCGTCGATCGTGTCGATGCTTTCGCCCTTCGCGAGGCGATGCGCGATCTCGACGATCTGCCGCTCGCCGTTGCCGTACACCAGCAGGTCGGCCTTCGCGTCCAGCAGGATCGAGCGGCGCACTTTCTCGGACCAGTAATCGAAGTGCGCGATACGACGCAGACTCGCCTCGATACCGCCGACCACGACCGGTGTATCCGGGAACGCTTCGCGTGCGCGTTGCGCATACACGATCACCGAGCGGTCGGGCCGCTGACCGCCGGCGCCGTCGGGGGTGTACGCGTCGTCGCTGCGGATGCGGCGGTCCGAGGTGTAGCGATTCACCATCGAATCCATGTTGCCGGCGGTGATGCCGAAGAACAGGTTCGGCTTGCCGAGCCGCGCGAAGTCCTGCGCCGAGCGCCAGTCCGGCTGCGCGATGATGCCGACGCGGAAGCCCTGCGCTTCCAGCACGCGCCCGACGATCGCCATGCCGAAGCTCGGATGGTCGACGTAGGCATCGCCAGTCACGATGATGACGTCGCAGCTGTCCCAGCCAAGCGCCTCCATTTCCTCGCGCGACATGGGCAGGAACGGGGCCGTCCCGAACCGGGACGCCCAGTATTTGCGATAGGAAAACAGCTCTCTGGCAGGAAGCATGGGGCGCGGATTCTAAACCAGGACCCTCCCTCCGGGTCCCCCTTCTCCACTAACCGCCAACCACCAACCGCTAACCGCCTCTTTTCAGGGCCTTCTTCCGCTGGGCCGCGCTCACCGTACTCACGTACGGCGAATCCCTATCGAAGAACCGCCAGGGTTTGAGTGCCCAGTCGCCGGCATAGTCGACCCCGATGCGCGCGCTCCGGGCGACCCGCGGCGGGGAATAGGCCTTCGGCCGCTCGATCCACAGCGGGGCCATTCGCAGGCTGACGCCGTTCAGCCCTCTATCTATATGCATCGCGCGGCAGAGCAGTCCGGGGCCGTGAGTCGAGTCCTCGATGCCCGCGACCGGTTCGAGCGCGCGAATCAGCACCGCATGCGGCACGCCCTCGGCGGCGGTCACGACGTTGAGGCAGTTCCAGAAGCCATAGATGAAGTAGACGTACGCATGGCCGGGCGGCCCGAACATGACCTCGGTGCGCTTCGTGCGGCCGCGGGCGGAATGCGCAGCCAAGTCGCGCGGTCCCTTGTACGCCTCGGTCTCGACGATGCGCCCGACCTGGCGACCGGCGGGGCCCGCGTGCACCAGGTGCATGCCGAGCAGGTCACGCGCGACGAGCA
>CADEEJ010000366.1:2448-4889 GCA_902826315.1 uncultured Steroidobacter sp.
GCCGTGCCCGCCGTCGCATCCAGCGACTTCACCTTGATCCGCATGAAATCGAGCGAGCTGCCCTTCTCGTAGAAATGAAAGATCGAGCTGCGCGGCTCGTCGCCCAGTGCGCGCGGCACGATGAATTCGTTGGTCGACTTCTCCTGCACCAGCGGGCCGCAGCTCACACGTGTGCCGCCGAACGTGATCGAGACGTGCGCGGAATCCGCCATGCGCACGACCGACTTCAGCGTGATGCGGAAGCGCGGCTCGAGGCCTTCGGGCGTTTCGAGGATGTCGATGTGCTCGCCGGCGGCGAGTCGTACGATCTTGCGGCGGCGATCGACGCGCTGCGACTCTGCGACCTTCACGGTCGGAGCGTCGCTATAGATGATCTTCCCGGGAGCTGCGGCGGCGCGCTGCAAAGCCAGCTCTGCGGCGGCGCGTTGCCGCTGCAAATACGACGCGGCCGCAATCAGGCCCGCCGTGATTGCTACGGCGAAACACAGAATGAGCGGCAGTTGCGTCATGCTGAGGCTGGAATCCATACCGACGAATCCGTGAGGCGACTCTCGCTGACGGTATCGGCAGCGTCGGGCGTTTCTCGATGTGATCCAGCGCCAGTTTCACGCAACGCGCCCGGATCGCGCGCGGACCTGAGTCACAGGCGCGGTCTCGCCGGACCGGTCCGCACGACATAACCGCGGTTGCGTCGGGCCAAGGCGCGACCTACTCTTTCGCGCTCGATTTATCACCGCTCGACCGGGAGTGCATATGTATACAGTTTCCCGTCGCGCTCGCGCGGGTGCGCTAGCTGCTCCTTTTTTCATAGTGTTCGCGCTCGGCGCGTGCAAGCGCCACGAACCGGCTCCGGCGCCTGAGCCGCAGTCGGCGATCTCGGCCGAAGCGAAGACCGCGGCGGGCCAGATCGGCGCCGACTACCTCCGTGCACAGATCGCGAAGTTGTCCGCGGACGAGTTCGAAGGCCGTGCGCCGGCCACGCCCGGCGACACCAAGGCGCGCCAGTACATCGTCGAGCAGCTGCAGGATATCGGCTTCAACGCCGGCGGCCCGGATGGCGGCTGGCAGCAGAGGTTCGACGTCGTCGGCATCACTGCGGAGATGCCGAAGCAGTGGACGTTCAGCAAGGACGGCAAGAAGGCGTCCTTCAAGTGGTGGGATCAGTACATCGCGGGCAGCGGCGTGCAGGCCGAGCAGGGCTCGATCAAGAACGCCGAAGTCGTGTTCGTCGGCTACGGCATCCAGGCGCCCGAGTACGGCTGGGACGACTTCAAGGGTAAGGACCTGAAGGGCAAAGTGCTGCTGATGCTGAACAACGATCCGGACTGGGATCCGAATCTGTTCGCCGGCAACACGCGGCTCTACTACGGCCGCTGGGTTTACAAATACGAGAGCGCTGCGCGCCAGGGCGCCGCGGGCGCGATCATCGTGCACACGACACCGTCAGCCGGCTACGGCTTCCAGGTCGTGCAGAATTCCTGGAGCGGCGAGCAGGTCGAGACGCCTGCGGAAAACGAGCCGCGCATCCAGGTGAAAGGCTGGATGACCGAAGACGCGTCGCGCGCGCTCGTGAAGCTCGCCGGCCAGGATCTCGACCAGCTGGTCGAGTCCGCGAAGTCGAAGGACTTTCAGCCGGTGCCGCTCGGCATCACCACTTCGCTCGACTTCAAGAACAAGCTCAACAAATCGCAGACCGCGAATGTCTACGGCGTGCTCAAGGGGCGCGACGAGAAGCTGAGCAGCGAGTACGTGATCTACAGCGCGCATCACGATCATCTCGGCGTCGGCGAGCCGGATGCGCAGGGCGACAAGATCTACAACGGCGCGATGGACAACGCCTCGGGCGTCGCGCAGCTGTTGGCGATCGGCAAGGCGTTCAAGGCGCTGCCGCGGCCGCCGAAGCGCTCGATCATGCTGTTGTTCGTCGCTGCGGAAGAGCAGGGCCTGCTCGGCTCGAAGTACTACGCGGAGCATCCGACGATCGAGCCCGGCAAGATCGTCGCGAACATCAACTACGACGGCGGCAACATCTGGGGCCGCACCAAGGACATCATCTTCGTCGGCAAGGGCAAGTCGAACATCGACGAGTACGTCGATGCGATCGCCCAGCTGCAGGGCCGCCACGTCGTGCCGGATCAGTTCCCGGACCGCGGCTTCTTCTATCGCTCCGACCAGTTCAGCTTCGCGAAGATCGGCGTGCCCGCGCTGTATCTCGACGCCGGCACCGACTTCGTCGGCCAGTCGCCGGAGTGGGGCAAGCAGGTGCACGAGGCGTACGAGAAGGATCACTACCACCAGCCGTCCGACGAGATCCAGGACACCTGGAACTACGACGGCATGATCGACGACGCGCAACTCGGCTTCTATGTCGGCGTGAACGTCGCGAATGCAGCGCAGTCGCCGGCGTGGGTGCCGGGCGACGAGTTCGAGGCCGCGCGCAA
>CADEEJ010000367.1 GCA_902826315.1 uncultured Steroidobacter sp.
ATCACGGCGCTAAGAAGTGCAGTGCGAAGGAAAACTTCGATCGTGAGCTCGATGCCTTGAGGGTGGAGGCGCATCGCGATGCAAATGACAACTCCGGCAATGAACGCGAACCAATGCATCCACCATCTCTGATGTGACATCACGGCAGCGAGGACGCTGAAGGCAGCGAACACCGCGACTGCAATCACGGAGGTTTGCAGAAATAGCCAAGGCACGCGTGCTGGCTCAATCAGTGTGCTAGAAAGAGCGCTAGTGGTGAACTGCAAGACCTGCAGGTAGACAGACCAGGCCATAGCGCCACCAAGCGTTGAAGTTAGCAGCGAGACGAGAGGACGACGCTGACCTTCCATACGATGCTCCTGCCTGATGAGTGTGCGCTTCTTGCGTGCCAGCATACTCGCGCGACCCAGGCCGGTCATGTCTGGGCTGTCTATCTCACTCATGTCCGCTTTGGGTCGATAGCCGACGTCGCACACGGCCGAACGCGGACATCAGGCAGGCTACTGGGATCCCTGTTCATCGGTGCGCATCGGTCTCCGCAAGAATTCGCTTGATGTCTTCGGGCATTGGCATCGGCTTAAGGGCACTCACGTTCGCACCGCCAGTATTTCCATCCGGGACCCAAATTATTGAGAAGAGTGTCGCTGCCACGACTCGGCTCAACTGACCAGCTATTTCTCTCACATCACCACGCATCCAGCCTACCTTCAGCATTGCGGCATGCGCCCTGACGTGCCGCCAGGTCCTGCGCTGCCCCAAAATGTGTGCACGCTCGAAGTGTTGGAAAGCCACATCCAGATCTAGACTCGCAAGGCGCGCATACCCTGCTCCATTTCAGTGTTGTAAGCCCTCATCAGTCCTGGAGTCGTCATCTAGTCACCTCCTCCCACCTTGTACTACATGCTCGCCATCGTCGATGCTACAGCTACGCTTGCAGTTGCCGCGAGCCGCTAGCGCCGATAGATATCGCTGAAGTCGAGATCACCGAGTCTCAGACGCAAACGACAGTAGGCACGGATCAAATCGTTGAGAACAGCCCAACGGGACACCCCCGTCTCTCGGGCGATCTCGGCACAACGCATGCCTCGCCCCAGGTGTAGGAACAGCGCGTCCTTTTCGTTAGCCGACAGCGACTGCAGGGTCGCCTTGACGCGCTCGCCACGATCCCGGTGTGAGTCCTTGAGCTTTGACGAGGCAAGCGTCGAAGTGCGCCACTCCTGCTCGACTTCACGGAGGGTCGTCAAGACCGACTCCTGGGGATCCTCGATCCCGACACCCGAGAGTTCTTGCGTCAGGCGCAGAAAGATCTCACAGATCAGGTCATCGATGGCGTCTCGTACGTTCGGGCTTGGAGTCATAGGTCTGGAACAATCGGTTGCTGCCCACAACACGAAATTTCGTGCTCCCAGTCTCAAGTGACCGCTAAGTTGCTGGCGCTCCGGGAACACTGGACTCTGTCCAGCCACACCGAACGTCGCAATGCAGTACGCAATTGCGCGTTCGCACTGGCTCGTGCGATTGACACCGGTGGTAGCAGTTTGTTGACGGCGCAACAGCGACGCTGAACCTAAAGCCTCACATCGTTCCAGGACTTGCTGCGCACTAGTCGATGGGCTGCCCGTGCGCTAGAGTGGCTAGAGGGAGTGGGGTCTATGGCGATAACGGAAGAAGATCGGCTGGATGGCCGAGGCGGCGCGTTCGCGGAGGCGCTTGCAACGCTCTACCCGGAGCTGCGGCGGATCGCCGCGGTTCAGATGTCCCGAGCTGGCCCAGGATCGACGCTGCAAGCGACAGCGCTCGTCCACGAAGCCTGGATACGCTTGAGCGGTAGCCACAATCCACAGTGGCGCGATCAGTCGCACTTCGTGGCAGCTGCCGCTGAAACAATGCGGCACATCGTCATCGATCGGGCGCGGCGACGCGCAGCGGCGCGGCATGGAGGTGGCCAACTGCGCCTCGACATCGACTGCACCAATCTATCTTCCCTCGTTGAGGATGACGCAGGTCTTCTCGCACTGGATGTCGCGCTCAGCAAGTTCACTTCGAGTCATCCGGAGGCAGCAGCCCTGGTCGAGCTGCACTGCTTTGGCGGTTTTGATGTCGCTGACGCCGCCGGTGTCCTGGGAATGTCGCGAGCCACAGGCTATCGGCGTTGGCGGTTTGCTCAGGCGTGGTTGCGCAGGGAGCTCGCGCCGAACGGCTAAGGCTTGCGGCACGCCTATTTCAAGGAGGAACCTACCGTGGAACAGGACAGGCGTGAGGAAGAGCTCTTCGCGGCGGCACTCAACCTCCCGATCGGCGAACGCGACGGATACATCGCACGAGCGTGTGACGATTCGCCCTCCCTACAGACTCGACTGACCAGCCTCTTACGGGTCGTCGACTCCGCGTTCCCCTCGAAAAACCAACCGCTCTTGGCTCCCGCAGAAGCCGCGGGCGATCGCGTTGGCAACTACAAATTGGTTGAGGAAATTGGCGAGGGCGGCTGCGGCGTCGTCTATCTGGCCGAGCAGGTCGCACCGGTGCGTCGCGAAGTGGCGATCAAGATCATTCGGCTCGGCATGGACAGCAAGGACGTGTTAGCGCGCTTCGAAGCGGAGCGCCAGGTCCTGGCGCTGATGGATCATCCGAATATTGCAAAGGTGCTGGATGCAGGATCCACAGCGAGCGGTCGGCCTTATTTCGTGATGGAGCTCGTAAGGGGGATCAAGATCACCGACTACTGCAACCAAGTCCGCCTGCCGATCGCAGAACGCGTCGCCTTACTCATGCAGGTTTGCCAAGCCATTCAGCACGCCCACGACAAGGGAGTCGTGCACCGGGACATCAAGCCCTCCAATGTACTGATCACCTTGGTCGACGGGCTGCCACTCGTGAAGGTGATCGACTTCGGCATCGCTAAAGCTACGCAAGGCCGATTGACTCACGAATCGTTGCTGACCGCGATGGATCAGTTTGTGGGGACCCCGGCCTATGTCAGCCCAGAGCAAACTGAACTTGGAGCACCGCAGGTCGGGACGCGCAGCGATATCTACAGCTTGGGTGTGCTCCTCTACGAGCTGTTGACCGGCTGTCTACCCCTCGTCGACGACGACACGGCTGCATCCGCAATCTCGGATCTCTCTCGACGTATTCGAGAAGAGGATCCGGTTCGACCCTCTTTGCGAGTCACCCAACTATCGTCGACGCGGCGAGCTTCGATCGCTCAGCGCTATCGCATCTCGTCCACTAAGTTGTCAGAGGCGATCCGGGGCGATCTCGACTGGATTGTCATGCGCTGCCTCGAGAAACAACAGGAGCATCGTTATTCGACTGCGAACCACCTTCGGTCGGACCTGGAACGCTATCTGCGCGACGAACCGGTAGTCGCAAGGCCTCACCGGATCGCGTACGTGTTCTTGAAATTCGCTCGGCGAAACCGACTGGTGTTTACAACCGGCATGACCATCATAGTCATCCTCGCGATCGCAACGACCATGACCACGCGGATGGCCATCCGTGCGCAGCGGGCCAACGACGAGATGAGGGTTGCTTACTATCGAATGGAAGCCAGCAGTCGCATGGTCGAAGAGCTCAATCGATTCATGCGTGCAGCAATCTCGGTTCAATCACGGACACTCGATCCTTCGCTCTTCAACCTTGACTCCCTGATCTATGTCGCTGGCACGGCTCCGCGCGTGCGGTTCGCCTACGAGCCGCTGGCGGAGGCAGCTATTCGCGACACGCTGGGAGCGGCCTACAACCTGGCCGGCGACTACGCTGCGGCGCAATTCCAATTCGAGCGGGCACTATCGATCTATCGCCGGGAAGTCGGCATTCGCGACCGCCGCGCGCACTTCGCGATCGGCTCGCTCGTTAGAGTTCTCGCGGCAGAGAGACGATATGCGGAAGCTGAAAGGCTGGGTGCAGAAGCGCTTGCGATCTACACTGAAAAGTATGGGGCGCTCGACGGATATACATTGCATTTGACACCGACGATTGGGTTTGTGCTGTTCAAACTGGGTAAGTTCGAGCAAGCAAAAGCGCTCCTTGAGCCGGGCCTGAAACAGCAACTTCGATTGAATGGGAGCGATTGGATGGAGACGCTGGCGTTCATGCCGATCCTCGCTGCCATCTATGCCCGAGAAGGCCAAGCGGAGAGAGCCGAGCAGCTGGCTCGTACTTCACTTGAGGCGAGAAAGCGTCTACTCGGACCGCAACATCCGGAGACGATCAAAGCAAAGTACGTTCTGCAGGACGTGTATGCGCTGTCTGGGAGGTACTTGGTTGCAACTGACCTGCTTCTGGAAGCGAGTTGGCGAGGTTATGAGATCCGACCTGATGGTTTGGGCTCGTGGACGGAGTGTGCCGCCCAACCGCTGCTACCTCTTGAAATCGATCCCGAACGTCCGGCAAGTCTTTAGTAGCGGGCGTGCTGGTCAGAAGTCTATCGGGCCACCCTGCTGCTGTTCCCCGCGCGCAAGGTTCGAGCGTCGATACGATTGCACGTACGCATGAACGACTTCGTCCAATTCTCGAAAACGAACTATGATGGAGTTGACTGTGTGGCCTCTCGGGCCGGTCAGCCAGAAGCTGAATTGATCGTCCTCTTTGTGTGCGATGCTCAACTTGGACGGACCATCGTCCGCGCAGTCGACAAGAAATGAAATGCCTCCAAAACGAAAGACACGATAGTTGCCGCAGGCCGCATTCCAGCAACTCTCTGCAGAAGCAGCCAAGACCTGTTCCGAATTCTGGATGATGCAGTAGTCGTTCGGTTGGTAACGCCTAAAAAGGCGCCGGCGGATTTTCTCGATTCCTCTCGCGTGACGTGCCTGTTCCTCATCCGTCAGCCGTTC
>CADEEJ010000368.1 GCA_902826315.1 uncultured Steroidobacter sp.
GCGACAGCGACGGCGATCTGCCGTCGGTCCATCGCGCGGTGCTCGACACGCCGGCCGCGTGGGTCACACCTGCTGTGAAGTTCAAGACGCCGCACGAGCTCGTCGTGTCGAGCCTGCGTATGCTCGATTTCGTGCCGGCCGAGCCGCGCCAGGTCGCTGCGCCGTTCGAGCTGCTCGGACAACGTCCGTACACGCCGGGCTCACCTGCGGGTTGGCCTGACACAGCGACCCAGTGGGACGGAGCGGACGCGCTGCTGAAGAGAATCGAGTGGGCCGGATCGGTGGCGGGACGCGTCGCCAGCCGCGAGCAACCGCTCGCGCTCGGCGAGCGATCGCTCGGCGCCGCGCTCAACGAGCGGACGCGGATCGCGATTGCTCGTGCCGCGAGCGCGGAGCAGGGCCTGACGCTGTTGCTCGCAAGCCCGGAGTTTCAACGCAGATGAGTGTGCACATGACCAGCCGACGCGCATTCATGAGTGGAGCCTTGGCCGCGGGCGCGACTGCAATGCTGCCGCGGTGTGTGTTCGCGGACGTCGCGACCGACGCACGGTTCGTACTCGTTCTGTTACGCGGGGCGCTCGATGGTCTCGCTGCTGTACCTGCATACGGCGACGGCGCATACGCCGCGAAGCGCGCCGCGCTCGCGATCACGGCGCCGCAACTCAAGCTCGACGGAATGTTCGCGCTGCATCCATCGCTCGCGAGCCTGCACGCGCAGTTCCAGGCAAAGGAGTTGATCGTTTTTCACGCCGTCGCCTCGCCGTATCGCGAGCGCTCGCACTTCGACGGCCAGGATCTGCTCGAGAACGGCACGAGCATTCCGAAGGCAGCGCACGACGGCTGGCTGAATCGCGCGCTGCCGCTGCTGCCCGAAGCGAAGGAGCGCGCGACGGATCGAATTGCACTGGCGCTTGCGCAGAATGTGCCGCTGGTGTTGAGGGGCGATGCGCGCGTGGGTTCGTGGGCGCCGTCGCGACTCCCGGAAACGGACTCCGACACTCTGCAGCGCATCGCTGACCTGTACTCGACCGATGAATACTTCGCGAGTCGCCTGCAAACCGCGCTCGCTGCGGATGGCGTCGCTGGCGAAGGAATGAGCACGGGGCGGCGCGATCCGCTCAATGCGCTCAACACTGTCGCGGCAGCGGCCGGCAAGTTTCTCGCGGCGGCCGACGGTCCGCGCATCGCTGTGCTGGAAGCCAGCGGGTGGGACACGCACGCGAATCAAGGCGCCGAGCGCGGACAACTCGCGAATCGTCTGCGCGGACTCGATCAAGCGCTGAGCAGCCTGCGCACTTCACTCGGTACGGCCTGGAGTCGCAGCGCGGTGCTCGTCGTTACGGAATTCGGGCGCACCGTTGCGGTGAATGGCACGGCCGGAACGGATCACGGCACGGCGACGTGCGCGTTCCTCGCCGGCGGCGCGGTCGCAGGTGGGCGCGTCGTTGCCGATTGGCCGGGGCTTGCGAACAGCGCGCTGTACGAAGGCCGCGACTTGCGGCCGACGCTCGACGTTCGATCCATCATGAAAGGCGTGCTCGCGTCGCATCTCGGCGCGGCCGAGAGCGGGCTCGAGGAACGAGCGTTCCCGGGCAGCCGCGCGACGCGGCCGCTCGAAGGGCTCTTCAAGGCCTGATTCAATTCTTGTTGAGTCTCAGCAGCAACACTGCCAGGCGCTGCGTCTGCGTCTGGAACGTGCGCAGGTCTGCGACTTCGTCCGGCGTGTGGTTGCCGCGGCCGAGCAGCCCGACACCGTCGATCGCCATCTCCACCTCACCGGCGACGTACGAGATGTCCGCCGCGCCGGCACGCCGCGGATCGACTGCTGTCACCGGACCGAAGCCGAGATCGCGACTGACTGAGTCGTACATCGACAGCAGCTTGCGATTGCCTTCCGTCGGCGGCATCCCTGGGTAACCGTCGCTGAACGCGATCGTGGCCGACGCGTGCGGCAGGCTGGCGGCGACGATCTTGCGCATCCGCTCCTTGGTGCGTTCCAGCTGCTCGGTCGAAATCGTGCGCAGATCGCCGGTTGCGACGGCTACCGGCGCGACGATGTTGTCCTTGCCGAACGTCTCGGCGCGCCCCAGCTTCGGATCGAAGTTGAGCTGCGTGCTGCCGGCGATCAGGCCCGGATTGAACGTCAGCAGCTCTTCACCGTGCAGCTCTTGGTAGAACGTATGCAGGATGCGCGCGAGCTCGTAGATCGCGCCCGCTCCGACTTCGTCGCTGAAGATCTGCGACGAGTGCGCGCTGCGCGCTTTGACGTCGATCTGCCAACCGGTGTAGCCGCGCCGTGCGGTGAGCGCGGTCTTCGGATCGTCCGCGCCGTTCTCCAGTCCGATCGCGACGTCGGCGGCCTTTGCCGCTGCGACGAGCGACGCGCGTGCGAGCGCGAGCGGCCGGCCCGAATCTTCCTCGTCGCCCGTCATCACCATCGTGATGTGCATGCCGTCGAGCGCCTTCGTTTCCTTCAGCGCAGTGAGCGCCGCGAGCGCGACGACGAGCCCGCCCTTCATGTCGGAAGTTCCCGGACCGCGCACCGTCTGCGCATCGATGCGCTCGAAGCGCTGGAACGGATGGTTCGGCTCGAACACGGTGTCGAGATGCCCGATCAGCAAGACGTGGCGGCCGCGGCCCGGATGCTCGGCGATCAGGTGGCCGGCGCGCCCGAACGCTGTGCCGTCCTCCCAGCGCACCTTGAAGCCGAGCGCTTCGAAGCGCGGCCGCAGCAGGTCCGCGACGCGGCGCACGCCCGCGAAATTCATCGTGCCGCTGTTGACGTTGACGATCTCTTCGAGGAACGCGATCGAGCCCGCTTCCTGAGCCTGGACGCGCTGGACGAGCGCGCGCTCGGCCGCAGAGGGCGCTGCAACTGCGGTGCCTGCCAGCGAGCCGAGCGCGAGCAGCAGGCCAAGGAGCAGACCAGAGTGCACGAATCGCATGGCGGAATTTCACCTTTGGCCTTGGTTCATCGCATGATACGCGACCGATGAAATCCGACACTCCGCAAGCTGCGCCCGCCGTCACGGCGGAGGGCGAAGCCTTCGACTCCGCGCCCAAGCGTCTCAAATACGTCACCGTCCCGGCACCGGCGCCGGGATCGAGCGTCGCAATCGCACCGGGCGTGCGCTGGGCGCGCATCCCGCTGCCGATGGATCTCAACCACATCAATGTATGGCTGGTCGAGACCGATGGCGGCTGCGTGATCGTCGACACCGGCATGGCCGTGCAGATGGGCAAGGACGCGTGGGAAGCGATCGAGCGCGAGACCTTCGCGACGCAGCCCGTGCGCGCGGTGTTCATCACGCACATTCATCCCGATCACAGCGGACTCGCTGCCTGGCTGCAGGAACGCTATCGCGTCCCGGTGCTCATGTCGTCTCGCACCTACGACATGCTGCGCGTGATGAGCACGGGGGAGGGCAGGCCGCCCACGGGCAAGATCGAAGAATTCTTCCACTCGCACGGACTCAGCGACGTTGCGCAGGTGCAGCCGATGTTCAAACCGGAGCGCTTCGGCCGCATGACGAGCGGTCTGCCGCAGGTCGAGCGTTACACCGCAGACGGCGACGCGGTGCGTTGGGGCGACAGCGAATGGCTGGCACTGCAGACGGACGGCCACGCGCACGGTCACTTGTGCCTCTCGAACGAGGCAGCGCGCGTACTGATCAGCGGCGATCAGGTGTTGCCCTCGATCTCTTCCAACATCAGTTACGGATTTCACATCGCCGATGCGAACCCGCTCGGCTCGTATCTCGACTCGCTGCAGCGGTTGCGCAAGCTATCGCCGGAGACGCTCGTGCTGCCGTCGCACGGCATACCGTTCTACGGATTGCAACAGCGCATCGACGATCTGACTTCGCATCACGAAGAGCAGCTCGTGAAGGTGACAGAGCGCTGCCGCGAGCCGAAGACTGCCGCCGAGCTGTTGCCCTCGATGTTCCGCCGCGAGCTCAAGGGCATGCACCTGTTCCTGGCGTTCGGCGAAGCGCTCGCGCACCTGGAATATTTGGTGCACGCGGGACGGGTGCAGCGGCAGACCGCGAACGGCATCGTCCGCTACGCCGCTCAGTAGTCGATCCACTCCACGCCGAACGCCGGCTTCTCGCCGGTGATGCGCTTGAGCGTGGTCTCGATCGTCGTCGCGTCGTTGTCGAAGCTGCCGTGACAGGCGCGGATGTGACGGCCGAGCGAGCCCGTCGACACCTGCTTGCTGCTGACCACGTCGAGGCCGTTGCCCCCGGCGCTCCAGAATTTCTGCCAGCGCTTGACGCTTTCGAGCTCGCCGTCGTGCCACTTCGGATTCGCCTTCGCCTCGAACACCTGTTCGAGGCCGAGGATCGGCATCTTGTGGCAGCTTTCCAGCGCGCGGCTGACCAGGTACAGCAGCGACTTGCGATACGGTCCGACCGTGTCGCAGATCTCGACGTCGTTCGACAGCAGATGCACGTGCAAACGCTTGCGCGGCAGCACGTTATTGTCGATCGCCGGCACGTAATGGTCGACCGCGAAACGCACGGTGCACGCGGGGGCGTACAGGTGACAGCTCGCCGCATCGAGATTGCGCGCAGGCAGCAGGTCGAGCAGGTGTCCGAGGATGATCGAGCCGGCCGAGTGGCCGACGAGATGAATCTCGGCCTGCGGCGCCTGTTGCCTGAGCTGCGCCAGCGTATCGGCCAGCATCGTGCAGCCGCGGCCCACGTCCGCGGCGCTCGCGGCGTTCTGCTTCATCTGACTCCAGATCGGCTTGGCCGCCGGCCGGGCGAGTACTTCGACAGTGCGATCCAGCACTTCCGCCGCAGTCTCCTTGACGCGCTCGAACAGGTCGCCG
>CADEEJ010000369.1 GCA_902826315.1 uncultured Steroidobacter sp.
CGTCGCGAGTCTCCACGACAATCTTGCGGATCTCGTCGGCGGAGTTCAGCTGGCCCGGGGAACGGACCAGATACTGCTCGCCCGCACGTTCGATGTAACCCGCGCCCTGATTCGAGTTGTTCTGCTCCAGGGCCGCACGGATCTCGTCCAGCGTCAGGTTGTACTGCAGAAGCTTTCCCGGATCGGGCAGCACGTGATACTGCTTCTCATAGCCGCCGATCGCATTGACTTCCACGACGCCAGGCACCTGACGCAGCTGTGGCTTCACGACCCAGTCGTGCAATTCACGCAAGTCCACGGGAGTGAACGGCCGCCCATCCGCCTGTTTCGCATTGGGCTCGGCTTCCACGGTGTATAGAAATATCTCCCCGAGTCCCGTGGCGATCGGCGCAAGCACCGGTGCCAGTTCGGCTGGCAAGCGTCCGCGCGCCTGGGCCAATCGTTCGCCTACAAGTTGACGTGCGAAGTAGAGGTCTGTCCCGTCCTCGAACACCACCGTGATCTGCGACAGGCCATAGCGTGACAGCGACCGGTAGTATTCGAGCTTCGGCAACCCCGAGAGTTCGAGTTCCAGCGGAAAGCTGACGCGCTGTTCCACTTCAAGCGGCGAGTATCCGGCTGCCTCGGTGTTGATCTGCACCTGCACGTTCGTAATGTCCGGCACGGCATCGATGGGCAGGCGCTGAAAGTTGTAGATGCCGAGCGCCGCCAACGCGAACACGGCGAGCAGCACCAGCAGCCGGTGTCGTATCGAAAACCCGATGAGAGATTCGAGCATGGCGTCTAGTGCTCGTGCTCGGCGAGATTCTTGCCTATCTCGGCCTTCAGAATGAATGCCCCGGCAGAGACATACTCTTCACCGACATCCAGGCCTTCAAGAATCTCGACTCGTTCAAGGCCACTGCGCCCGACCTTTACCGCGCGCGCGCGATAGCCTTCCGCCTCGGGGATGAACACGACATCGCGCCCCTCGAGGCGTCGAACGGCATCCACCGGCACCGCAACCGTTGCCACGGTGCTCACGCCACTTTCGAGTTGTCCGGTGACGAACTGCCCCGGCACCGCACGGCTTGACGCACCCGTCAGCGCGACACGGACCCGCCGCGCCTGCGTCCGGCCTTCGAGTTCCGGCGCGACGCTGACAATCCGACCCTGGACCTGCTGATCGTCGATGCTGATGCGCGCGGACCCGCCGACCCGCAATGTGGCCTGCGTGGCTGTGAAGGCCTGCAATTCCGCCTGCAGTGCGCCGACGTCACCGACCTGGAAAAGCGCCTCGCCGGTTGCAACGTCGCCCACATTGGTGTGGCGTGCCAGGACGACGCCGGACAATGGTGAAGTCACAGCGTAGGTCGTGAGACTCTCGTTGCTTTCAATACGCGCCAGCACTTCTCCGCGTTTGACGGATTCGCCGGCTTCCTTCAGCACCGCGACCACCGGCCCTGGAAATCTGGCGCGTACTGAGGCAACGCGTTTTGGGTCAATGATGAGGCGCCCCGTCAACGTGACCGCCTCATCGATCGGACCGCCCGCGGCGATCTCCGCCTTGATGCCATGCTCGGCAGCTTTGGTCGGGTCAACCTTCGCAAAATCAGGCTCACCTTCCTCGTGGTCGCCGTGACCCTCGCCCTCATGGTCACCGTGCTCCTCGCCTTCGCCTTTGCCCTCAGCGTCGTGATCGTGGCCCTCGTGCTCGTCCTTCGCTGCTGCGGCTTTACCTTCAGCGGTTTGCGGTGCGGCAGCAGGCGGTGCCTCACCGCAAGCGGTCAGCAGCAGCGTGAGCGTGGTCAATGCAATCCAACGGTTCATCGTTTACTCCGGAATCAAGTTGATCTGTGCGCCGGTCAGGCGCTCGATCTCAAGGCGTGTGAGGTGAAACTGGGCGGCGGCATCGAGGCGTTGCAGCTCAAGATCCAGAAGCTGCGCTTGCACCAACGAGAGCTCGCGGTAGGCGAAGCGGCCGATCCGATAACCGCGCTCCGTGATCTGCAGCGACTCGCGTGCAGCCGGCAGCATCTCGTCGGTGATACCGGTGACTCTCGCTCGAAGACTTTCGAGTAGTTGCCACTGCCGGTGCAACAATGAGCGCAACTCAAGCCGGGTCGCATCGGCGCGGTGCTGCACGATCGCTCGGCTTGCTTCGGCCTCCCGCACAAAGGGCGCGTTGCGCCTTGCGGCATTCAGCGGCACGGAGATGCCCAGCACGAGCGCTTGCTCGCGCACGTCCTGGTAGCGGCGGATGCCGGCCGTCCAGCGCCAGTCGATCAGGTCATTCGCGCGCGCGAGCCGGGTTTCGGCGTCTCGCAATGCCGCCTCGGACGCGAATCGCTGCAGATCCGGAACGGACTCCAGACGCGGTTCGATCGATTCGACGCTTGTCACTGCCGGAAGTTCGTAGACCGCCAGTGCCGCCACGGGGCGCGCTTCGATCTCGCCCCACTGCGCGCCGAGCGATGACTGCGCTGCCACGAGTCCTCTTTGCGCCTCAATTCGCGCAAGGCGTGCCTCGGTCAGATCGATTTGTGCGTTCAGCAGTTCGCTTCGTGGAGACCGCGCAGCCGAGACGCGCGGTGCGATCAGCGCGACGGTCGCTTCGCGTTGCTCAAAGGCGGTGATCGCAAGTCGGACCCGCTCTTGGGCGACGCCCAACTCGATGAAACGTCGTCCTGTCTCGGACAGGCGATCGAGGCCTTCGATCCGCTGCTCAACGGAAAGCAGACCCATCGACAGATCCGCGACGTTGACGCGCAGTGCTCGCTTGTCGCCGCGCTCAAGAACCGAGTTCAGGCTGACCGTCAGCTCGGCACCATCCAGCCCCTGAAACGGCCCGCTACCCAACGCCCCTTCAGCGTCGAGCGCAAGCTCGAGTGCCGGACGAAGCTGGGCCTGCTCGCGACGGGCCGCCGCGGCTTCGCGCTCCAGGGTGAATCGACGCCATTCAGGGCGCGATGACAGGGTTCGCTGCGCGGCCTGCTCGAAGGTCATCGCAGTAGCGTCTGCGGGCAGCTCGGCTGCGAACGACCATGCCGCGAGACTCGCCCCGATCAGCGCGAAAGATACCCGTGTCGGCCAGTTCATCGGGGCGACACGCCGAGGCTGGGCAAAGACGCTGGCGAATCGAGCAAGTGGGTGGGTATCCCGTCTACGCTCCAGCCGCGCCGCCGCAGGCAATCCTGTACATAGCGATCCGTGGGCGGCACTTGGCGTTTCGAGGGTCGTCCGCCTTTCCAGAATCGGCAGGTCTGGAGCGCATGCCGGTAACTCGAAACGGAGATCGCCGTTCCATCATCCGCGGCGGCCGGCGCGATTGCGACGACCAACGCACCGAGCAGCAACGCCCATGTACAGCGAGCCGCGGGCGACGTTCGCCCGGACTTCAAAGTCCTTCCATTCATCTTGATCAACCCCAACTGGGCATGCGTGACATGCCGAAGCGATCCACACCGTCCGCCCACGCGGACACCGACTCGCTAGAGGTCGATTACCGTGGAGGCTTGTCGAGACGGCCTGGGGGTGGACCGTTCAGGGGTGCATCAACACCGATCGCTGGGGCATCGACGAGGTCGAAAAATGCAGTGCCGGGCGACAGGATCGCGCCGACACCCAGAACCGATCCGTGGGCACAGGTATCGCAGTGCCCGGCGCCATGCTCGCCTGACGCCGGGTCGCCGGCGCCGTCAGAATTCGCATCGGCAGAGAGAACGTCGCCGGCATGCGCCGCCGAATCCAGACCCTCGAGACCATCCATGCAGGCATGCGACGCACGGACGTTGCCCGCTGCGAGCAACGACAACACCAGAACTATGGTCAATAAGCGGCGCACGAAACGACGGTACAGCGAGCCTGAATGCAAATCAAGCACGTCTTGCGGAAGTGAGACTCGATGCCCAGAGCGGCGACCGATTGCCGCAGACAACGATGACGCGTCCATGAATGGCCTGGTCACGGATACCAAGCGGCCCACCCGTCGAGACGGGAACCATCCTCGGCTCAAGCACGCTCGACGTTCGTGGACTGTTTCGCGATCGGAGTCGTTGGCAAATGGTCCAGCATCCCGGCGCTAGACCTGGTTGTCCCGTGCCCTTTAGAGCAAGCACCTATTCCAGAATCAGGCGCTTGGAGGCCTGCGTCATCACCGGCGCCTGGTACGCGAGCAGTCGCAACGCGTTCGCGACGACGATCAACGTCGAGCCTTCATGGAACAGCACCGCGGTTGCGATACCGAGACCGAAGATCGTCGCGGGAATCAACAGCACGACGACGCCCAGACTGACCCACAGGTTCTGTTTGATGATGCGGCTACTGCTGCGCGACAGCCCTACGGCGAACGGCAGTTGCGCCAGATCGTCTGCCATCAATGCAACATCTGCCGTCTCGAGTGCCACGTCTGAGCCTGCCGCACCCATGGCAATGCCGACCGTGGCATTGGCCATCGCCGGCGCATCGTTGACGCCGTCGCCGACCATGGCAACCTTGCCATGCTGCTGGCGTAGCTGATTGATCGCTTCGACCTTCTGCTCGGGCATCAGATCCCCGCGCGCTTCCGTGAGGCCCACGGTCTTGGCCACGGCGTCAGCCACTGCTTGGTTGTCGCCGGAAATCATGATCAGCCGCTCGATGCCCAGCTGGCGCAGGTCCAACATCACCTGAGCGGCAACCGGACGCGGGGTGTCCATGACGCCAAGCACGCCGAGGAATCGATTCCCCTGACGCACGACCATCGTGGTGCGGCCCGTGGCGACGAGCTGCTCGTTCGCCGTAGCGACGGCGGCAGTCAACGCCGAATCCGGCAACTCCGAAAACAACACCGGTTTGCCGATATGAACGGCT
>CADEEJ010000370.1 GCA_902826315.1 uncultured Steroidobacter sp.
GGAACCCGTACGCATCACGGGGTGGGCTGAGGAACGCGCGGTAGGCAACGCAGACCGCGAGCCGCCGAGATCACCCACGCCGGTGGCGGTCGTTCTCACGCGCTATGCCGCGCAGAGCTTGTACGCACTCCTTCGTACCGTAGCACCGGTAGCGGGCCTGACGGCGACGCCCCTGCGACGCGATCTAGCCCTCGATACGTTGCTTCCGACGCTGCCTATTCGGGCGACGGCGCTGGCGGCCTGGCGCTTGGGCGAGCAGTGGCTGACCGCCATCAAACTCACCAACACGACACCGCGCACCGTGGCGCTCGACCCGCGTCTGCTTCAAGGCGAGTTCCTCGCAGCCACTTTCCAGCACGCCGAATTGGGTCCCCGCGGTGACTCGACCGACACCACGGTCCTTTATCTCGTGACGCGGGGACATGGCTTGGCCGAGAGCCTCTCGCCCGCGCTGCCCGCGATCGACCCGAGTCGCAATCTCACACCTTAAGGATGCGCCATGAAGAGTAACGGGCTTCTCAAGTGGCTCACTATCCCGGCCGCGCTGGGTGCGATCTACCTCGGCGTCAAGCTCGTCTCGAAGCCGAGTGACTCAAGCGCCGGCCAGTCCACCGCAAGCACGCTCACTCCGGAAGAATCCAAGCGCCTCGGCGCCGATGCGGACACCGCACGCGATATGGTCGCGACCCTCGTCGCGCAGGTCAAGGAGCTACGCGGTGAGCTGAAGACTGCGGTCGCGGACAACGCGAAGCAGAAGGCGGAGAACGAACGGCTGCGCCTGCGCGAAGGCTCGCTCGATGAGCGTATTCAACGTGCGCTCAATGCCGAGCGCACGAAGTGGCGAGAAGAACAGGAGCGCGGGGGCCGAGATACGCAAGCGGTCCTCGATGAGCTCAAGTCCCGCGTCGATTCGATGAACCGCGGAAGAGGCGGCTCGAGCGATCTGCCGATCGGCCTGGGGCTTGATGATGAAGCGCGACCGGATCAGGGCGCCGGCGTCGTTTGGATTGAGCCGCAGGACACCTTGCCCGCCAACTTGAAACGGAACGGCCCCAAGGCGACGGCGGAAAGCCTGCCGGGTACCTTACCGACTCGTTTCGGCGAGGCGGACTTGCACGCGGACCACCCGAGCGAGGTAAGCGCTCCCGATGAGCCGACGCACCGGGATGCGCGCGGCGAAGCATCCACCATCGCAGTCTACACCGCGCCCGAAAACGCGACGCTTCTGCGTTCGGTTGCCATGACGGCGCTCATCGGCCGCATCCCCATCGAAGGCACGGTAAGCGATCCATACCCGTTCAAGGTGCTCGTGGGAATGGAGAACCTGACGGCGAATGGTCATGAGCTGCCTGAACTCGCGGGTGCCGTAATGAGCGGCACGGCGACCGGCGATTGGACCCTCTCCTGTGTGCGCGGGCAGATTCACTCGGTCACGTTTGTCTTCGCGGATGGGTCGGTTCGCACGATCTCATCGAATGCGAAGAAAGGCGGTGCGAACCGGACCACGGATAGCGGCCTCGGCTGGATCAGCGACGCGTACGGGATTCCCTGCGTCAGCGGCCGACAGGTGAGTAACGCCAAGCAGTACCTCACCACTCAAATGCTCATCACTGCGGCGGGTGCGAGCGCCGCCGCAGCGATCGATTCGGGCAGCGGTCGGCTCGGTGTGGTGAATGCGCAGAACGGCGCCTCCATCGGAACCGTTGGAATTACGGGCAATGAGGCGCTTCAGCGCATTCTCGCCGGCGGCGTGCAGGAGATCTCGCAATGGGCCGAGCGGCTCTACGGCCAGGCACATGCCGCCATCGTGGTGCCCCCGCAGGCCGAGGTTGCCGTGCACTTGGATGAGCCGCTTGAAATCGACATCGAGCGCGACGGACGTCAGGTCCATCGCAAACAACGAGGAGGTTCCGATGCGTCACCCCTGGATTAGAGGCGCCGCGGCTGCGATCGCGTGCGCTGCACTCGCAAGCTGCACCACCCACAAGGACACACTGCTCCCACATGGTCCCTCAACCATGCGCGACGTCTGGGACGCGCACACGAGTGCAGTTCCGGCAGACCGCCCGGCCCGTGCTCTCATCGAAGCGCGAGAAGCACTTCGACGCCCCCTCACGCATCCCGAGGTGCTCAAGGATATCGGACAGAGTGCCATGTACACGCGCACCGCGCAGAACGAGATCGAGCAGCAGTTCCGCCGCCTGCCGAATCCCGATTTGGTCATGTATCTGTTTCCGCACTTGAGCGGTGATCTCGCCGTGCCGGTACCGGGCTACAGCACGGTCTTTCCGCTCCATGAACGTTTGGAGTACGCGCTGCCCGGCGAGCGCACGGAGGACTACTGATGCGCCTTCGTGGGGAGCCTGCGGCGGGCGAACAGAAAACGCTCGACGCGCACGCGCAGGCTGGCCGTCGTCCTGCAACCTTGGCGGAGGAGCAGGCGCTTTATGACGTCGCGCCCTCGTTCGTCGATCGACTGCCCTGGACCGAATACCTCGAAGAATCGCAGTGCCTGCTCTTTGACGATGCGCGCTCCGTCGCTGCGTGCTTTGAGCTTCGCTCGATCGGCACGGAAGGGCGCGATGCGGCCTGGCTCGAGCAGGCCCGCGATGCGATCGAGAACGCGCTCCAAGACAGCTTCGACGAACTCGAAGAGCAGCCGTGGGTCGCGCAGCTCTACGTGCAGGACGAGGCGAGCTTCGAGGAGTATCTTCAGTCGCTTCGTGCCTACGTTCATCCGCGAGCTCGCGACAGCGTCTTCACCGCGTTCTATCTGCGGCTGATCGAACATCACCTGCGCGCGGTGGCAAAGCCTGGCGGGCTCTTCCGAGACAGTGCCGTCACGCGTCTGCCTTGGCGAGGACAGACCCGCCGTGTGCGTATGGTGGTCTACCGGCGCAGCGTCGAGAGCGTCGCCCGGCGCGGGTTCTCACCTGAAGAAGCACTCAATGCGGCCTGCGACCGCCTAGTGCGGGGCCTTTCCAATGCCGGCATTCGTGCGCAGCGCCTCGGGAGCAGCGGCGTTCACGCTTGGCTCGTGCGCTGGTTCAACCCCCATCCCACGCACCTCGGCGATTCCCCGGAAGCGAGTGAGCGCTTCTATGCGCTCTCCGCGCAGCCGGACACCGCCGAGGAGGCAGACGCACTTCCGCTTGCCAGCGGGACGGACTTCGCCCAGACGCTCTTCTTCCACACGCCGCGTTCGGATGCGAGCCGCGGCGTGTGGTACTTCGATGGTGAGCCGCATCGGGTCGTCGTGTTGGATCGGCTTCGCACGCCGCCCGGCATCGGGCACATCACTGGCGAGACGCGCGCCGGTGGGGATGCCGTCAATGCCCTCTTCGATCAGATGCCAGAGGGCACCGTGATGTGCATCACGATGGTCGCCACGCCGCAGGACGCCCTCGAAGCGCATCTCAACTTTCTCGCTCGCAAGTCCGTAGGCGACACGCTGGCCTCGGAACAGACCCGTAAGGACGTGCAAGAGGCGCGCGCGCTCATCGGCAGCGCGCACAAACTCTATCGAGGCGCGGTCGCCTTCTATGTGCGGGCGCGCGACCTGCTCGATCTCGACGAGAAGAGCCGTCAGCTCGCAAACGTCCTTTTGAGTGCAGGTCTGCAGCCCGTGCGCGATGAGGATGAGGTGGCACCGCTCAACAGCTACTTGCGGTGGCTGCCGGGCCTGTACGAGCCCGCGCGCGACCGCCGCCTGTGGTACACCCAGCTCATGTTCGCGCAGCACATTGCGCACCTCTCCCCACTCTGGGGTCGCGCGCAAGGCACCGGCCACCCCGGCATTACCTTCTTCAATCGCGGCGGCGGCCTTCTGACCTGTGATCCGCTGAATCGTGTGGACCGGCAGATGAATGCGCACCTGTTCATCTTCGGACCGACGGGTTCCGGCAAATCGGCACTGCTCAACAGCGTTCTGAACCAAGTCACCGCCATCTACCGCCCGCGGCTCTTCATTGTGGAAGCGGGCAACTCCTTTGGACTGTTCGCGGAGCTCGCAGAGCGCCTGGGTCTCACCGTGCATCGGGTGAAGCTTGCGCCGGGTGCGGGTGTGACACTGCCACCGTTCGCTGATGCTGCAAAGCTCGTGATGACACCGGAGCAGGTTCAAACGCTCGATGTGGACGCACTCGATGAGACCGATCAGGAGATACCGGCACGCGAGAGTCGCGCGGACCAGCGTGATGTGCTCGGAGAGCTCGAGATCGCGGCGCGGCTGATGATTACGGGCGGCGAGGACAAGGAAGAGGCGCGCATGACGCGCGCAGACCGAAGCCTGATCCGCCAGTGCGTTCTCGATGCTGCGCGAACGTGTTTGAGTGAGGGCCGTCCTGTGCTCACGCGTGACGTGCGCGATGCGCTTCGCCGACGCGCCGAGGATCCTCATCTCGCGGAACCCCGTCGCGTACGCTTGGCCGAGATGGCCGACGCGATGGATATGTTCTGCCAGGGCGCCAACGGCGAGCTTTTCGACCGGCCAGGAACGGCGTGGCCCGAGGCAGACATCACGATCGTGGATCTCGCTACGTTTGCTCGTGAGGGTTACAACGCAGAGCTATCCGTCTCCTACATCTCGCTCATCAACGCGGTGAACCACGTTGCCGAGCGCGATCAGTTCTTGGGGCGTCCGATCATCAACGTCACGGACGAGGGTCACCTCATCACCAAGAATCCGCTTCTGGCGCCCTATGTCGTCAAGATCACGAAGATGTGGCGCAAGCTCGGCGCCTGGTTCTGGCTCGCGACCCAGAACTTGGATGACCTGCCCGATGCAGCTCGACCCATGCTGAGCATGATCGAGTGGTGGAT
>CADEEJ010000371.1 GCA_902826315.1 uncultured Steroidobacter sp.
GACCAGCACACGCAGATCTTCCTCGACCTGTCGCAGTACCTGCGCGCGATCATCGCGCAGCGCCTGGTGCCGGGTAAGAACAAGCGCCGCGCCGCGGCAGTCGAGTTGCTGATCAACACGCCGCACGTGCAGGAGCTGATCAAGAAGGGCGACGTGATCGGAGCCAAGGAAGCGCTGCGTACCAGCAGCGAGAAGGGCATGCAGCACTTCGATACGGCGCTGTACGAGCTCTATCGTGCCGGGCGGATCACTCTGGAAGACGCGCTCGCGTACGCGGACTCGCGTACGAATCTCGAAGCGAAGATCAACTTCGGCTGACTATTCCGGGTACACGGTCTTCGCGTCGAAGACCGGCCCGTCTACGCACACGCGCTTCATCGCCGGGCCGCTCGGCGTCATCACGCGCACGGCGCACCCCGCACAGCCGCCTACGGCGCACGCCATGAACTCTTCGAGCGAGACCTGGCACGCGATCCCGAAGCGCCGGGCGACCGCAGCAGCGGCCTTCAGCATCGGCGTAGGGCCGCACGCGAACATCTCCACCTCGGCCAGCGCACCACGATCGAGAGAGCCGAGCCACGCTGCCGCCAGATCCGTCACGTAGCCCTCGTGGCAGCCCGCATAGCCCGCGAGGCTGGTGAGGCGGCTGGGGATGCCCCATTCGTCGAGCAGCGGCATGCACGCGATGACGCCGTCCGGCATGCCCGGTACGAGGATCGTCGAGGGGCGCGCGCGGAACGGGAAAGGGATTTCTGAGCCCATCAGGACGAGAGGCTGCCAAGCGGTTGGCGGTTGGCGGTTGGCGGTTGGTGCGGAGGAAGAGGGGGAGAGCATCTGTTCGCGCAGGCGCTCGGCGAGGAAGATCATCGGTGGGATGCCGACGCCGCCGCCGACGAGCAAGGTGCGCGGCCGCTCGCGATGGGGGACGAAGCCGTTGCCGATCGGGCCCAGCGCGTTGATCGATTCGCCGACGCGCCGCGCCGTCAACGCCGACAGTCCCGGCCCGACGATCTTGTACAGCACTTCGATCGCACCGCGCTCCGGATGCGCGCGCATGATCGACAGCGGCCGGCGCATCGGCACTTGCTCGTCGCAGCTGAGGTGCACGAACGAGCCCGGCGTCGCCGCGCGGGCGCACTTCGGCGCCTTGAGCGTCAAGATGAATTGGTCGCCCTCGAAGCGCTCGTGCGCGAGGACTTCGGCGCGCTCTTCGAAGATCGTGCCGCGATGAGGCCGTGCCACAACGATTTCTTGGGCACTCATTGAAAGGTCCGCCGCGACTGCACGTTGCGCGCGATCGTTGCGAGAACCGCCATGCGCACCGCCACGCCGTTCGCCACCTGTTGCTGAATCACCGACTGCGGCCCGTCCGCCACTTCGCTGGCGATCTCGACGTCGCGATTCATCGGGCCGGGGTGCATCACGATCGCGCCCGGGTGCGCTTTCTTCATGCGCTCGGCCGTGATGCCGAATGCGCGGTGATAGGAGGCATCGTCGGGCATGTGCGCGCCGCGCATGCGCTCGCGCTGGATGCGCAGGGCCATCACGACGTCGACGCCGGCGATCGCGCGGTCGATGTCGTTGAAGCGCGTCGCGCCCGCGAATTCACCTTTGCCGGGCATCAGGTCATCCGGTGCCGCGATCCGCAGCTCGGCGACACCGAGCGTCGTGAACGCTTGCCAGGCCGAGCGCGCGACACGCGAGTGACTGATGTCGCCGGCGATCAAGACGCGCAACGGTGCGAAGTCGCCTTTCGCCTGGCGCACAGTCAGTGCATCGAGCAGTCCCTGCGTCGGATGCGACAGATGCGCTTCGCCGGCATTGAGGATGCAGACGTGCGGCGCGACGAACTGCGCTACGTACGCGGGGAGCCCGGGCTCGGCGTCGCGCATGACCAGGATGTCCGCATGCATCGCCTGCAGCGTGTAGATCGTGTCGAGCACCGTCTCGCCCTTGACGCGCGACGACGACTGCATGTCGAGGTTCACGACATCGGCGCCGAGACGCAGCGCGGCGAGCTCGAACGACACGCGAGTCCGCGTGCTCGGCTCGAAGAACAGGTTCGCGATGGTGTGGCCGGAGAGACTCTGGTCGCGGGCGGGCAGGTCGCCGGCCTCGCGCACGTAGAACTGCGCCAGATCGAGCAGCGCGGTCAGCTCGTCGGCGCTCAGGCCTTCCAGCGTGATGAGATGACGCAGGCGGCCGTCGGCGTCGCGCTGCACGGAAGGGCTGAGGTCACGGGTCATGGGCGCGCATTGTAGAAGCTTCCCCTTCGCCTGCGAACCAGCGTTCGAGCAGGATTCGCGCCGCGATCATGTCGACGTCGGCATGCGTCGCGCGGCCACGCTTCAAGCCAGTCGCACGCGCCTCGCGCAGTTCAGCCTCCGCCTCGCGGGAACTGAGCCGTTCGTCCACCAGTGCCACAGGCTTGCGATAGCGCGACGCAAGCTCGTCCGCGAAGCTGCGCGCCGCCGGCGTCAGCGCCGTGGGCGTGCCGTCCATGTTGTAGGGCAGGCCGACGACCAGCTGCGCGGGCTGCAGATCGGCGCAAACCTTGTCGATGGCGGGCCAGGGGATGCCGCGTGTGCAGTCGAGCGTCGTGAGGCCGCGCGCAGTGCGCGTCAGCGTGTCGCCGCTCGCGAGACCGATGCGGCGGGTTCCAAAATCGAACGCGAGAATCAGGTGCGGCGGGGCTGCGGGGTTGCCCGCCATCAGGCATGTCCGACGTGGGGACTGATGGTCGCCAGGTCGATGCCGAGCAGACGTCCGGCCGCGCGCCAGCGTTGCTCGTAGGGCGTTTCGAACAGGATGCGCTCGTCGGCCGGCACCGTGAGCCAGGCGTTCTGTGCGATCTCGTTTTCGAGCTGGCCGGCACTCCAACCCGCGTAGCCGAGCGCAACCAGCGCCGTCTCGGGGCCGCCGCCGCGCGCCATGGCGTCGAGGATGTCGGGCGAAGTCGTCACCTGCAGGCGCGACGACACCTGCCGCGTGTGTTCCCAGCTCCCGCCGGTCTGGTGCACGACGAAGCCGCGATCGGTCTGCACGGGCCCACCTTGCAGGACCGGTTGATTGCCGCTGACGCCCGGCGCCGTCGGCATCTTCAGTTGCTCGAACACGTCGGCGAGCCGCATCTGCAACGGCCGGTTGATGATGATGCCGAGCGCGCCGTCGGCATTATGTTCCCAGATGAAAGTGACCGTCTGCGCAAAGTTGCTGTCGGTCATCGCCGGCATCGCGATCAGAAACTGGTTCGTGAGGAAGTCGCCGGACATGCCTAAAGAGTAGCGCGGTTAATGGCCGAAATGTTGAGCCAGATCACATTAGCCGCCGCCCAGGAATTGCCATTCGTAGGCGAAGCGCAGCTCGTCGTACTGCTTGCTCAGCTCCTTCGGAAACGGGTCGAACGGCGAGGCCAGCCGCAGGATCGACAGCGCCGCCTGGTCGATCTCCTTGCGGCCGCTGGAGCGCTTGATGAGCGCCTCGCCGAGGCTGCCGTCGCGGCGGATCGACACTTCCAGGACCGGATTGCCGGCGCCGTTGCGCGCGATCTGCGGGAAGTTCAGCGTGCCGAGCCGCTCGACTTTGCGCCGCCACGCATCGAGGTACGGCGCGAGCTTCGACTCGCGCGTGTTGGGAACGACTTCGAACGTGCCGTCGGCGCGCTTGCCGCGCAGGCGCAGCGTTTCATCCATGGCGTTGGTGGCGATCGGACGCGGCGTCGTCGGTGCGAGTGCCAGCGGCGCCTGCGCTTCCTGCGCCGGCCGATCGTCGCCGCTGCGATACTCGACTTCGCTGTGCTCGCTGCGGCTGCTGAGAATTTCCGCGGACTGCTTGCCGGCGACCGCTTCGCGATATTCGCTGCTGTTGCCGTCGGGCACGCCGGCCTGCTGGGCCGCGATTGCCGACGACGCGGGATTCGCGGGCCGCACGTGCTCGTCGGTCGTGCCGCTGCCTTGCTGATTGCGCTGCGCGAGATATTGCGCGCTGAGATTGTCGGCGGCCTTCGTGTCCTCGCCGGTCACGAGCAGCACTTCGATCGACGCCGCCGGCTGCTTGTCCAGCATCGGCACCGCGAACGTCACGCCGAGGATGACGATGCCGTGGAACAGCGCGGCAAGAAACAGCGTCGTCGTCATCCGGTCTTTGACAGGCGCGACGCCTTCCCGCGTCTCGAGCGGCAGCGGAGTGCTTTCGGGCGCAGCTGCGTTCATGTCGCCTGCATCGATGCGGACAAGCGTTTCTCGATTGCGTCCAGCAGCAATCCGGCGATCTGCGTGCCGAACTGCTTGTCGAGCTCCCGCACGCCGGTCGGGCTGGTCACGTTGATCTCGGTGACGTAGCCGCCGATCACGTCGAGGCCGACGAACAGCATTCCGCGTTGCCGCAGGGTCGGGCCGATCTCGCCGACGAGCCAGCGGTCGCGGTCGTTGAGCTCGCGCCCTTCACCGCGCGCACCCGCCGCCAGGTTGCCGCGGTGGTCGGATTCTTGCGGAATTCGCGCCAGCGCGTACGGCGCGGGCTCGCCGTCGATCACCAGTATGCGCGAGTCGCCGGTGGTCACGATGTCGGGAATGTACCTCTGCACGATCGCGAAGCGCGTGCCGTACTCCGTCATCGTCTCGAACACGACGTTGGCGTTCTTGTCGCCGCGGTCGATGACGAAGATCGAGCGTCCGCCCATGCCGTACAACGGCTTGCAGACGATGCGCTGGTGCTCGCGCAGGAAGGCGTGCATGTCGGCCATGTCCCGCGTGATCAGCGTCGGCGCGCAGCACTGCGGGAACCA
>CADEEJ010000372.1 GCA_902826315.1 uncultured Steroidobacter sp.
GAGACCGGCCGGACACCGACGACGCGCATGCATGCGTCGTAGATGCTGCCCTGTGCCTCCAGAGCGGCCTTGCGTGCAGTTCCATCCTGGTTGCTGCGGAGGTTTCCTGGGTTCTTGTCGAGGGCGATCGGCGTTGCGGTGATGAAACGCGTGGACGCGCGGCACCACAGCTCGGGTGAGAGCGACCTCTTCGCCGACACATCCACACGGCGAAGGGTGAAGGGGGGGACCGAACCACCCGCGAGCGTGAGGTTGCCGCGCTTGTCGGAGCGCGCCTTTTCCCACTTCGCGACGAGGCGAAACAGTGTTTCGCGGTCACTCGCCGGAAGCACACGGGGCAGCACCAGCGCGCAGCCAATGATTGCTCCATCTGCGTGATCGTGTCCGACGAACGGCAGCGGGACGAACGCGACGTGCGGTTGCTCGGTAGGAGCGCTCTGTGCGTGGCCCGAGAGCGTCGCTGGCAACCCATCACCGTCGTGCTGTTCGAGAAGTGCGCCGCGCAGCGCTCGCGCGAGATCTGTGCACCGCGACGAAACCGGTCGTGAGCCACCGACGCGCTCGAAGACGATCCAACTCGTCGAAAAGACGCTCTCGGCATGCCCGATTGGGGCAACGACTTCGAAAACGGAGCGGTAGCGTTGCGGACGCGCCGGCAATACGCGGCTCTCGACGCCCTGGTGATGGGCGAAGGCCCGTTCGAGCCGTTCTAGCTGACCAAGTCCTACCACGCGCAAAACGCTATCGCCCTCATCGCTGGGAACCAACGTTGGGGAGATTTCTCGGTCAACGACCTCGCAACGTACAAGGGACGAGGAGTGACCCAACCGGGTCACACGCGAACAGAGTCGTTCGAGCGCCCCGCGATGCTCTGTTGCGTCCGCATCCCGCCAGAGAAACGCAAAGGCCGGTGTCTCGGGGATGATGACTGGGAATGTCCGCACTTGATGCGTACGTCGGTCCGGCATCAAGACGACGGAGGTTTCCAAGTCCACATCGCTGAACCCATCCTTCGCGAGTTCGCGTTGTGCCTTCTCTAGGTCCTTCTTCGCTCTTTTGCAGGCGTCGCTGTCTGGATCCTTGCGCGACTCCTCCGAGAATTTTGCGACGCATCTTGCCAGCGTGTCCTTCACTCTGCTTCTCTGCCTCGCGAACGAGTCGGCCCATTCTGTGCGAGACAAACCGGTGTCCTTCCCAAGCATGACGTCGTTGACCGGCACATAGACGTCGTGCACCTGGCGCCTCCCGACTCTCGATTCCGAATCGACCCAAAGCGACGGCGCGCGCTGCTGTTCGAGCCAGACGAGCGCCGCTCGCTCAGTCTGAGCAACCTCTTGGTTGTCGTGGAGCGCGGCGACCAGCGCAGAGAAGAAGCGCGCGGGGTGTGGCGGCCACTCAGCGCGTCCGCGATCGTTGTACGAGGTCGCCGCGTAGCGCCCCGTCAAGAGCTCGACTTCTATCGCGAGCATCATGCGTCCTCGTCATCGGCCCCTGCTGCTGCGAGTTCGCGGCTCTTCTTTACGAGGTCGACGAGCTTCGGCGAGGGCTGAAGTTCCGCGAGCGCTTCACCCGCAGCCTTGTCGAACTTGATGTCTTTAGGGAGCCCGCCAACTGCTTCGTTGTAGAGACTAATAGCCCCTTTGAGGTCCAGATCCACAGGAGTCGTGCTTCCGTCTCTGGCGACCGCTTCGAGCTTCAACGCGAATCCCTTTTTCGGCACGAGCAGGCAACGAGAGCGCAAGTCGTGGCCGCGGCTCTCGGTCGCGAATACGGCAAGCAACCCGAGTGCGGCTAGCACTGTGCGGGCTTCGTCCGCCCCGATGGTGAACCCCAGACGTCGCAGCGACGCGAGCGAGAGAACCACAGAGTGCCGTGCTTCGTCGATCGTCACGCCGCCTCCCAAAGAGTCGATCGTCGGCGGGATGTTGCTGTGATTCGCAGTCGTCAGTTTTCCTTCACCCTGCTTCCATCCATCACTGTCCTTCTTTGCACCCCATTTCAGCGGCACGCTACCTTCGCTCCCCACCTTCCCGCGCTCCGCCTCTGCCTCGTTGGACGTCCAAGTGAGCGGAGACTCGTTTGCCTTGCGATAGAGAACAGCCGCTGCATTTACGAGCTGAGCAGGATCGATCCTGCTCTCCGTCTTGGTTCCAGGGGTTGCGTTGATACCAACGATTTCGGAGACGAGCGCACGCTGGAACTTGGCGCCGCGGCCGCCCTTCGGTCCGGTGCTGTCCCACAAGCCGAATATCAGCCCCGTCGGGCAGACCTTGAACAACGCTGTCGCGTTCCTGATGCTCGCATCAGTGAACGACTTGCCGATGTCCGAAAGCCGAAAAAGCTGACCGTTGAGCAAGCTGTCGCGCAGGAGCGCGTCGGCGATGCGGTGTGGTGCACTGAGCGAGGTCACGCGTCCCACCTCCGGCGCAACGGATGAGAAGTCGACGCTGATGACGGGAAGCACGATTTTTTTGTCGGTCCATAGCGCCTGAAGCGCCTCCTCCATGCGGTTCGCCTGGCTCTGTACGGAGTCAATGAGGACGCATCTCGTGTCGTGCCCATCGATGCGGCGCGTTTCGAAGGCGTACTTGGCACCAGGTTCGGGCCTCTTGTTATTGCTATCCAGCGCATGGGTTGGCGGGAAGACCTTGTCCCCCGGTCCTCCAGCAGGCTCAAGTATCGCGGCACCACGGATGGCGACGGTATCGCCTGCTACGAACTTCTTGAGTTGCTCAACGTTCAGCAGCATTGATTCTTCTCCTCATGCGTCGACGGTATGCAGATGATCAGCGTCAGCGTGACGGTCGCGTGCTGCGCCGCCACGAGCGATGGCCTCGGACGTGACCGCCCCGGATGTCTTCAGCGACGGGAAGCGCTTCCTTCGCATCCAGTCGAGCTGCAATGTCGTCCACAAGCTGGGCCCCATCAACTGGACCTCGTCGATGAGCCAGCGGTGATCGTTGTTGGGCACAGCGAAGTGGACAGGCCACACAAGGCGACTCATTTCGTAACCACTTCATCGCCCGTGAGAGAAGCTGATCCTGCGTGCCGACGAGAAGCCAAGGCAGGCCATTCAACTCGACCTTGCTCGAATCCGATTCGCGGCGCGTCCAAGAGGCGGAGATGGGAGGAAACGCTTCGATCGATTCGGTCGGCTAAACAAGAAGCCGAGTCTATTTGTGGTCTCCCAATCGCAGGAGTGAAGAGTGTCGTTGTTCGGGCACTCGCACTCTACAGGGGACGTCGGCTCATCTCGTGATCCACGACACTCTGCCGACGTGAAATCTGTCACACGACTTCAGCGAGTCACTCGATTCGAAGATCGGAATCTGAGTGCACCGCTGCTGTGGGCGCTCTGTCCTGGACTTGGAATTACGCGTTTGACGACGTGCATGCCAGCCAATTGTGGAACGCGGGATCCACTTGACATGAGTTTACAGCGGCGATTGCGATCAACTGCGCAGACCTGACGCTTGCCCCACGGGTGCCGAAACGAGGGTTTGCGCGCTACGGTCTCGGTTCGCGTGATGTAGCAGTGCCAGAAATCCTTGCTGGTCTTGGACCGCGGCGGAATCGGGCCGAACAACGCCGATCGACACTCGGTCCTACCCTGACTCCAATGCACCATCGGCGCACGCCCGGGGAACACCCATCGCAAAATGCGAGCGGCGGGAGATCGATGCCCAGGAACGTCGTCCGCGCCCCGAGTGCGTCGATCGAAGGCACGAATGCACCATCGGCGAGGAATCCGCCGCGCCCCAAATACTTCAGCCGCAGCGCACTCAAGTTGCGCCGCTGCGCAATCGGGTCGAGCGTCTCAACCATCGCACCGCGCCCAGAGGCATAGGCAAACTGTGCGATGCCGGTGGTCAGAACGGTGCGCCCTTGCTGCACCAGGCGCTGCGCGTTCTCGGCCGCACGCCGACACACCTCAGCATGCTGCAACGTGCGCTCGGCTCGCTGATTCAACTCTTCGCCCTTGCGCCAGTTCGATTCGATCGCTTCCACCCCGCGCTCGTTTTGGCTGCGCGCCCACTGGTAGCTGCTGGATTCGCGCCACTGGCGCATCAACTCCGTAGGCTGCACGCTTTGCGATGCGCGGTGGAACCGTTCGACCAGTTGGTTGGCCGCCGCCGTCGCCTCGTGCGAGCTGTTCGAGCCTTCGATGCCGGCAAGGCCGCGGCATGAAGCTGCGGAAATCGGCATCACGGCGCGCGCCGCGCCGTCGACCGTGCGTAGGTTAACCTGCGGCTGGTCCCTATGACACGGCAAGATCACTCTCCGATCTATCGGGCAGGCGCGAGCAACGTGAAATGGCCGCGCGTGAGCAACTTCCTGAAATCCCGATCGAAGCTGACGAGGCGCTCGCCCATGTAGGTCACGGCCGCCGACAGCCAGCATCGGGTAATCGTTGCCCCCAAGTTGTTTGTCGAGGCAGAGTTGCCGAAGCTGTGACCACTCCGGAACGGCTCGTACACGTGGATTTGGACAGTGTCGGTGGGGCCCTTGGCGCTGCCCACCGCCGAGACGAGAACCCGAGCTATCCGAATCGGGCACAATCATTCGGCGCACTTGCGCTCGCTAGGCCGAACCCTATGCATTCACACGATCGATTTCGCGCCCTCTCCCCCGCTTTGCTGACCGGACTGCGACGCGGCATCGAGAAGGAGAGCTTGCGCATTCGGCCGGACGGTTCGCTCGCTACGACGCCCCACCCGGTGGCGCTCGGATCGGCGCTCGCGGACCCGTATATCACCACCGACTTCAGCGAAGCGC
>CADEEJ010000373.1:0-3011 GCA_902826315.1 uncultured Steroidobacter sp.
TCGTGCTTCTGGTTCGGATCGAGGCCGTCGGTCGGCTCGTCGAGGATCAGCACCTGCGGATCGTGCAGCAGCGCTTGCGCCAGCCCGACGCGCCGCCTGTAGCCTTTCGACAGCGTCTCGATGACCTGCTCGAGCACGCTCGCCAGGCCTAGACGCGCGATGACGTCGTCGAGCCGCGCGCGGCGCCGGTCGCCGCTCAGGCCGCGCACGTCGGCGATGAATTCGAGAAACGCGCGCACCGACATTTCGCCGTAGCTCGGCGCGCCCTCGGGCAGGTAGCCCATACAGGACTTCGCCGCGAGCGGCTCGGACTGCACGTCATGGCCGCAGACCCGCACGCTGCCGGAGGTCGGCGAGAGGAAGCCGGTGATCATCTTCATCGTGGTCGACTTGCCGGCACCGTTCGGCCCGAGGAAGCCGAGCACCTCGCCGGCCTGCACGTTGAAGCTGATGTCGTCCACGGCGATGAGCGGGCCGTAGCGTTTCGACAAATGACTGATCTCGATCATGGCGTTCCCGTGTGGTCGATCGGTGCGAGCAAAAAACGGCGGCGATTCTCGTTCAGCGAACTTTTGTTTTTCAAGCCGGCGTGGCCGCCGTGAACAACTCTTAATGGGTGGATATAACTGCCGGCGCTACTGTGATGAAAATTTCTTCGCAAAAATCCGCAAATTGCAACTTTCGTGTAATGGTATCGCAGTGCAGCATCCGGTATGGTTTTGAACCGAACGCTGCTGGCCGCGCTCTTAGCCAGGTAAGTCTCGAATCCCCCTGACTGGCCGGGTGAACTGCAAAGGTCCCCGGCCTTTTTTTTTTCAGCGCATCCTTTTGCAGGCTTTCAGCCTGACGCCGACGCTTTCTCCTCGATCTCGCTGCGATTGGCCCGCAGCACCTTCCTGATCTCGGCCGCCGGTGGGCGCTCGGCGATGCGCTCGATCAACTCCGCGAGCTCATGCCACGACTTGCCCCACTTCAGCAGACGGATCGCGTCCGCAATGATCTTGACGCGCACGTCTGCACTCGGTGCAGCGTTCTTCGCGGCGGCGGGTGCAGAAGCAGCGGCCCGTGCGGGTACCTTGGCGGCTCCATCAGTGCGCTTCGGCGGAGCAGTCGGCGCTGGAGGAGGGGCCGCGCGCGCGGGAACCGCAGCAGCGCGAGCCGGAACGGGAGCGGGTACTGGAGTTGGTGTGGGAGCAGGGCGTACCGGCACAGTGGCCTTGATACGAGGCATCTCGCGCGTGGTGTCGTCGCCAGAGGGCCGTGACTTGGGCGGCGGTGCGGCGGCGCGCGGCGGTTGCACGACTTCGACGGTCGCCGTCGTCGACGAGACCGGCTCAGTGCGCGACGGATCTGCGAGCGGCACGAAGCGCTGGATGTGCTGGATGCCGACCAGGTTCGCCAGGAAGACCATCAGCTCCAGCGACTCGGAGAACCGGCCGTCGCCCATCGCCTGGCGCGTTTCGCATTGTGCCTTCAGCTCGAGAATCTTCTGGCGTGCGACTTCCAGCACCCAGCGCGTCGGCCGGTCGTGCTTCGGCCATGCCTGCACGCGTGCGTAGGCGGCATCGCTCAACTCGACGTATTTGAGATGAAGGTCGATGCTCGCGAGCCATTTGTCGATCAGCTCGGTGATGCGTCGATCGGCAGGTGTCATGCCAATGCGGGCTCCCTTTCCGGTGCGCGCATTATGCACATGTTGGTTCTCTGTTACCCTCTGCTGCCAAGCGGCAGCCCGACAGGCGCCTGCAGCAGGGGACCGACATGAACGCGAAGATCTCGAGCGGAATCGTCCAGGCACTCGTGATGAGCGGCGCGCTGTTCGGGAGTTCGGCGCTGCACGCTGCTGACAAACCCAATTGGTCGCCGCCGCGGACCGCGGACGGCAAGCCGGTGATCTCCGGCATCTGGTCCAACGCGTCAATGACGAATCTGCAGCGCCCGCCCGGCGTGACGAAGCTGGTCGTGTCGCGCGACGAGGCCGCGGCGCTGGTCAAGGCCAATCCGTTCATGCGGCTGATCGAAGCCGACAGCGGTCCGTCCGATCTGAACGACAACCTGCTCGACGACAAGAATGCCGACCGCGGCTACAACGCCTTCTGGGTCGACCCGGGCAACTTCCTCGCGAGCATCAACGGCGAATACCGGACCTCGTGGATCGTCGAGCCCGCTAACGGCCAGATGCCATTGTCCGATTCCGGCCGCGCGCTCCTGAAGGTGGCGCGCGAGAAGCGCGACGCAAACTTGTATCAGGGTCCCGAAGCGCTGCCGTTGCCCGAGCGTTGCCTCATCGCGTTCAGCGGCGCCAGCGGCCCCGGCATGCTGAACCCGATGTACAACAACAACTACCAGATCGTGCAGACGCCGACGGCTGTGCTGATCAACGTCGAGATGGTGCACGACGCGCGCATCATCCCGGTCGCGAGCGACAAAGCGACGGCGCAGGCTTCGCACCGTCCGGCAGCGCTCAACAAGTGGTTCGGCGATCCGGTCGGCTGGTGGGAAGGCGACACGCTGGTCGTCGAGACGACGAACGTGAATCGGCAGCAGGCGAGCCAGGGCCCGATCTATCTGTCGGAGCAGGGCAAGGTGGTCGAGCGTTTCACGCGCGCCTCGCCGGACCAGCTCAACTACGAATTCACCGTCGAGGATCCGGCTTACTACTCGCAGCCGTGGCGCGCCGAGATGAGCTTCAACGCGCGCAAGGAAAACATGTACGAGTACGCGTGCCACGAGGGCAACTACGCGATGGAAGGCATTCTCCGCGGCGCGCGCAACCAGGAAGCGCAGGGCATCAAGCCGTCGCAAGGCCCTGGCATCTTCGGCACGCCGATTCCGGAGAAGAAGAACAAGGGCGGGCAGTAATTGCCGACGCGGCGGCGCTCGCTCCTTTGCTGGGCGCCGCTCGCTGGCCTTGCGCTGATGCTCGCTGCGTGCGGCGAGAAGCACACTCCTGAAGAACTGTTGCAGCAAGCTGAGGCGCGTCTAGCCGCTGGCGACGCCGTCGCCGCGCA
>CADEEJ010000373.1:3111-4695 GCA_902826315.1 uncultured Steroidobacter sp.
TCACGAAGAGCTTCTTGAATGTGTTTCGCTTGCGCTCGACTGCGGAGGCGGACCGTGCGAGTGCGGATCTCGCGTGGCTCGATCGTCACATCGCAGAGTTGCGCGCCAAGCAAACAGCAGTCGAAGGCGGCTATCAGCACTTCGCTTGCAAGCGCGAGCCTGACGCGACGGAGAAGCAGCCAGCGACTGAAGCGACCCCGCCAGCCGGTCGGCGCGTGCTCAAAGTCGGCCCTGGCCAGCAGCTGAAGAATCCGAGCGATGCGGCGCGCGTCGCGCAGGACAACGATCTGATCGAGATCGAAGCGGGTCGCTACGTCGGTGACGTCGCGGTGTGGAAGCAGAACGGCTTGCTGCTGCGGGGAATGCAAGGGCGGCCGCATCTCGATTCGCAAGGACGCACGGCGCTGGAGCAGGGCATCTGGGTATTCCAGGGCAACGACATCGCCGTGGAGAACGTCGAGTTCTCCGGCGCTCGCTCGCGCACGCGCAATGGCTCAGGTATCCGCTTCTTCGGCCGCAACCTGACGGTGCGCGACAGTTACTTCCACGACAACGAGGACGGCGTACTGACTTACCTCTCGCCCGACGGCGACGTGCTGATCGAGCGCAGCGTGTTCGAGCGCAACGGCGCCGGCGACGGCCAGTCCCACAACATCTACATCGGCAAGGTCCGCACGTTCACGCTGCGTTTCAGTCATTCGCACGACTCGGTGCGCGGTCACGAAGTGAAGAGCCGTGCCCGCGTCAACTACATCGAGTACAACCGCCTGACCGACGAGGGCGACGGCAATTCGAGCTATCTCATCGACCTGCCGGAAGGCGGCCGCGGCTACATCGTCGGCAACGTGCTGGAGAAGGGCGGGCGCGCCGAGAATCACAACGCGATCGCCTTCGCGTTCGAGAAGCCCGCCGATCAGGACGGCGGCCTCTGGGTCATCAACAACACTTTCTACAACCGCCACCTCGACGCGACCTTCGTCGCGAATCGAAGCAAGTCACCAGCGCTCGTGCTCAACAACGTGCTGGGCGGCGCGCCGGCTGTCTTGCTCGACGGCAAGGGCGAGGACCGCAACAACTTCCGCCGTCCCCAGTCCGGGATGGTCGATCCGGCTAAGTACGATTTCCGGCTGACGGCGGACTCGCCGCTGATCGACGGCGCCGAGGATCCGGGCAGCGCGAACGACGTGCCGCTGTGGCCGCAGTTCGAGTATGTGCATCCGGCGTCAGGGCGTGCGCGGCAGAAAGTGGCCGCGCTCGATACGGGCGCGTACGAGTTCTGCGGGTGGTAGGCCGTGCCGCGATCTTAGACCGGCGCAGCGGATCAAGTTAGCCCCTTCGCTGCGCGATATGTTTTTCTCGTCAACGGGCTCTTGCCGTCGATTGCACTTACACCCCGCGGCCCGGTCGCTGACGGTTGATGATTCAACGTTCTGATCTGCCACAAGCGTCGCAACCGCGGCGCGGATCTTGCCTTCGTTCCGCTACAAGCATCTTGGCGTCACAGGGGCAACGGAATGAAGACGAACCTAGCTGCGCGTGCCTGCGCTCTCCTGCTTTTCCTCAGCGCGCTGCCGGTATCGGCCG
>CADEEJ010000374.1 GCA_902826315.1 uncultured Steroidobacter sp.
TGAAGACGTACAAGGGGTTGCGGGGCATTCTGGCCGCGCTGGCGTTGTCACTGCTCGCGATCGCACCGGCCCACGCGGCGCCGCGGCTCGCGATTTCGCCGCTCGGTCTGCAGATCACGCAGCTGCAGGAAGTCCCCGGCACTGCGCGTGCTGTGGACATAACGGCGCGAACGGGCGTGATCAACCGGGGCGATCCGGCCATCGCGGTCCGCGCGACGTTGGCCAGCAGCTCGCCGAAGTTCATCGTGCTCGACGGCGAGCTGTTCTTCGGCAATGTCCACCGCACGCCGCTCCTGTGTCCGGTCATCAGCCAGGACACATTCAAACTGCGGGTCGTGCTGCCGAACAGCCGCAAGCCAGCAGCGATCCTGAGCTTATTTCGCGAGATCAATGAGTCGCTGTCGTGGCGTTTGACCTGCACCAACTGTGGGAACGCGAACTCGCCGCCGATTGCGGATGCTGGCGCGGACCAGACTGTCTACGTCGCGCAGGCCGTGACGCTGGATGGCAGCGCGTCTACGGATCCCGATGGTCAGCAGTTGCAGTACAAGTGGTCGTTCGTTAGCAGCCCCGCTGGAAGTGTCGCGACGCTCAGCTCGACGTCGATTGTGCGGCCGGTGTTCACGCCGGATCGCGAAGGCGACTACGTCGTGCAGCTGGTCGCAAACGACGGAATCGTCGACAGCGCTGCAGACACGGTAAAGATCAGCACACAGAACAGCGCGCCTGTCGCGCACGCAGGCTCCGATCAGCAGACGCAGGTTGGAGTGCAGGTCGTGCTCGATGGCAGCGCGTCGAGCGACATCGATGGCGACATGCTGACGTATGCCTGGAGCGTGGTGACGGCACCGGCTGGCAGCCTCGCGCAGGTAGTCGACCCCGCGCACGCGCTGGCGAAGTTCACGCCGGATCTCGCGGGCGAGTACGTCATCGAGCTCGTCGTCGACGACGGCACTGTTTCGAGCGCGCCGGACGCAGTCGTGATCTCGACGATGGGAGTGAACAACGCACCGATCGCCAACGCGGGTGCGGATCAGAGCGCGCATGTCGGCGACGTCGCGCAGCTCGATGGGTCCGGCTCCACGGACGCGGACGGCGACGCACTGACCTATGCGTGGGCACTCAATGCGCGACCGGCGAATAGTGCCGCGACGCTGCAGGGAGTCGACACGGCGACTCCTGCACTCAACATCGACAAGCCTGGCACGTACGTCGCGCAGCTCATCGTGAGCGACGGCAAGGCCGCGAGCGCGCCGGATACGGTTGCGATCTCGACGGTGAACAGTGCGCCGGTCGCGAGCATCAGCGCACCCTCGACGGTGAAGTGGCGTTCGAGCGTCACGCTCGACGGCACCACGTCTTCCGACCGCGACGGCGATGCGCTCGGCTTCAACTGGTCGCTGCTCTCGCGCCCGGATGGCAGCGACGCGGCGATCAACGGCGCGAACGGTACGACATCGACGTTCACGACAGACAGACCCGGCGTATATGTCACGCAGCTCGTGGTGAACGATGGTCAAACGAACAGCGCGCCGGCGTCGGCGACGATCACAGCGACGAACAATGCTCCGGTCGCAACTGATGACAGCGCGATCACCAACGCCGGTGCCGCGGTCGATATCCCCGTGCTCGGTAACGACACGGATGCCGACAGCGATCTGCTGTCGATCGCGTCGGTCACTCAGCCTGCGCACGGCACAACGTCGATCGTCGGCGCGACCGTGCGCTACACGCCGGCTGCAGGATTCTCTGGAGCCGACGCGTTCACGTATTCCGTGAGCGACGGTGCGCAGTCGGCGACTGCGAGCGTCGCAGTCACCGTCAACGGTGGCGGAGGCCCTGCGGTCGACACCGATGGTGACGGTCTGACCGACGACGAAGAACGCGCGCTCGGCACCGACCCGAACGATGCCGATACGGACGATGACGGCTTCGACGATGGCGGCGAAGTTGTTGCCGGCTCGGATCCGACGAGCGCCAGCTCGCTGCCGCTGCCTGCCACCGGCCCGACCAGCGCGCAACTCATCGACACCGCGCTGCGTGCTGGAAACATCAGCAGCGAGCAGGCGCTGATCTACAAGATGTACGTGGTGTTCAGCGATCCGCGTCTGCCGGCCGCGTTCGTCGGACGACGCTCGCCCGACGCTGACACGCGAGTCGTCGCCGAAGTCGCCATCGCGTGGCCCGGCCTTTCCGCGGCGACTCGGCAGATTCTGGAGCCGTTCTTCATCCTGCCGATCTACGAAGGCAGTTGGCTCAGCCAGCGGCTCGCGGCGGCAGCGGGCACCGGCAACGTTGCGTCGAATGCCAAGGCGAAAGCGCACAGGACGACGCGATTCTCCGCAGCTGCCGCCGACGCAGATCCCAACCCGTGTCCGCGTCCGATTCTTCCCGGCTCGTACGGAGTGAAAGTCACCGCGCACGCGAACATCCACTACGTGACCGCCTACCCCCAGGCGCAGCAGGAGACCGAGCCGGTCGCTGAAGTCGTGGCGCGCTATATAGAAGAGATCTACTCGAAGGAGACGACTCTCTTCGGGCGCTCCCCGCCCTCGGACGCCGCGATCGATCCGGCGTGCAACGGCGGCGACGGTGCGCTCGACATCACCGTCATCCCGGCCAGCAGTTGGTTCCTGGACTATGGTTACGAGGACAAGACCGTCGGCCGCACGGTTCCGTATGGCCAGAGCTGCAGCGCCACGCCTTCGCACATCCTGATCCGCGGCGTGCCGCACGGCATCTCACCTGCCGATGAGAAAAAGATCCGCGACACGCTGGCGCACGAGTTCTTCCACACGATCGAGTTCGGCATCACCCACGCAACCGGCAATTGCCCGGACTACAACTGGCTGAGCGAAGCGACCGGCAACTGGGTCATCGATCACGTCTTCCCCGGCGACTCGGGACCTGCGAACAAGGCAGAACATCCGTTTGCCGCCGGCTACATGTACTTCGAGCACCTGTTGCCGATCGACCAGGCCGGCAATTTCGAAGGCGACACCGATGGCTATTCGGACTACGTGTTCCTCTTCTACCTGGCGCGCGCGCAAGGCGCGGCGAAGATCAAGTCCATCTGGGATGCGACCGCGAGTCAGGACAGCATCGGCGCGCTGAAGACCGGCGTCGGCGACCTGACAGCGGCGTGGCATGAGTTCGCATTCGCCGCGTGGAACGACTATCAGCGTGGGCAGAAGAAGCAGTTCCACGATTGGGACTCGCTCGAATGGGGCATGAAAAAGGCGCTCGACGCGCCGCTCCAGGGAGGCCAGCGGGCCACGGAAGTGAAGCTCGGCACTGCGAGCTCGGCCGAGATCCAGCTGCTGCAGTCGGCGAACGACGGCACGATCCCGCGACTCAGCTTCCACTACGACTACCTGAAATTCACCGATGCGACGGTGCGCAGCGTGACGTTCGAGAACCTCGTCGTCGGTGCCGGGCCGGACCAGGTCAAGATCCGCGCGCTGCTGAAGATCGACGGCCAGTGGAGCGAAGAGGATTGGAGCGACATGACCAATCCGCAGAACTCGTTCAAGAAGTACTGCCGCGACGAGAGCGACGAGCACATCGAAGAGCTGGTGATCGTCTACAGCAACGGCGACTCCGCGCGGCCGTCCCCCGCCGTCGAGATCTTCCAGCGGCCGAAGCTGACGTTCTCGAACGTCGGTTGCCACGGTTGGACCGGCACGTCGAAGGTCTCCGTCACCGACCCGTTCGGTGCAACGGTCGAGTTCTCCGCCGCGGTGACGTTCGAAGTGAACGAAGAGCTGTCGGAGTTCGATCTTTACGGGCGCACGTACCAGGTCGAGTCGGGCATGGCGACGGTCGAGGGCGAGTCCGGACCGGAAGGCTGCCGCTCCACGTACACACTCAACAGCGGACCGATCGGTCCGCTCGACGGGCGGCTGTCGCTGCGGCTGGTTCCGAACCTCGGCGGCGAACCCAGAGGGACCACGGGCTTCGGTATCACGGTCGTGCCTGGCACGACGATCACACTGGAGTGCGGCGGTCAGACCATTCCGGCTACCGGTCCAGTATCGGTGAACTGGCTGGCGTTCGACGTCGTGCCGCCGCTCACCGGAGCTGAGATCAGCGCCGACGGCCAGACGATTCGCGGCACGAAGACATATGTCGATGCGATCTCGGGCACGCGGACAGTCGTCGAGTGGGACCTGCATGCGGAGGCCGAATGAACGCCGAACAGTCGCTATCCCGGGTGCATAGCAAGTCGCGTCCGCCGCGACTTGCCGCCGCCGCTACGATCGTCGTCGCGGCTCTGGTGATGATCATGCTGGTCGCCATGAGTTGCTCGGTCGCGAGGCTTCCATGACAGGCAGATAAGGGCCGGACGGTGCTAGGCTCGTGCGGTGAAGAAATTCGCCAAGATCCTGCTCGGCACCGTCGTCGTCCTTGCGTTCGCGGGCTACGGCGTCTTTCAGCTCCCCGCATTCGGCGGTCGCTTCGACGGCGCGCGACTCGAGCGCATGCAGCGCTCGCCCGAGTTCATCGATGGACGATTCCAGAACACCCCGCCGCAGAAGACGGACGGCTCGCTGTGGGAATCATTGCGCTTGTACCGCGGCGGTCAGATTCGCGAGCCGCAGTTCGAGATTCCGGTGAT
>CADEEJ010000375.1 GCA_902826315.1 uncultured Steroidobacter sp.
GGCGATAATCCTGAACTACTGCCTGCGCTGCCGAATCGAGTGACCCCGCGCCCGCGCGCGCAACAACTTCGTGCAGCAGCTGCCCCGCGTTCTGTGCAGCGCCGAGGATGACGGAGCCGCAGCCCAGAATTCCCGCAGCGACCGCGCCTTGCAGCGCTTCGGGTGCGGCAGCGAGCGTCATGCGGCTTGCTTGCACGCTCGGCACGAGTCCGTGCTCAGCGATCGCGACCAGCGTCGCATCGAGCACGCGGCGCTGCGTGTCGTTCGGCATCCGGCCGGTGACGAGCAACCACGCGTGCTCGGTGAAGGTGATTTGACCGATGAGCTCGCGGCACAAGTCGCGGCCGCGCACCAGGATCGTGTCCTCGTTCGAGGAGGAGATCGCGGAGCTGCGGTGGGTCTGCGGGCCGATCTTCATCGCGGTTCAAGTTTTTCGCATAGCGAAATCTGCTTCGCCATGCGAACATGGTCCCGCGCCGGTGACCGCGGCGTCAACCGCCCTACTCTTTTTTCGGATAGCGAAATACAGTGCCCGCATGAAACGTCGTACTGCCGCGCCGCGCCGCGAAGCCATGGGCGGACTCGCGAAGGGTCTCGATGTCATCCGCGCCTTCACGCGCGAGTCGCCGTCGCTGACGCTCAGCGAGATCGCCGCGCATGCGCGCTTGCCCGCTGCGACGGCGCGCCGCTGCCTGCTCACGCTCGCCGAGCTCGGCTACGTCATGCAGTCGGGCCGCAATTTCCTGCTGCGACCGAAGGTGCTCGAGCTCGGCGCCGCGTATCTCGAATCGATGGATATCGAGACGCTGACCAAGACCTACCTGGAGGATCTCGCGCGCCAGACCGGTGACTCCGCTGCGCTCACGGTGCTCGACGGCACGGAGATCGTGTACGTGGCGCGCACGTCGGTGCGCACGCTGATGCGGCTCGAAGCGCACGTCGGCAGCCGCTTTCCCGCTTACCCGACGTCGATGGGCCGCGTCCTGCTCGCCGGGCTGAGCGCCGAGCGCTTGCAGAAGTATTTCGCGAGCCAGCAGTTCGTCGCGCTGACCAGCCACACCGTGACGGATCCCGGGAAGCTGATGAAGCTGGTCGAGGAATGCCGGCGCGCCGGTTACTCGGCGGTCGAGGACGAGCTGGCGTATGGCGTCGTCGCAGTCGCGGTGCCGGTCTACGATCAGGCGCAACGCGTGGTCGCCTCGCTGAACAGTTCGAGCCACTCGAAAAAGATCTCCAAGGCCAAACTGGTGCGCGAACGCCTCGGGTTGCTGCAGGAACTGAGTGCGCAGATCTCGCGCGAGCTGCTGCGCGTGCCCGGCCTGTCGCTCAGCGCGCAGAACTGACGTCGAGCAACTAACGCGATTCATTCTCCGGCGGTTGACTTTGGCAGACGCCGTGCTAATTTCTTAGCACGTGCTAAGAAACCAGCAGGCGCCCGATGTCCGGCCCGCATCGTCTCAGCCGCCGCGAGCGGCAGATCATGGAAATCGTCTACCGCCTCGGCGAAGCCACGGCGGCACAGATCCACGAGCAGATCGACGATCCGCCGAGCTACTCCGCGATCCGGGCGTTGCTGCGGATTCTCGTCGACAAGCAACATCTGCAGCATCGCGTAGACGGGCAGCGCTACATCTATGCGCCGGTCGTCTCGCGCAGCAAGGCGCGTTCCGCTGCGCTCGCGGGCGTCGTCGAGAATTTCTTCGAAGGCTCGGCCGCGCGCGCCGCAGCCGCCCTCCTCGGCTCAGCGCACGGCAAGAAGCTGACGAAAGGGGAGCTGGATGAGCTGAGCATGCTGATCGACAACGCGAGGAAGCAAGGGCGCTGACATGCTGGATGTCGCGACGCTTGCAGGTATTGCGGTCAAGACGAGCATCGTCATCGTCGCGACCGGCTTGTTGGCACTAGCGATGCGCAGGCAGTCGGCCGAGTTCAAGCATCTGTTGTGGACGGCGGCGCTCGGGCTTTGTGTGCTGATGCCGCTCGGTGTGTTGTTCCTGCCGACACATCACGTCGCTACGTTGCCGTCGGCGCTGCTGCAGCTGCCCCCTCCCGTCCCCTCCCCCGCAAGCGGGGGAGGGCTAGGGTGGGGGTCGGGCTTGTGGCTACTCGGTATTTCCTGCGTCCTTCTGCGCGAGATCTTCGCCGCCATCGGCCTCACACGCTGGCTGCGCCGCGCTCGACCTCTCGCATCTCCCCACTGGACGGCCACTCTGTCGCGCATCTCAACTCCCCGAGATCTGCGTGTCCTCGAATCGCCGCACATCTCCAGCCCCTGCACTTGGGGCGTGCTACGACCAGTTCTTCTCCTCCCGACTTCCGGCGACGCCTGGCCCGAATCCGCACGTCACGCAGCGCTCATGCACGAGCTCGCTCACATCCAGCGTCGCGACGCCATCAGCACCCTCCTCTCGCGACTCGCATGCGCGCTGCATTGGTACAACCCGCTCGTCTGGCTCGCTGCCGCACGCGTCCGCAACTTGCAGGAGCGGTCGTGTGACGATGCGGTTCTGCGCGCCGGCGCGACGCCTTCCGATTACGCGCAGTTCCTCCTGGACGTAGCTGCACACATGAGCGGCATGAGCCATCCCGCTCGCGCGGCAATCGGCATGACACACGGCTCATCACTGCGCGCACGCATAGTCGCTATCCTCGATCCGCAGACGACTCGGTCTCGGCCGCAGCGCGCGCGTCTCATCGCTGCATGCACGTCGCTCTTTGTATTCACGATCGCGCTCGCAAGCGGCAGTGTGGCGATCGAACCGCCCCCGCTGCCGCCAACACCTACTCGGCCGCCAACACCAGAGGCACCAACGCCGGCGATACCAGCCGTGCCCGCATTACCAGCAGTCCCGGCCTTACCCTCAGTGCCAGCAATACCAGCACTGCCAGCGACGCCTGCGGTGCCGGCAACACCGCCACTCCTGCCATCTCCAACGAGCCCCCTACCATGAACAAGATCGCCCTCGTCAGGACGCTTCTCGGCGTCATCGGTTTGCTGTTGCTCGCGAACGTCCAGGCTCAGGATTTGACCGGCCTGTGGAAGGCGCAGCAGTGGTTCGGCCCCTACGCGCGCGGCCCGCTGCTCATCGAGCGAACGCCCACAGGATGGACAGCGGACCTCGCGGGACGGGTCCTGCCGGTGCAGGCGCGCGGCAGCGAGCTGCAGTTCACGGTGCCGAACGATCACGGGACATTTCAAGGTCGTCTCGAAAAGAATCGCATCATCGGTCAATGGACCACGCCGCCCTCGCGCGTAAACGGCTTCCGCTACGGATCGCCCGTGACGCTGACGTCCGACGGCGCCGATCGCTGGCGCGGCGTCATCACACCACGCGACGACACATTCACGCTGTTCCTGATGGTGCAGCAGCGGCCGGACGGAACGCTCGGTGCGTTCATGCGCAATCCCGAGCGCAACATCGGCGTGTTCTACGACGTGACGCATCTCGTGCGTGACGGCAAGACCGTGCGGGTGATGGGTCAACTCCGCGGGCGAAAGACCGAGCAGGTTTTATTCGAAGGCAGCTACGACAGCGAGAACGACGTCCTGTCGCTGCCCTTCGCTGAGCGCGGCGGCACCTACGACTTCCGTCGCGACGGCGACGACAGCACTTTCTACCCGCGCGGCAAGAAGCCGCAGCGCTACGCGTATCGCGCGCCCCCGGTGCGCGACGACGGCTGGACGACTGCAACGCTCGACCAAGAGCGTATCGATCGCGCGGCGATGGAGAAGTTCGTCCAGATGCTGATCGACATGCCGATCGAATCGGTGCACTCACTGGAAGTGCACGGCGTGCTGATCGCACGTCACGGCAAGCTCGTGCTGGAAGAGTACTTCCACGGCGAGCATCGCGATCGGGTGCACGAAACGCGCTCGGCGGCAAAGAGCCTCACCGCGACGCTGATCGGCGCCGCGATACACGCGCGTGCCCCGGTGCAGCTCTCGACTCCGGTCTATGCAGCGATGAACGGCGGTCAAGCGCCTGCCGACCTCGACGCACAGAAGCGCGCGATGACGCTCGAGCATCTGCTGATGATGCGGTCGGGCTACTTCTGCGACGACACGAATCCGGATGCGCCTGGCAACGAAGACACGATGCTCGACCAGACGGACGAATCCGACTACTACCGTTACACGCTGCGCCTGCCGCTCGACCGCGAGCCCGGCACGAAAGGCGTCTATTGCAGCATCGATCCGAACCTTGCCCTCGGCGTGCTGAGTCGCACGACCGGCGAATCCGCGCTCGCCATGCACGATCGTCTGCTCGGCGGGCCGCTGCAGTTCGGGACATACGGCTGGCCGATCAATCGCGCCGATCAACCCTACGGGGGCGGCGGCGTGTGGGTACTGCCGCGCGACTTCATGAAACTCGGCCAAGTCATGCTCGACGGCGGCACGTGGCACGGCAAGCGCATTCTCGATGCGGATTTTGCCAAGCGTGCGGGCTCGCCGCTGCATGACCTGCGAGGCATCCAGTACGGTTACCTGTGGTGGAACATCGAATACCCGTACAAGGATCGCAAGGTGCGCGCGTACTTCGCCGGCGGCAACGGCGGTCAGCTCGTCATGGT
>CADEEJ010000376.1 GCA_902826315.1 uncultured Steroidobacter sp.
CGGCTCTTGCCGAACGACATGGCGCCGCGGCCGCCCGCACCGCCCTGCATCTGGCGCATGAAGTACACCCAGACGGCGATCAGCAGCAGGATCGGGAACGAGGAGATGAACAGCTGCATCAGGAACGACTGCCGCTCCGGCGCCGTGCCGTCGAACTTCACACCCGACTTCTCCAGCAGGCCGATCAGCGCGTCGTTGTCGGTCTCGGGGCTGTAGACGATGAACGGCTCGCCGTTGGTGCGCGTGCCCTTGATGACGTCGGTGTGCTTGTTGACCTTGACGTCGGCGATGCCGCCTTCCTTCACCTGCTCGAGGAACGTCGAATACGGGATGTCCTGGACCGCGCCCGACCGCGCGCTGAAATTGCTGACGACCGTGGCGACGACCACGGCGATCACGATCCACAGGACGATGTTCTTGGCTAGGTCGTTCAAAGTCGCTTCCTCGACAGGGGGGCGCAGGCGGGAGGTCGTCCCGACACTACTACAACCCGGTCTGGCATTGCCATAACCCGTTCCCTGCATTGGAAAATAGGCACAGGGAGCGGCGCATGGGCATGAAGTGGGGAACGTTCATCCAGAATTAAAGGTGCGCGCCAGCAGATAAAGTTCCGGGCTGCGCTGCCGCGAGGCCGGCGGTTTACGAACCTTCACGGTTCCGAACGACCCCCGCAGCCGCTGGACGAACGGCTGGAAGTCCCGGCCCTGGAACACTTTGACCAGGAAATCGCCGCCGGGGACGAGCACCTTGTCCGCGAAATCGAGCGCCAGCTCCGCCAGGTGCATCGAGCGGTCCTGGTCGACGGTTGCGATCCCGGTGGTGTTCGGCGCTATGTCTGACATCACCAGCTGCGGTCGGTCCGTGCCGATCAAGGCCAGCAGCTGTTCGAGCACTGCGTCCTCGGTGAAGTCGCCCTGGATGAATTCCACGCCGTTGATCGCATCCATCGGCAGGATGTCCAGCGCCACGATGCGGCCCTTTCCCTGCAGCACTTTCGCCGCGTACTGGCTCCAACCGCCCGGCGCCGCACCGAGATCGACGACGGTCATGCCAGGCTTCAGCAGCCGGTCGGTGCGCTGCATGTCTTCGAGCTTGAACAGCGCGCGCGAGCGGTAGCCAGCCTCGCGGGCACGCTTCACGAACACGTCGCTCTCATGCTCCTGCAGCCAGCGCTGGCTCGATTTGGTACGTTTAGGCATGCAATCCAATCCGACCCAGACAAGCCTGACCGAAAAACAAAAGAAGCACCTGCGCGGCCTGGCCCATGCGCGCGAGCCCGTCGTGATGATCGGCCAGGGCGGTCTGTCGCCGGCGATCACCGGCGAGCTCGAAACCGCACTGGGCGCTCATGAGCTGGTGAAGGTACGCGCTCGCGTCGGCGATCGCGACCAGCGCGACAGCATCTTCGCCGAGCTGGCTCAGCAGACGAAGAGCGCGCTGGTCCAGCGCATCGGCAACGTCGCCGTGTTCTACCGCCCGCGCAAAGACAAGCCGCGCATCATTTTGCCGGCCGATTGAAGCGCAGCACGAGCAGCAGCGCGCCGAGCGCCGCCGCGACGAACAGCACCGCTGCGAGGCCGTGCAGCATCCCGAAGCGACTCATATCGTTGGCGGCGCGTGCGGCTGCCATCATCGGTGAGAGCACCAGTTCGCTCAGGAGCGGAGCCGCGGCAGTTGCAGCGAGCAGCCACGACGGGCTGAGACGCGCGGCAAGCGGCTTGTGCACGACTGCGGACGCGAACAGGATGAGCGCGCACGCAGCGCCGAGCCAGGTCTCTATCAAGAAGAGCGTACCGGCAATCCGACCGGCGGCAGGCCGTTCGAGTACTGCGAACGCCGCGGGCGCGGCGATCGCGCAGATCGTCCACAGGCTTCCGGCCCAGAGGGTCAGAACGACTGCGGCGATTCTGTTCACACGTACTTCACGGCGACGATCTCGTACGTGCGCGTGCCGCTAGGCGCCACCACGTCGACGATGTCGCCCTGCAACTTGCCGACCAGTGCGCGCGCAATCGGTGACGACACGGCAATCCGGCCGCTCTTGATGTCGGCCTCGGCGTCGCCGACGATCTGGTACACGACTTCGTTACCGCCGTCCTGGTCTTCCAGCTCGAGTGTGGCGCCAAAGACGACCTTGCCGCCCGCCGCGAGGCGTGTGACGTCGATGATCTCGGAATTCGCGAGATGTCCCTCGATGTCCTTGATGCGCCCCTCGCAGAAGCTCTGCTGCTCGCGCGCGGCGTGATATTCGGCGTTCTCGCTGAGATCGCCGTGGGCACGCGCCTCGGCGATCGCCTGGATGATGCGCGGCCGGTCCTCGGTCTTGAGGCGCTTCAATTCGATACGCAGGCGCTCCGCGCCCTGCAGCGTCAGCGGCATCCGTTTCATGACGCTCCACCCTCTGCCAGCGCCGGCAGCGACACCGTATCGCTGGCTATGGCCTGGTGCAGATCCTGCAGCCGGTTCACGTCCACGTCGTTCATGTGCGCGATCGCATCGCAGGTCGCGATGCCCGCCGCGACCGTCGTGTAATAAGTGACGCGCTTGTGCACGGCCTCGCGCCGGATCGAGCGCGATTCGAAGATCGCCTGCTTGCCTTCGGTCGTGTTCACGATCAGCGAGATCTCGTCGTTCTTGATCATGTCGACGATGTGCGGCCTGCCCTCGCGCACCTTGTTGGCGGAGCGGCAGGGAATGCCGGCGTCGCTGATGGCCTTGGCGGTGCCCGAGGTCGCAACGATTTCGAAACCCTGCGCGACCAGGCGCCGCGCGAGAATCACTGCCGCGGGCTTGTCGCGTTCACGAACGCTGATCAGACACACCCCGCGCGTCGGCAGCACGACACCGGATGCGAGCTGCGCTTTCGCATACGCCTCGCCGAACGAGCGCCCGGTGCCCATCACCTCACCGGTCGATTTCATTTCCGGGCCGAGAATCGGATCGGCCTCCGGGAATTTCGCGAACGGGAACACCGACTCCTTCACGGCGAAGAACTGCGGCACGCGCTCGATCGTCAATCCGAGTTCTTTCAATTTGCTGCCGGTCATCACGCGCGCGGCCATCTTCGCCAGCGGCACGCCGGTCGCCTTGGAGACGAACGGCACCGTGCGCGAGGCGCGCGGATTCACTTCGAGGATGTAGACGACGCCGTTCTGGATCGCGAACTGGATGTTCATGAGCCCGACGACCTTGAGGCCGCGCGCCAGCTTGCGCGTCTGCTCCTTCAGGTCGTTCTGCGTTTCCGCGCTCAGGCTGTTCGGTGGCAGCGAGCAACCCGAGTCGCCCGAGTGCACGCCGGCCTGCTCGACGTGCTCCATGATGCCGCCGATGTAGACGTCCTCGCCGTCGCAGATCGCGTCGACGTCGACTTCGATCGCCAGGTCGAGGAAGCGGTCGAGCAGCACCGGGCTGTCGTTCGACACTTTGACCGCGTCGGTCATGTACGTGCGCAGGTCTTCCTCGTTGAACACGACTTCCATCGCACGACCGCCGAGCACGTACGACGGGCGCACGATCAGCGGGAAGCCGACCGTCTTCGACATCGTGATCGCCTGCTCCTCGGTGCGGGCAGTGCAGTTCGGCGGCTGCTTCAGGCCGAGCGTCTGCACCAGCTGCTGGAAGCGCTCGCGGTCTTCGGCGATGTCGATCGAATCCGGCGTCGTGCCGATGATCGGCGCGCCGGCAGCTTCCAGCGCGCGGCACAGCTTCAGCGGCGTCTGGCCGCCGTACTGCACGATCACGCCGATCGGCTTCTCCTTGTCGATGATCTCCATGACGTCTTCGAGCGTGAGCGGCTCGAAGTACAGGCGGTCGGAGGTGTCGTAGTCGGTCGAGACGGTCTCGGGATTGCAGTTCACCATGATCGTCTCGAAACCCGCTTCGCGCAGCGCCAGCGCGGCGTGCACGCAGCAGTAGTCGAACTCGATGCCCTGCCCGATGCGGTTCGGCCCGCCGCCGAGGATCATGATCTTCTTGCGATCGGTCGGCGCCGCCTCGCACTCTTCGTCGTAGGTCGAGTACATGTACGCAGTCGAGGTGGCGAACTCCGCGGCGCAGGTGTCGACGCGCTTGTAGACCGGACGAATTCCCATCGTCACGCGGCGGCGGCGCACGCTGCTCTCGTCGATGCCCAGCAGCGTCGCGAGGCGGCGGTCCGAGAAACCCTTGCGCTTCAGCTCGCGCACACGATCGCGATTGAAGGCTTCGAGGCCCTGCGACTGCACGGCCTGCTCCTCACGCACGATGTCTTCGATCTGCGCGAGGAACCAGGGATCGATGCGCGACAAGGTGTGGACTTCGTCGAAGGGAAACCCGGCACGGAACGCATCGCCGACGTAGCGGATGCGGTTCGGTCCCGGCATGCGCAGCTCTTCGCGCAGGCGGTGCTGGTCGCTCTCCGCGAGCGGCAGCTTGAGTATCGGGTCGAGCCCGTCGGTGCCGACTTCCAGGCTGCGCAGCGCTTTCTGCAGCGACTCCTGGAACGTGCGGCCGATCGCCATCGCCTCGCCGACCGACTTCATCTGCGTCGTCAGGCGATCGTTGGCGCCGGGAAACTTCTCGAACG
>CADEEJ010000377.1 GCA_902826315.1 uncultured Steroidobacter sp.
GCGAGCAGAGCGCGGAAGAGACCAGCCGCAACGGTGCCGGTCCGCAGGGCGTGCCGGGTGCGCTCACGAATCAGCCGCCCACGCCCGGCGTCGCATTGCCGCCCGGCGTTGCCGCCGGTGCACAGGCCGCGAGTGCCGAGCCGGTCGCGCCGAATGCGCCGCCCGACAACACTTCCAAGCAGTCGACGCGTAACTACGAAATCGATCGCACGGTCGCGTATACGCGCCAGCCGGCCGGTCGCCTGAAGCGGCTCACGGTCGCGGTGCTCGTCGACAACCTGCGCACGACCGACGACGAAGGCGAGGTCACTGAGACCGCGCTGACGCCCGAGCAGCTGGAGAACATGACCAAGCTGGTGAAGGACGCTGTTGGCTTCGACCAGGCGCGCGGCGACAGCGTCAATGTCGTCAACGCCTCGTTCAAAGGCGAGCTGACGCCGGAAGAAGTGCAGGAAGACCCGATTCCGCTGTGGGAGCGTCCGCTGGTGCGTGACATCGCGAAGCTCCTCGCTGGCCTGATCGTGTTGCTCGTGCTGGTGCTGATGGTGCTGCGTCCGCTGATCCGCGGCCTGCTCGCGGCGCCGCGCATCGCATACGCGCCGGCTGCATTGCCGGGCGGGCAGGGTGGTCTTTCCCAAGCGGCCGGTCCGCCGCTCGACTATGACGGACAGGTTTCTCAGGCGCGCTCCATGGTGACGCAGGATGCAGCGCGCGTGGCACAGGTCGTGAAGACGTGGGTCGGTGACGATGAGTAAGAAGCAAGCCCAGGACGCCAAGCGCAGCGGTACGGAGCGTGCTGCTATCTTCCTGTTGTCGCTCGGCGAGCACGAGGCAACGGAAGTCATGAAGCACATGGGTGCCAAGGACGTGCAACGCATCGGCGCCGCGATGACCCAGCTGCAGAACATTTCGCGCACCGACGTGAGCAAGGTGCTGAGCGATTTCAGCCTGTCCGTCGAAGGGCACACGTCGCTCGGCGTCGGCGTCGATGAGTACCTGCGCAAAGTACTGATCGGCGCGCTCGGCGAGGACAAGGCGCGCGGCGTAATCGACCGCATCCTGTTCGGCCGTTCCAGCAAGGGCCTGGAAGCGCTCAAGTGGATGGACGCGCGCGCGGTCGCGGAGCTCATCCGGCTGGAGCATCCGCAGATCATCGCGATCGTGATGGCCTACCTCGATTCTGACCAGGCCGCCGAAGTGCTCAACCAGTTCCCGGATCCATTGCGCGCCGACGTGGTGCTGCGCATCGCGACGCTCGACGGCATCCAGCCGAGCGCGCTGAGCGAGCTCGATGAAGTGATCGAGAAACAGTTCGCCGGCCGGACCGGCGGCCTGAAGACCTCGGTGCTCGGCGGCGTCAAGACTGCGGCGAACATCCTGAACTTCATGGATTCCACGGCCGAGGCGAACGTCGTCGAGCTGATCTCGAAGGCCGACGAGGCGCTCGGCAGCAAGATCCAGGAGCTGATGTTCGTGTTCGACGACATCGCGGAGATCGACGACCGCGGCATGCAGGAAGTACTGCGCGCCGTGCCGGGCGACAAGCTGCTGCTCGCGATCAAGGGCGCGGACGAGGCGCTCAAGCAGAAGATCTTCAAGAACATGTCGCAGCGTGCTGCCGACATGATGAAGGACGACCTGGAAGCGAAGGGTCCGGTGCGGCTGTCGGAAGTGGAAGCCGCGCAGAAGGAGATCCTGGCGATCGTTCGCAAGATGTCGGAAGCGGGCACGATCCAGCTCGGCGGCAAGGGTGAGGAATTCGTATGAGCTCCGTGTCGCGCTGGGACCTGCCCGCGGTTGCGGGCAAGACAGTGCAGGGGCGGCGCGCCGGCCGGACGGTCAGCGAGCTCGAAGATGTCGAGCAACGCGCCCACAAGGAAGCGTATGCCAAGGGTCATGCGGCTGGCGTGGCGGCAGCGCGCGCCGAGTCGCAGCAGGCAAACAATCAGATGAAGACGCAAGTGGCGACCATCGACAAGATGCTCGCCGCGGTTGCGCAGCCGTTCAAGGAGCTGGATTCGCAAGTCGAAGAGCAGCTCGTACAGCTCGCAGTCACGATTGCGCGGCAGCTCGTGCGGCGTGAGTTGCGGATGGACCCGGCGCAGGTGATCGCAGTCATTCGTGAGACCGTCGCGCTGCTGCCGGCAGCGACTCGCGATGTGCGTGTCCACCTGCATCCGGAGGATGCGAATGTCGTTCGCGAGAAGCTCGCGACACCCGCCGGCGACCGTGCATGGACGATCGTCGAAGATCCTGTGATGCCGCGCGGCGGTTGTCGCGTAACGACGGATACGGCACACATCGACGCGCGCATGGAAACGCGCATTCAAAGCATCATGACCGCAATCCTCGGCGATGAGCGCACAGATGGCGGACGCGGCTCGTAGCTCCAGCATCGCAAGCTTGCTCGAACGCCATAGAAAGCGTGTCGAGCAGCTGGCGCCGCCGCCCGTCGAGGGCGTGCTGACTCGCATGGTCGGGCTCACGCTCGAAGCGTCGGGATGTCAGGCGGCCGTGGGCGATCGCTGCGATGTGCTCGGCAACGACGGGGCTCGCATCGAGGCGGAAGTCGTCGGCTTCTCGGGCGATCGCCTGTATCTCATGCCGACCGGCGACATCCATGGCTTGAAGCCGAATGCCCGCGTCGTGCCGCGAACCGGCGCCGAAACGTGTGCAGTCGGCCCGCAGTTGCTGGGCCGGATCATCGACGGCGCAGGCGCGCCGCTCGACGGGGTGGGCCAGATTGCCTGCGAAGAGCGTGTTCGCTTGACCGGCACGCCGATCAATCCGCTGTCGCGCCAGCCGATCGAGAAGCCTCTCGATGTCGGCGTGCGTGCTATCAATTCGCTGCTGACTGTCGGGCGTGGTCAGCGCATCGGCCTGTTTGCAGGCAGCGGCGTCGGCAAGAGCGTGCTGCTTGGAATGATGGGCCGGTACACGAGCGCCGACGTCATCGTGGTCGGGCTCATCGGTGAGCGCGGCCGCGAAGTGAAAGAATTCGTCGAGCGCATTCTTGGGCCGCAGGGCTTGAAGCGCGCAATCGTCGTCGCAACGCCGGCGGACAATCCGCCGCTGATGCGTCTGCACGGCGCCTGGCGCGCGACCGCGATCGCGGAGTACTTCCGCGATCAAGGTAAGAACGTGCTGCTGATCATGGACTCCCTCACGCGCTTCGCTCAGGCACAGCGCGAGATCGGCCTTGCGATCGGCGAGGCGCCGGCGACGAAGGGCTATCCGCCGTCTGTGTTTGCCCGCCTGCCGCAGCTCGTCGAGCGTGCCGGCAACGGTGCGACCGGGATGGGCTCGATCACGGCGTTCTATACGGTTCTGACGGAAGGCGACGATCAGCAGGATCCGATTGCAGACGCGGCACGCGCGATTCTCGACGGTCATGTCGTGTTGTCGCGGCGTATCGCAGAGGCGGGACACTATCCCGCCATCGACATCGAAGCTTCTATCAGCCGCGTGATGCACGACGTCGTCGCGCCGGAGCAGTTCGCACTCGCGCGGCGCTTCAAGCAGGCGCTCAGCACGTATCAGCAGAATCGCGATCTGATCGCGATCGGCGCGTACCACAAGGGCAGCGATCCGCGCATCGACGCGGCGATCGCGCTGTGGCCGAACATGCAGAATTTCCTGCAGCAGGATCTCACCGAGCGGGTTGATTACAACCGCAGCCTGGTCGAGCTCGGTGCAGTCATCGGCGGTGCCGCGTGACGCGTGCCAAGCGCATGAAGCCGGTGCAAAACCTGTTCGACGACACCGAGCGTCGGTTGGCGTCCGGCCTTGCAGCGGTCGAGCGCAAGGTGACGGATGCCGAGACGAAGCTGCATGAGCTGGAGCGATATCGCGGCGACTACGAGAAGCAGTTCAAGCAGCGCGCGGGCCGCGGCATCGGAGCGACGGATCTGCGCGACTACCAGGCCTTCCTCGGCCGGCTCGTCGAAGCCATTCGCCAGCAGCAGGCGGTCGTGAGGCGCGCGCAGTCGGAGCGGGATGCGGAGCGGCTCAAGTGGCAAGAGGCGGCGAAACGCGCCAAGGCCCTCGGCCACGTGGTCGAGCAATGGCAGACAGAGGAGCGGCGCGCGTCGGATCGACGCGAGCAACGCGAGAGCGACGAGCGCGCCCAACGCAGAGTGAACAAGACATGACACCCACGAATCTTCCCCTGCAGCCTTCCACGCCCGCGACGCCGGCATCGACGCCCGGATCGACGCCAGGCACTGTGGCGTCCGAGCCGTCGCAAGCGACAACGGACTTTCTGCTGATGCTCGGCCAGCTGGTCGCAGCGTCGGTTCAGCGTAGCGGTGCGACGATCGCACCGACGACGAAGGTGCCGCCGATGGTCCTGGATGGGGCGGAGAAGAAGGACGATATCGATCCCGAGCAGTTGCTGGCGATGTTCTCGATGGCAGTGCCGCCGCAGATACAGCCGATCGATGTGCCGGTCGAGAATGCG
>CADEEJ010000378.1 GCA_902826315.1 uncultured Steroidobacter sp.
GTTGCGCGAATGTCGGTCATGACGCTTTCAGTGAATATCGCGGGGCATTGGCGAAGCAGCTCATCAGGAGATCTCGACAATTGATCGGCAAGCTGCTCGCGTCGATCGAGCGCGATCCATCGATTGCTCAGGTCGCGCTCGGGTAGCAATGACAGGAACCATTCTCGATCAATCTCTTGCTGTGCAGCCAGGTCAAATTGCCCGCCCTCGTTGTAGGCATCAATAACCATCTGCTGACCTGACGTTGCACGTCCCGCGGCGTGATGGAACTCGGCTCGTGATGAGTCTGTCTCGATCAGATGGCGCAGATAGATCCGTGAACTTAAGCCAATAAGCATCTCAGGAACCTGGCTCGACGCGATTTGCGAAAACTCCGTTGCGAACATCGAGTCAGGTTTTCCTCTAGTAGGCAGATTCCAGCGGGAATACGCGACAGTCGCCATCTCCGCTTTCTCTAGGGCTAGGTGACCGTCGAGGAAGAGTGGCGTAAGGCTTTCAAAGAAGTCCGCATAGCGCCGTCCTTCGCCCTGCGGATCGTCCCTGTGCGTGCACTCGCGTGCCGCCTCAACCAAGTGCCAATCGGTGAGGACGAAGCGGAAGTCTCGGGGCGCCGACCGGCACTTCTTCAGGGCGTCCCATTCAGCAACACCGTCCACGTTGGGTAGAAACCCACGAACAAAGTAATGCGCGATGTTGTGATCGAGATAAATGGTCTTCATGGCTATTCCTCGACGGGCATTCGGACCTGCCAATCGGCTCATCGGCCCCCCAAGCTAAGGATTCAGATTACCGGTATGGAGAAAGACGTTCCCGCGGAAACGTCGCTACTTTTGGCGGGACGTTCGCAACCTTGCTGCTGAGGAGACCTTCGCCAAGGACCGGGGCTCGTCACTAGTTCATCCCCGTCGGATCCGTTTACAGTTCCGCACGCAGTCCGTGACTTTCAGAATCACGGCGCTATGATCGGGTTGACCGCGCAACGTCACGGATTACAGCGGACAAACGACGACGACGTGGCGGAAAGCGGCAAGCAAAGCGCAAGGGGGAAAGGAGCATGCGCATCTGGATGCTTGCGTCACTACTGTACGCAGTGGCAGCTATCGGTGGCGATCGCGGGGTGGAGTCTTCATCCCAGTTCTTCGATCGCGTGATCGCGAGTTCATCGCGATTCGATCCATTCAGTGAGTTTCAGCAGGGCGAGCGTGCGACTGCGCGCGAGTGCTGCAAGGTCTGCAAGAAGGGCAAGCCGTGTGGGGATACGTGTATCGAGAAGGATGATGAGTGTCATCTGCCGCCGGGGTGTGCGTGTTAGCTGCCAAATCGAGCCGCGCCGACAATCATGTGTGTGGAAGTGAGGGAATCATGCAACCGCTAACGACTCGCTACCGCGTCACTATCCTCATGCTTGCACTGGCAATCGCTGGCTGTGCCACGAGTGAGATCATACCAATGGGTACTGACACATACATGATCTCGCAGACATCGGCTGGCGGCATGTTCACGAACATGAGTGCGCTGAAGTCTGAAGTCATCAAGCGAGCGAATGCGTTCGCTGCGAGCAAAGACAAGGTGGCAATACCCCTGGCGTCCCACACTACGCCGCCTGGTCCGGGGCAAATGCCAAATTTTGAGTATCAGTTTCGGCTGGTTGACAGGGACGACCCGCGAGCGACCGGTGCTGCTTTGGTGCCGCGGCCTGACATGGTGATCGAGAACAACGTCAACGCCCCGCCGAGTTCGAGCGCAGCCAAGGGCGAGCTGAAATCAAATGACCTCTACTCGGAGCTGGTTAAGCTGGACGATCTCCGCAAGAGAGGCATCATCAGCGAGGACGAGTTCGAATCATAGAAGAAGAAGCTCCTGAGCCAGCACTGAGCGCATGGTGCTCACTGGAACCAATCGAGTAGCGCGAGAGCGAGCACAATCATCTTTGGCAGGTGACTTATGACGAACCGGGTAGTCATTACTGTCGTCATGGCGCTTATTTGCGCAACTTCTTCTGCAACGACGCCAAAACGGTTGTTCGACGTAACGATGGAGGATGTTCAGGGCGGCGGCCGCGTGCTCAGCGTTTCGTTTTACTCCACGCCTCCGCCCGCTGCAGTCGTTGATCGGATCCTTCGGGAGTCTCTTGCGCACGCAGCTCTGGTCGATTCCAGGATAGATATTCTCGGCATGGCCTTCTTGGGGGATGACGTACTCAGCGCCAATCAGTACTCCGGCGCACTCATCTACAAAGCGAGCCTGAAGAAGATCGTTACGATGGATGAATACCGAGGCGTGAAAACCACGACCTCCAGTGCTGGCAGGTACTTTGTCGAAGTGCAGGAGGAAAGAACATTGACTGGAATAGAACCCGCGCGCAACTGGCTGTCGCTCACGATTGTGTTTCCCAAAAAGCCGAGCAGACAGGCCGCATATGACGCGATTGTCACGGAAGTTCGGAAGCTCACTAGCAAAGGGCTCGACGTAAATGCATACGTGAGCGTCGGAGATCAAGGTATCAAGACTTCGTGGCAGCAGGTGCGGGACGACGATGGTGCATACGTGTTCGCCGACTACAACGCTGCTAGCAAGAGACTTACCCGCAAGGATCAATTGGTCAAATCCTATAGAGATTGATGCTCGACAACTCGCGCACCAAAGCTCCCGCTCCAGCGAATTGTCAGGAGAGATGCAAGGTGTCGTAGCGCCCAGCTATTTCGTAACGCACCAACACCTCCGAACCGATAGGCCGTGTTTCGATGAGCACCCAGGAACGCATCGTCCAGCAGTTCCAGCAACTGCTTTCAGAAGGCAAGCAAGTGCTGCAGGCATCAGGCTGGGACGGTCGCGAAATGCAGCGTCACCCAGTAGTCCCTGACTACACAAGATTTCGAACTTCGGCTCTCAATCTTGTCCGACGCAGCTGTGGCGAGAATAGCGATCACTACCAGGAACTTCGCCGTCTCGCCGAGGCGAAGCATTCAGCAGACAACTCGTACTACATGATTCATTGCTTCGGTGTTGTGGAAGCTGCCAGCCGAGACTTTGCCGCCGGACTTCTCTTCGACATGAAATCGCTGATCTCTGCAGAGGTCCTTGGGGACTTCATAGAACAGAGCGAAGCGCTCCTACAGGCAGGCTACCACATCCCAGCAGCGTCTCTGCTCGGAGCCGTGCTAGAGGACACACTTAGGAAGTTGTGCGAGCGACATCAGATTCAAGTAGCGCAGAAGACGAAGATCGACGTGCTTAACACAGATCTCGCACGCGCCGAGGTCTACGACAAATTAGTTCAAAAGCGAATAACAGCGCTGGCAGACATACGAAATAACGCTGATCACGGACACTTCGATCGCTTCCGCCGAGAAGACGTCGAAGACATGCTGCGTTGGATACGCGCCTTCGCCGCGGACAGACTTCAGTGACTAAGCTCCGATGATCACGAAGAAGGTTGTTTTCGTTCTCGGTGCGGGAGCCAGCATATCTTATGGCTTTCCTTCCGGCGCCGACCTGATTTCGATGATTACCAGCAACCAGCTGCCCGATGAACTTAGAAATGAGCTTTGGCACAGGTACAAGTGTAGAACCGAAAATCTCCAAGAGCTTGCCGATGCCCTACTTGAAGCTGCGCCGCCTTCAATTGACTTCTTCCTTTCCAAGCACAAGAAATTCGCGGACGTGGGCAGGGCAATCATCGCCTACCAACTTCTACATCGTGAAGTTGTCGCAAATCTCACCAACGCGGACGTTAACGGGGACTGGCTAAGATATCTGTGGGGCCACATGCTGAGTGGTTGCGAGCAAGTGCATGATTTCTCAGCAAACCAAGTCTCGTTTGTTACGTTCAACTATGAGAGATCACTTGAGCGAACGCTGCTCCTTCGTCTCTCCGCGATGTTTTCTGAAACGGCCAGAGCCGAGGACATTCGGAGTGTTGCTGCAGCGATAGCGATTGTCCACGTACATGGAAGCTTGGGGAGACTGGCCGAGCTCGCGGAACCGAAATCCGCTGACCGCTGCATTCCGTATGGCGGTGCTGGCGCCGACCTCAGCGCAGTCGCAAAACAAATCAAGCTGATCGGTGAGCACGATCAGGAATCGCAAGATTTTTCGCTCGCGCGCAAGCTGCTAGCGAAGGCCGACGTCGTGTACTTTCTGGGCTTCGGATTCCATGCTGAGAATGTCGCCAATCTGCGCCCAGCCAATTGGTATGGCGATGCAGAGCGAGTAATCATAGCGACTATGATGGGGATGACACGCGGAGAGCAGCGTGTCTGCAGGGGTCGCTTTCCGACTCGATCCGGTAGCGACATGCGCATAGAGTCCGAGTCGTGTCTTCAGTCACTGAGGACACACATACATCGCTTGTTGTAAGAGTGTGTGTTCACTGGTCTGTCGCACGCCGACATCTGCGCAGAGTCACTTGCGAGCAAACTCTCTCTGTA
>CADEEJ010000379.1 GCA_902826315.1 uncultured Steroidobacter sp.
GATCGTGCTGTGGGCGGGCTGGCCCTTCTTCGTGCGCGGTGTGCTCTCGATCATCCATCGCAGTCCGAATATGTGGACGCTGATCGGTCTGGGCACGTCGGCGGCCTTCATTTATAGCGTGGTCGCCACCATTGCGCCGGGCGTGTTCCCCGAGAGCTTTATGGCGCACGGTCGCATTGGCGTGTACTACGAGGCAGCGGCGGTGATCATTTCGCTAACGCTGCTGGGGCAGATTCTTGAACTGAAGGCGCGCTCGCAAACATCGGCAGCAATCAAGGCGCTACTCGGCCTCGCACCGAAGACCGCGCGACGCATCGAAGCGGACGGGACGGAGTCGGATGTGCCGCTCACGCACGTGCACGTCGGCGATCTGTTGCGCGTGCGTCCGGGCGAGAAGGTCCCGGTCGATGGCGTAGTGGTCGAGGGCTCGAGTGCAGTGGATGAGTCGATGCTCACGGGCGAACCCATCCCGGTCACCAAGCGCGCTGGCGACAAAGTGATCGGCGCCACGCTCAACACCACGGGCAGCCTCACGATGCGCTCGGAGCGTGTCGGCGCTCAGACCATGCTGTCGCAAATCGTCCAGATGGTGGCGCAGGCACAGCGTTCGAAAGCGCCGATGCAGCGGATGGCGGACCGTGTGGCCGGCTACTTCGTCGTGACGGTTGTGCTGATCGCTGTTGCCTCGTTCGTTGCCTGGGGCGTGTTTGGCGGAGACCAGGGCTGGCTCTATGGCCTTATAAATGCGGTGTCCGTATTGATCATTGCGTGTCCGTGTGCGCTCGGCCTGGCAACGCCCATGTCGATCATGGTGGCGACCGGCAAGGCCGCGAGCCAGGGGATTCTCTTTCGCGACGCATCCGCCATTGAAAACTTTCGCCGCCTCGACACGATGATCGTCGACAAGACCGGCACGCTGACCGAGGGCAAGCCGGCGTTCGACAAAGCCGTGGCGACGAAAGGCAACGAAGAGAGCGAAGTGCTGCGCCTGGCGGCGAGCCTCGATCAGGGCAGCGAGCACCCGCTCGCCGCAGCCATCGTCGAGGCGGCGCGCAAGCGCGGCCTCACGCTCGCGAAGGCGCAGGATTTCGAATCTTCTTCCGGCATCGGCGTGCGCGGTGTCGTCGAAGGGCATCGGCTTGCGCTCGGCAACACAGTGCTGATGCAGCAGGAAGGCGTAGACGTGACCGCACTGATTGAAGCCAGTGAGGCGCAACGTCAGCAGGGCAGCAGCGTCATGTACCTTGCCCGCGATGGTCAATTACTCGGTCTGCTCGCTGTTTCCGATCCGGTGAAGGCAAGTACGCCGGAGGCGGTTGCAAGTCTTCACGACGCCGGCATGCGCGTCGTGATGGCGACTGGAGATGGTCTTACCACGGCACGCTCGGTTGCCGCTCGCCTGAACATCGACGAGGTGCACGGCGAGGTTAAGCCGGCGGACAAGCTTGCATTGGTCGAGAAGCTGCAGAAAGAAGGGCGCATCGTCGGCATGGCCGGCGACGGCATCAACGATGCGCCGGCACTGGCTAAAGCCGATGTGGGTGTGGCGATGGGGACGGGGACGGATGTCGCCATGAGCAGCGCTCAGGTGACGCTGGTGAAAGGCGATCTGCGCGGCATTGCCCGGGCGCGAGCGATCTCACTCGCGACGGTGAAGAATATGCGGCAGAACCTCGGGTTTGCCTTCTTGTATAACGCACTCGGTGTGCCGATCGCGGCGGGCGTGTTGTACCCGATTACGGGTCTGCTGCTGTCGCCGATGATCGCGGCGCTCGCGATGAGCCTCTCGTCGGTGTCGGTCATCACCAATGCACTGAGGCTGCGCGGAGGCGTGAAGGAATAGAGACATCAGGAGATAAGCGCCCGGCCTGCCGTCGCACGCCGGCGCTATTCCGGGTTACTTGCTCAGTTCTGACGAAATCGCCTCCGCCTCTTTCGCAGCGTCTTCGTAGTTCTTCGCCAGCTGCTCGCAGTGCTTCGCGACACTGGCGTAGTTGGCCGTGGCCTTTGGGGGCGTGAACGTCTTGTAGAACTGGGCAAGTTTGCGGTGAGACTCGGCCTTCTCTCGTAGCTGCGTGGCCTCGCTCTTGTACTCGGCTGCTACTTCCTTATCGCTGCGGTGGTCCATCTCCGACTTGTGCATATGCATCGGCGGCTTGGCCTCTTCGGCCGCGAAGCTCAATGAGCCAGCGGCGAGCAGGGCGGCGGACAGACCTACGAGTGCTTTGAATCGGCGATTCATACATGTCTCCGTTGCGAAATGTGGACGATGGACGGGCTTTGACAGGAGGTCAGTGTAGCATCCGCGGATGCAACAACTATTCTGGAATGTCCACGGTTTCAGTGAGCACGCCTCTTCGAGGGCTTGTGATCACGATTGGTGCGGCGCTGATGGCTTTACGGCAATTCCCCAGAGTCTGGAGTGAACTCCAGAGTTGGGGGGTGGTCGGAAATGCGCTGAGATTGAGGCCCCCGATAGTGCGCAGAAAACCTCACCCCGTATTCAGAACCTGAACGAGCCGAGCGCTGGAATGGATGACAGTCCAGCGCTCGAGACGGCTACTTGCTCAACTCAGACGAAACGGTCTCCGCCTCCTTCGCGGCGTCCTCGTAGGATTTCGCCAGGTTCTCGCAATGCTTCGCCACACTGGCGTAACTGGCGCCGCCCTTGGGAGCCGTGCGACCCATGTACAGCTTCGCGAGCTTGCGGTGAGAGTCGGCCTTCTCTCGCAGCTGCGTGGCCTCGCTCTTGTACTCGGTTGCCACTTCTTTATCACTGCGATGGTCCATCTCTGACTTGTGCATGTGCATCGGCGGCTTGGCCTCTTCGGCCGCGAAGCTCAATGATGCGGTCGCCAATAGCGCGACCGCAGACAAGCCCACCAGTACGTTGAATCGGCGATTCATACAAATTCTCCTCTGTGAAGGCGACCAGGTTCATATAGGTTTGACGGAACTCAGTGTAGCGATAACACATGCAGTAACTACTGAGGAGTACCCCGCAGTTCGTCCGGGACTTCCCTCAGAAAGGGAACTGGGCCACCGGCGACAATGAGTTGCAGAAGGAGTTCAGCAACATTACCCAGCGAAGGTTCCACCACGCGTGCAAAAAACTGTTGATCGGTTTTGGTGCAGGAGCAGGGTTTGCGCCGATGTCGGACGCCGGGTCGTTGTACATTAGCGTGGCAGGACTGCCTCTCCACACGTGCGGCATGTACGGAAACCAGCAAGTCAAGCGCGCGACTGGCGCAGGCCAACTGCGGTGCGGTTCAGCTTGTCTACTATTCGCCGTGCTGGAGATCGCTTATTAGCACTGGAAGTACTGTGGCTCTAGCCTTGATCCTTGAGACTCACTGCGATACGAACTGCCCGAGTGTTGCTGCGATCAACGGCACCACATCGATCTGATTCGTGGTGTGCGACACGGTATTCGTCGAGACGACTTGTCTTGCGCCTGCCTCCCGAATTGCGAGTTCTGCGCCTTCGGCAAACAGCGCGTGCACGATCACGCAAGTGGCTTGCGGCACACCGAGCGTCTGCAGTCCACTCAACGTTTCAGCAAGCGTGCGGCCCGATGAGGCAATGTCGTCGACGATGACCGGATTGCCACTTCGCACAAGCGCCGGATCTGGCAGGCTGACCTTGACCGTTCGATCGCCCGATCGGAGCTTCTCAAGCACAACCCAAGGCACGTCCAGCGAGCGAGCGACGCGCTGCGCCCACTGAGCGCTCTCGCGATCAGGCCCGAGGAGTATCGGGCGTTCCACATTCCTGCGGATCCAGTCACTCACGGCGGGCATCGCGCTTACCGTCACCGCCGGGATCGAGAGGACTTCGCCGAGGTTGCTCAGTCGGTGAAGATGAGGATCGACCGTCACCAGCCAATCGAAACTCGCGGACAGAAATTTCGCAAACTCGTGAGCGCTGCGCGACTGACCTTCGCCAAACCGATGATCCTGACGCATGTAGCCGAGGTACGGTGCGACCAGACCGACCCGGTGGGCGCCGAGGTCGCGTGCTGTGGCTGCGCAGAAGTACAGCGGCAGCGCTTTGGAGTCTGGATCGGTCAGCGTGCAGACGACGATTACGTCCCGGCCTGCGCAGTCGCTGTGCAAAGTGATGAGCGATTCTCGATCCGGAAAGCGATGCCACTCGAGTTCACCCGTCTCAGCGCCAATCTGCGCAATGAGGTTGCGAGCGAACAGCTCGTCTTGTGGAAAGTAGAAGGCGAGGGGCTTCATATCGGCTTGATGGAGATGAGGCCCGGATGGCGAGCCTCAAACTCGAGCGCGTAGGCAAGCTCGCCAGGGGTCTGTGCGTGCACTGTCAGCATTGGCTCTCCGCGCTGGACCCGTTGTCCGACGCGTACGTGCAGATCTACCCCGGCTGCAGGTGCGCGCGGCGCTCCGGCAAGTTTGGCCAACCG
>CADEEJ010000380.1 GCA_902826315.1 uncultured Steroidobacter sp.
TCGCGCTGATCGTCGGCAATCGGCTGTTCGCTACCGACAGCACGATATCCACCAGTGTGCTCGGCGGTACCGCGAACGGCGGCAACATACTGATCGATCCGATACTCGTCGTGCTCGACAACAGCGCGATCGTCGCCCGTGCCATCGGCGGCAACGGCGGCGCGATCGACATCGTGGCGGATTTCCTGCTGCGCTCGGCCGGCAGCGTGATCGACGCGTCTTCCGAGCTCGGCATCGCTGGCCGCATCGGATTCTTCGGCTTCGACGCCGATCTCAACGCCGACATCGCGCCGCTGCCGGCGGATTTCCTGGATGCGCAGCAGTGGCTCGCGCAGCCTTGCATCAATCGACTGGGCACGGACGTGAGTCGCTTTACCGTCGCCGGCCGCGACGGCGCGTATCGCTCGCCGCTCGACTTCATGCCGAGTCCGCTGGCGTTCGATGCATCGGACGCGGCTTCGAGACCTGTCGCCGGTGTGCTTGACGCTGCTTCCTTCACGTCGCTCGTGGCGGGCATACGGTGTCACTGAGAGTCGTCATAGCGCTCGCCGCCGCGCTGCTCGGCCGCGCCGTCTCGTCCGACGCCGAGGACTTGTCTGCGGCGACGACGATCGCGGTTCGCGAGATTCGCCTGCGGGACAATGAGCTGATTCCTCAGCCGGTGCTCGATTCAATGCTGCCGGCCTACAGCAACCGGCAGGTTAGCGCTCAGGAACTGCAGGCTCTGGCACAGCGGCTGACTACCTATCTGGTGGAGCGAGGTTACGTGAGCTCCGGCGTGATCGTGCCGGATCAGAAGGTGAGCGACGGAATCGTGTCGTTGCAGGTCGTCGCGGGGCATCTCACGGCAGCGGTGATCGCCGGCAACCACCGACTGCGCGATGGTTACATCAGCCGGCGGCTCGGCGACGTGTACAGCTCGCCGTTGAACGTCAACGACATCGCCAGCAGGCTGCAGGTGCTCGAACAGGATCCGCGCATCGGCAGGATCGATGCTGCCGTGAAGCCAGGTGCGGCGCGCGGTGCGGCAGTGCTGAGCCTGAGTATCGAGGAGCGGCCGGCTTTCGGCTTCAGTGTCGGCACCGACAACTACATTTCGCCGAACGTCGGCAACGAGCAGGTGCGCGCCGAGATTCATCACCTGAATCTGACCGGTTTCGGCGACACCTTGCAGCTGACTTACAGCAACGCGGAAGGATTCGACGGCGGCACGGTCGCCTATGGCATTGCGCTGACGCGCTGGAACACGCAGCTCAGCGTTCAGTTCGAGCGCAGTTCCTCGCGCATCGTCACCGAGCCTTTTGCGTCGCTCGACATCGAAGGCGACACCACCCGCTACGGTGCCGAGCTGCGCCAGCCCCTGTTCCGCAGCCCGCAATCGGAATTGACTCTCGGCCTCGGGCTAGACGTGCAGAAGGTGCAGAGCTTCCTGCTCGGCGAGCCGTTCTCGTTCTCGGTCGCCGACGACGCAGGCGTGAGTCGCACGACGGCAGTCAGTTTTTCGCAGGAGTATGTCCGCTCGCAAGCGACGCGTGTGCTGGCGCTGCGGTCGAGCTTCACGTTCGGCCTCGATGCGCTCGATGCTTCCATCGGCGGTCCTGGCGACGGCGAGTTTCGTTACTGGCTCGGACAGGCGCAGTGGCTGCAGAAGCTCGGCTTCCGGGACAGCACGCTGCGCGTTCATGGGCAGCTGCGGCTCGCCGACGGCGCATTGCCCGCGTACCGCAAGTACGCGCTCGGCGGCGGCCGCTCCGTTCGTGGCTATCGTGAGAACCTGATCGTGCGCGACAACGGCGGCCTGCTGACACTCGAATGGTCATTGCCCATTGCGCGGCTGGCATTTCCCGGTCTCAGCCGCGGTCAGTCGGACGGCGAGCTGCGGCTCACGCCGTTCGTCGACTACGGCGCAGGGTGGGACCATGAGGAGGAGGACGATGCACTCGACATCGCCAGCGTCGGCATCGGTGTGCGCTGGCAGCTCGCAGCGAACAGCTATCTCGAATTGCAAGCTGCCAGATCGCTGATCGAGCAACCCGTCGGTGCCAGCGGCCACGTGCTGCAGGATGACGGTATCCACTTCAGCGCGCAGATCGGATGGTGAGATGAGCAAGATACTCGCCATCCGCTGCGCAATCCTGCTGTCGGCGTTCCTTGCCGCCGCAGCACAGGCGGACGAACGCGGCACGGAGAACTTTGAGCGCGCGACGCTTCACTTCCGCAGCGGTGCGTTCGAGCAGGCCATCGCGGAGTGGCGTGAGCTGCTGTCCAGCGACGGCCTCGATCCGCGGCTCGAAGTGCGCACGCGATTGGGTCTTGCGGCCGCGTGTCAGCAGATGGGCTTGTACGAGCAGGGATTGCAAGCGCTGCGCACGGGCGAACGCTCGCTGCAAGAAGCGGCGGACCGCAGTCTGTCGATCCGTTATCAGCAGCAATTCGGCAACCTGCTGATCGCGAATCAGCAACCGCGCGAAGCGCTAGCAGCTCTGAATGCAGCCGCTGCGGCGAGCGAGACCGCAGAGCCCGCGGTGCATGCCAGTGTGCTCAACGATCTTGGCAACGCATTGGCAGTCGGTGGCTACCTCAGTGCGGCGATCGATGCGCATCAGCGCAGTCTCGAGCTCGCGCGCTCATCGAGTTTGGACGCTCTGGCGTTGGCTAGCTCCGTCAATCTCGCGCGCCTGCAGCTGCGGGCGAATGACTCGCGAGCGGTCCAGTCCACCTTGACCGCGGCAGCGGAACTGGCCGATCCGATGCGACCTTCGTTCGAACAAACCATGGCGCTGATCGCCCTGAGTGACATCGAACGCAGTGTTGGACGTGCAGCAGCAGACGAACCGCCGCGCGTCATCAAACGTGCCGACTGGCTGCGCCGCGCTGAGTCTTTCGCAACCGCTCAGGGTGACGTGCGACTGCGTTCGCTGGTCTATGGCCAGCAGGCCAACGATCGGCTCGATCAGCGTGACCTCGCCGGTGCCGAGCGTCTGACGCGCCAGGCGCTGTTCTTCGCTGCGCAGGAGCGGGCGGACGATCTGGCCTATCGCTGGCACTGGCAACTTGGCCGCGTGTACCGGGAACAGCTCAATTCGAGTGCGGCGGTTGCCGAGCTCGAAGCGGCACTGCGCAGTCTCGGCCCGGTACGGCCCGAGTTGCGCAACGGCTATCGCGATTCGATGGAGTTCTTCAGCAGCGAAGTAAAGCCGGTGTACCTGGATCTGGTCGATGCCTTGTTGCACCTCGCGGATGCGGCGCGCGCAGAGCCGCAGCAGCAGGAGATGCTCGGCAAGGCTCTCGACACGGTCGAGCGCCTGAAGAGCGCGGAACTGCAGGATTATTTTCGCGATGAGTGCGTCGTCGCGCAGGAGGCGCAGGCGACGCCGGTCGATCGAATCGCCCACGACGCCGCGGTGCTGTATCCGATCGTGTTGCCGGATCGCCTGGAGCTGTTGGTGCGCGTGAATGGACGGTTCCATCGGCGCACGGTTCGTATCGATCAGGCTGCTGTCGCCGACAATGCAGTTCGTCTGCGCGAGTTGATCCAGGATCGTGACAGCGAGCGCTTCCTGCCCTATGCGCAGCGTCTCTATCGCTGGCTCGTCGCGCCGGTGCGTGCGGAGCTGGATGCCGCTTCTATTCGCACCGTCGTCGTCGTGCCTGACGGCGCGCTGCGCCTCATTCCGTTCTCGGTACTCCATGACGGCACGCGCTATCTGATTGCAGATTACGCTGTCGTCGTGACGCCGAGTCTGACGCTCACGGCGCCGCAGCCTTTGGGAGCCTCGCGGCTGCAGGCGTTGCTCGCGGGCGTGTCGCACTCGGTGCAAGGCTTCGCCCCGCTGCCGAACGTTTCGGCAGAGCTGGCGACGATCCAGAGCCAGATCGAAAGCAAAGTGCTCGTCAACGACGACTACACGACGACCAAGGTGGCCGCGGCGCTCACGCGTGGCGACTACGGCATCGTTCACATGGCGACGCACAGCGTCGTCGGCGAAACGCCCGCCGACAGTTTCCTGCTGACGTACGACGGTCGCTTGACGATGACCGATCTCGAACAGTTGCTGCGAGCGGGACAGTTTCGCAAGCAGCCGGTCGAGCTGTTGACGCTCAGCGCCTGCGAGACGGCAATCGGCGACGAGCGCGCCGCACTCGGACTCGCTGGCATCGCGGTCCGTTCGGGCGCGCGCAGTGCACTCGCTACGTTGTGGCGTGTGTCCGATCCTGCAGCAGCCTCGTTGATGAACCGTTTCTACCAGCAGCTGAGCGCGCGAGGCGCTAGCCCCGTGACGAAAGCCAGCGCGCTGCAGGCGGCACAGCGCAGCCTGCTGGCAGATCCGGCCACAGAGCATCCGGTGCACTGGGCCGCATTCGTGTTGATCGGTAACTGGCTGTGACGCTGCCGGAGTTGGAGGCGGCGCTCGA
>CADEEJ010000381.1 GCA_902826315.1 uncultured Steroidobacter sp.
GTGCTCATCAATGCCGGCGCGGCGTTGGAGTCGACTTCGATCTACGACGCGCGGGCGCTGCACTGGGCCGCGTGGGTCGGCGGGTCCAAGACGGTCGAGCAGCTGGTCTCACGCGGCGCCGAGCTGGAAGCGAAGGATTCGGAGTTCGGAGCGACGCCGCTGTTCTGGGCCGTGCACGGTTACGGTCCGAACGGGCCGGAGAAGAAGGATCAAGTCGGCGCAGCGCGAATATTGCTGGCCGCCGGTGCCAACGCGCGTACGTCCAATAAACAAGGGACTTCCGCAATCGAAATGGCCGAGACCTGCGCCAAGCGCGACATGTACGAGCTGCTGAAGCGCTACGTGTAGCCGACCGATTCAGCGCGGTTTCGCGCCACGCAGCCTGGAAGTCCAACCGCTGAGCAGCGTGAGCGGCGCCGCGTCGTTGGTGATCACGCTGACGACGAATCGGCCATCCCTGATCGTATTGCAGGCGACCAGAGGGTTGGTCGATGCCAGCGAGCCGTGGGCGCGCATCGGAGGCTGGTTGGTTCAGTGATGGAACCGTCGCGCCGCACTCCGCATCTTCTCGTCGAGATCCCCGATCACGGATCCCACGACATCGATCAATTCACGGAAAAGGAACAGATCATGATGCGACTCAAGCTGTTGGCTTCGATGCTGGCGCTGACGGTGTGCGCGATGAGTGCGCTCGCCGACCATCCCGTACGCTATCGACTGACGCAGATCGCCGGCCCTCCCGACCGCTTTGTCCTGGCGACGGATATCAACGCTCGCGGCGAAGTCGTCGGAGCGCTGGGTGGCGGGTCGGCGCCGCACGGCTTCTACTGGCATGACGGGACGTTTGTCGACATCCACGACCAGGTGAATCCCGCCGCGGAGTATGTCGAGGCGAGCGGCACCAACGATCGCGGGCAGATCAGCGGCATCTTCATCGATCCGTCGGTGAATGCGTTCCGCGGGTTCCTGCTGAATCGCGATGGCTCGCTGCGCGTCATCACGGGGCCGGCGGGCGCGGATCAGGTGTTTGTCGCCGGACTCAACAATCGCGATCAGATGTGGGGCTTGTCTTATGACGTCAACGGCAACGAGACGCGCTTCTTGTGGGACCGCGGCGTCATCAGCATTCTCGAGCCTGGCTTCGACCCCGGCATCATCAACGAGCGCGGAGTGATCAGCGGTACAGCATTCTTCGATGGCGACGTCCATGCGGCCACCTGGAAGAACGGCGAAATCACGGTGATCGGGCCCGCTGGTACCAACGGCGGTCACATCAACGAGCGCGGCCAGGTCACCGGAGTGATCCGCGACGGCGACATCTTTCGCGGCATCCTCATTGATCGTGGCGAACTTACGGTCTTGCCGGCGCTGCGGGAGGATCACCTCAGCTACCGCGCCGGCGACATCAACAACGACGGCGTGATCGTCGGCACCACGCTCGTGCTGGAGGGCGAGGAGACGCAGAACATCGCGACGCTGTGGGACAAGGATCACAAGGTTGCGGATCTCAATGGTCTGATCCTTCCGCGAGATCCGTTGCGTCCGTTCGTGCAGCTGTATTTCGCAACTCTCATCAACGACCGAGGCGAGATCGTTGCGGACGGTCGGGACCTGCGCACTGGGCTGCTAACGACCTACTTTTTGACGCCCGTGCGGCGTTGAGCTCGGCTTCCTACTCGACAACGTACCCCTCGGCGCGGCGAGTTTCGGGATGCTCCGCGCCGAGGGTTTCGCGCAGATGCGGAAGCGCCTCGCGCGCGGCGCCGACCGCGGCTTCGTGATCGTCGCGGCCGTCCTGGATGCGAGCGATCGTTAGCAGCGACAGACCGGTGAGGCTCGACCACGGCTTATCGCCTTGCAGGCGGCGCGAGACTTCGAGTGCACGTCGTGCGTCGGCGAGCGCGGCATCCGTGTCGCCTTTGCCGAGGTTCGCATCAGCGCGGAAGTTCAGTGCACGAGCGAGCGGCGCGACGGCCATGCTGCGGCCGTCGAAGAACTCGACGATCTTCGTCAGTCCCGCGATGGCCTCGGCGTATTCGCCGTGCGCGGTGTGGACGCGTGCCTGCACCTGCATGAATGTCATGGCCGGGACGCTGTCCGCAGGAACGGCGCTGCCGACCAGCGGTTCGATCTCGGCGAGCTCTGTCTCGGCGCGGCTGACGTCGCCCATAGCCAGATATGTATTGGCCCGATATGCGAGCGCGCCGACACGCACGACTGCGTGACCCGCACGAGTCGCTGAGTCGATCGCTACTCGATATGCCTCGAGCGCTTCCGGATAGCGAGCGAGGCTCGACAAAGCGGTAGCGCGATTGAGCAGCAGATACGGCGGAGGCTCGCCGCCGATCGAGCGCTGTACGGCGATTCGCAACGCTTCGTCGTATTGTTCGAGTGCGCGGCGCGTGTCGCCCGATGAATTGCTCGCAGCGCCCCAGTTGTTGCGCAGGAAGAAGACACTCGGACTCTCGCCGCGGCCGATCTCCGTCATCTTGGCGAGCGCCTGCGCGTAGAAGCGCTCGGCTTCGCCGTTGCGGCCGGCGAGGTAATGTGCGGCGGCGATGTCGGCGAGGATCATCGCCTCGACATCGGGTTTCGGGATCGGCGATGCGCGAACTCGCGCTTGCGCTTTCAAGGCGTAGTCGAGCGCGTTCTGCGGATCGTTCGTGTTCTGTGCGATGTAACCGCGGTTGCGCAGGCATTGGATCGTGGAATCGCCCGCGCTCAAGGCGAGACCTTTCTCGATCAGCATCCGTGCGTCGTCGGCCCGCCCGAGCAATGAGGCGGCATATGCGCTTTCGCATAAGAGCAGCGAGCGCAGGTCGACGTCCGTCGTCGCTTCGGTCAACTCGACTGCACGTGCGAGCATGTCCTGTGCCTGCGCTGGCTTGCCCGAGCTGAGGTAGTAGGCGGAGAGCATCGCAAGAATGGCCGCGCGATGCTCCGGGATGCTGTCTTCTCTGATCAGGATCGACCGGCTGCGCTCGATGAGGTCGGCGACGCGAACGGGCTGATCCGCCGGTGCAACTTCGGTGAGCATGCCGTTGACGAAATCGATGACCGCGTCGTTGCGAGCAGCGAGCGAGAGCGCACGGTCGCGCTGTCGCGTCGCCTCGACCGCCTGCCGGATCGAGACTGCTGCTGCGGCGACGATAGTCAGCAGAACGATGGCCGCGGCGCCCACCGCGAGCCTGTTGCGCCTCAGGAATTTGCCCGTGCGATACGCGAGCGAGTCAGGTCGCGCGCCCACCGGTTCGTGGTTCAGATAGCGCCGCAGGTCTTCGGCGAATGCCTCGACAGTCGGATAGCGCTCAGCCGGCGATTTCTTGAGCGTTTTGAGAATGATGTTGTCGAGGTCTCCCCGCAGCGCGCGCAGACCGATTTCGCTCGGACGTACGGGCTCCGTGTCAGCGAGCGCACGCATTCGCTCGAGCGGAGTCTTCCCCGCACCAACGGTTGGGTGCCTTCCCGTCAGCAGAACGTAGAGCAAAGCACCGAGCGCATACACATCGGTGGCGCTCGCTACCTCACCGCCTTGCACCTGCTCAGGGGCTGCGTACTCGGGCGTGAACGCATATGCGCCAACGCGCGTGAGGTCGGCCATCGGCGTGGCATCGCTCCCGTCGTCGAGCAGCTTGGCGATGCCGAAGTCGAGCAGCTTCACCTGGCCGTCGGCCGTCACCAGGATGTTCGACGGCTTGAGGTCACGATGCAGGATGAACTTCGAATGCGCATGCGTGACGGCAGCGAGCACATCGAGAAACAGCCGCACGCGCGCGGGCACGTCGAGATTCCGCGAATCGCACCACTTGGCGATCGACTCGCCTTCGACGTACTCGATCACGAGATAGGGCTGACCCGCTTGCGTGACGCCGGCATCGATCAGTCGCGCGATGTTCGGATGCGTCAGGCGGCCGAGCGCTTGGCCCTCGCGACGAAAGCGCTCGATCCCGCCCGGGCCCAGCAAGGCTGGATTGAGGAACTTCACTGCGACCCGCGCTTCATAGCGACCGTCGCTGCGATGTGCGAGCCACACCGCGCCCATGCCGCCTTGTCCCAGCAAGCTGTCGAGCGTGTAGCTGCCGACAACCTGGCCTTGGAGGCCAGGCTCCTGCACGGGCCGCACTACGGGATCTTCGAGAAATCCCTCGCGCTCCATTTCGGCGTACTGCGCGAGCAGATCGTCGAGGTCGTCGACATCAGCGCTGCCTTCGCCGCGCAGCTCCGCGATGCGTTCCGCACGCGCCGGCGGATCGAGCGCAATCAGCTCATCGAGCAGAGGGCTGAGCGTCTCCCAGCGCGTCTTGTCGAAGCGGCTCTTCACGGCTCGCGCAGCACATCGTGCAGATACAGACGAGCCTTGTTCCAGTCGCGCATCACCGTGCGCTCCGAGAGATTCAACAGTGCTGCGATC
>CADEEJ010000382.1 GCA_902826315.1 uncultured Steroidobacter sp.
TCTTCAGGATGAGGCCGAGATTCTGTTAATCATTAAGACTACAGCCGGCCGGTTCGAGGAGCTGCGGGCGCGCCTGGGCGCCCTGCACCCCTACGAGCTGCCGGAATTGCTGGCGATCGAGGTCGCCGGCGGGAACGAACGCTATCTCGATTGGGTCCGAATGGGCGTCCAGAGAAAGGGCGAAGAATGACGATGATCGGCAGGGTTTGGGCTATTTGCGTCGTGCTGCTGGCGCAGCTGCTGCTCGTTCCGGCGGCAAGTGCCAAAGACGACTTCCTGCCGCCCGAGCGCGCCTATCGCTACACCACCCGTGTCGAGGGCGACCGGGTCATCGTGGCCTGGAACATCGAGCCGGGCTACTACCTGTACAAGAAGAAGATGGGCGTCGTTTCCGCGACTTCGACGGCGCAGCTCGGCGAGCCGCTCTGGCCGAAAGGCGAAGATCACACCGACGAATACTTCGGCACGCAGGAAATCTATCGGGGCAAGGTCGAAGTGCCGGTGCCGTTCACGATTCCCGGCGTGCGTCCTGAGAAGCTCGCGCTCGAGCTGCGGCTGCAGGGCTGCGCGGACGCGGGCTTGTGCTATCCGCCCCAGAAATGGAAGACCGAAGTCGCGCTGCCCGCAGCCGGCAAGAGCGCGGGCGGCGGGTTGAGCTCGTTGCTCGGCAAGAAACCCCCGGCAGCGGGCACAGGCGATTTTCTGCCGCCCGACGCGGCCTTTCGCTTCGGCGCCGGCCTGCCGCAGCCCGATTCGATCCCGCTCACCTGGGTGATCGCCGACGGGTACTACCTCTACAAGGACAAGATCAGCGTCGAGAGCACGACGCCGAACGTGCAGATCGGCAAGCCGGTGCTGCCGCAGGGCAAGCCCAAGCACGACGAGTCCTTCGGCGACACCGAGGTCTACTACGAAGTTCTCGAGGCGACACTGCCCGTCGCGCGCGCTGCCAGTAGCGAAGCGCAGTCGGTGCAACTGAAAGTGACGTACCAAGGCTGCGCGGAAGGCGGCCTTTGCTACAACCCGATCACCAAGGAAGCTGTCGTCGAGTTGCCGCCGACGAACGTTGCGACGTCGTTGCCTGCTGATGCGCGGCCCGCTGGAGCAGCTGGCGGCAGCGCGGCGCCGATGGTCGCGGAGCAGGACAAGCTCGCAGCCGCCCTGCAAGGCGACAACCTTCTCTACGCGCTGCTCACTTTCTTCGTTGCCGGCCTGGTGCTGTCGCTCACGCCGTGCGTGCTGCCGATGATCCCGATTCTCTCCGGCATCATCGTCGGCCAAGGCGAGAACGTCACTCGCGCGCGCAGCTTCTCGCTTGCGTTCACGTACGTACAAGGCATGGCCCTCACGTACGCCGCCGCCGGGGCGATTTTCGTGCTGGCCTTCAAGCAAGCGCCGCAAGCGTTCTTCCAGCAACCCTGGATCGTGACGCTGATGGTGCTGCTGTTCGTAGCACTCTCGCTCGCAATGTTCGGCCTCTACGAGATTCAGATGCCGAGCGCGCTGCAGACGCGTCTCAGCGACGCGAGCAATCGGCAGAGGTCCGGGACGTATGTCGGCACGTTCGTCATGGGTGCGCTGTCGGCGCTCGTGGTCACTGCATGCGTTGCGCCGGCGATCATCGCCGCGCTGTCGGTGATCAGCCAATCGCGTCAGGTCCTGCGCGGCGCGGCGGCGCTGTATGCGACGGGGCTCGGCATGGGAGTGCCGCTGTTGATCGTCGGAGCTTCGGCCGGCGACTTGTTGCCGAAGGCGGGGCCGTGGATGGACACGGTGAAGCAGCTGTTCGGCGTGATGTTCCTCGGCGTGGCGATCTATCTCGGCGCGCCACTGCTGCCCGCCGCACTCACGATGCTGCTGTGGGCAGCACTCGCGATCGTGTCCGGCTTCTGGATCTTCTCGCTCAAAGCACGCGACGGCGGTCCCGCGCCTGCGCCGCTGCGCGGCCTCGGACTGATCGTCGTCGTGTATGGCATGTTGCTGTTGATCGGCACCGCTTCCGGCAGCCGCGATCCGTTACAGCCGCTGGATCGCTTGAGTGTCGGTACCGGCGGCGGAGCTGCTGCCCAAGAGCACGCGCTCGCGTTCGAGCGCATCAAGACCGTTGCCGATCTGGATCGCGCCGTCGCGAGCGCCACCGCGGCGGGCAAGCCGGTGCTGCTGGATTTCTATGCAGACTGGTGCGTGTCCTGCAAGGAAATGGAGAAATTCACCTTCACAGATGCCGCCGTGCAGGCGGCACTCGCGGGCGCCGTGCTCTTGCAAGCCGACGTGACCGCGAACGACGAAGCCGACAAGGCGCTGCTCGCGCGCTTCGAGATCTTCGGCCCGCCAACCCTCGCGTTCTTCGGCCGCGACGGAGTCGAGCGGAAAAATTTCAGGCTGGTAGGATTCGCGCCGGCGCCTCGTTTCGCCGACCACGTGAAAGCCGCCTTCGCGAGTTGATATGAAAGCCAGCGTGTACGTTGCTGTCGCCGCAATCGCGGCGGCAGCCGGGTTCCTTGTCTATCGTTACGCCGTGGTGATGCCGCGCACCGCTGCGGAAACCTCGGTTGCGCCTGCTGCTTCACAAGCAAGCGGTAGCGAGTCCGCAGAGCAAGAGGGTGCTCTGCCCACGACCCTCCCCGAATTCACGCTCGGCGACCTGTCCGGCACCCCGCGCTCGATCCGCAGCTGGCCCGGCAAGTCGATGATCGTGAACTTCTGGGCGACCTGGTGCGCCCCGTGCCGCCGCGAGATCCCGCTGCTGCGCGAGCTGCAGAAGCAGCATGGCGCCGAAGGCTTCCAGATCGTCGGCGTCGCGGTCGACATCCGCGAGGACGTGGTCAAGTACGCGCAGGAAATCGGCATCGACTACCCGGTGCTGATCGGCGAGCAGGACGGCATCGACGCGGTCAACACCTTCGGCCAGGGGTCGATCGGCTTCCCGTTCACGGTGTTCACGGACAACCAGGGCCGGATCGTGCTGTTCCACCTGGGCGAGATCCACAAGGAACAGGCGGACGTGCTGCTGGGGGCGGTCCGCGACGTCAACAGCGGCAAACTCACCCCGGAAGCCGCCCGCGTCGTTGCAGCCAAGCAACTCGCAGCGATCGAGCCAAAATCCAGCGATGGCTGAAGGCATCGGGCCGCGCTGCGGCTCGATGTTGCGTATTCCCGGCAGATTTGCCGCGGCCGGCGCGGCCGTTTACACGCCAGTTAGCGGCTAATAATCGCCAAATCGCCGGCAATCTGGTTAAATTCGCCGCCATCTGCGTTGAAGTTGTCTCTGGCAGCCTAAGAATTAGTACAGGCTCATGGCCCACCTTTTGCTCCTCAACGGCCCGAATCTCAATCTGCTCGGCACGCGCGAGCCGGGGATCTATGGCGCCGTCACGCTGGAGCAGATCGTCGCGCGGGCCGGACAGCTCGCATCGGAAGCGGGTCATCACCTGTCGGCGTTCCAGAGCAACGCGGAGTCGGAGTTGCTGACGCGCATTCACGAGGCACCGACGACGCATGTCGCCTTCATCATCTTCAATCCGGCGGCCTTCACCCACACGAGCGTCGCGCTGCGCGATGCGCTGCTCGCGGTGAAGATCCCGTTCATCGAAGTGCACTTGAGCAACGTGCACGCGCGCGAACCCTTCCGTCATCACTCCTACTTCTCGGATATCGCCGTCGGCACGATCACCGGTCTCGGTGCGGTCGGCTACGAACTGGCACTGCGCGCCGCCGCGCATCACCTCGCGTCCGCGCGCAAGTAAGGAAAAGAACAAGAGGACTCGTATGGACATTCGCAAGGTCAAAAAACTGATTGAGCTGCTCGAGGAGTCCGGCATCGCCGAGATCGAGATCAGCGAAGGCGAGGAGTCGGTGCGCATCAGCCGTTACCCCGCCGGCGGCGCCCATGCCGCACCCGTCGTGCACTACGCGCCGGCGCCGATGGCGCCGATGGCAGCGGCGCCCGTTGCTGCAGCTCCAGCCGCCATCGCGGCGCCCGCAGCGGTTGCACCTGCGGCGGCCGCCAAGGCCGACCACACGGTCACTGCGCCGATGGTCGGCACGTTCTATTCGGCCGCGACGCCGGGCGCCAAGGCCTTCGTCGACATCGGCAGCGAAGTGAACGTCGGCGACACGCTGTGCATCATCGAGGCCATGAAGATGATGAACCAGATCGAATCGGACAAGGCGGGACGCGTCACCGCGATCCTGGTGAAGAACGGCGACCCGGTCGAATTCGGCCAGCCGCTCTTCATCATCGAATAACAAATCCATGCTCGAAAAAGTCGTCATCGCCAATCGCGGCGAAATCGCGCTTCGCATCCTGCGCGCCTGCCGCGAACTAGGCATCAAGACCGTCGCCGTGCACTCCACGGCGGACTTCAACCAGAAGCACGTGCTGCTGGCCGACG
>CADEEJ010000383.1 GCA_902826315.1 uncultured Steroidobacter sp.
GCGTTCGGCGCTTCCTTGCACATGAATTCGATCGCGTCCTGATCGCCGAGCCAGTCAGAGCCTTTGACCGTGTCGTACATGTGCCAGCGCCAGTCGTCCTCGCCCATGTTGCCGAGCGCGGCGCTGATGCCGCCCTGCGCGGCAACAGTGTGACTGCGGGTCGGGAAAACCTTGGTGATGCACGCCGTCGACAGGCCGGAGTGCGCGAGACCGAACGTCGCCCGCAGTCCCGCGCCGCCGGCGCCGACCACGACGACGTCGTAGCTGTGATCGATGAACTTGTACTCGCTCATGCGCCACCGCCGAACGCGATGCGCAGCACTGCGAAGATTGCCAGCGCGGCGACCGCCACGTGCGCGAAGGTCAGCAGCAGCATCGTGATGATCTTCAACCCGTGATGATGAACATAGTCTTCGACCACGACCTGCACGCCGAGGTGCGAGTGATAGACGAGCGTGCCGGCGAGCAGCAGGAGCAGCACCGCATTCAGCGGCACCGCGATCCAGGCGACGACGAATTCGTACTGGAACGTCGGCATGCGCAACAGCGAGCTCACGAACCAGAGACCGAGCAGCAACAGCGCGACGGACGTCACACGCTGCGACCACCAGTGCGACACACCTTCTTTCGCCGCGCCGAGTCCGAGCGCGCGACCGATTGGACTGCGCAGGCTCATGCGGCGCCTCCGGTGTGACGCGCGATCAGCAACCAAAACAGCGCTGTCGACACGATGGCACCGAGGAACACGATCCAGCCGCTCAGCCGCGCGGACTTGCGCTCCAGCCCATGGCCGGTATCCCACGTCATGTGACGCACGCCGTTCAGCAGGTGATAGAAGAACGCGAAGGAGAAACCGATCAGCAGGACGCGCAGCAGCGGATGCGCGAAGAACGCATGCGCAGTTGCATACGCTTCCGGTCCGCTCGCTGCGGCGACCAGCCAGTACGCGAACAACAGCAAGCCGACCGACAAGGCGCAACCGGTCACGCGATGCAGGATCGACAAGGCCATCGTGTACTGCCAGCGGTACACGGTGAGAAACGGCGACAGCGGCCGTTTGCGAGTGCTCGTGCTTTCCAAGCTGACCCCCACCCAGAATCGTCACTAGAAATCGATGCAGCGGCCGTTCTTCTCCCAATCCCCGTAACGCGTGGGATCGAGGCCGCCGCGGCCACCATGCTCGAGCGGCGGTTCCGGCTGGCGCGGCTCGGGCACCGGAACCTCGGACGCGGCATCGCCGGCCAACTCTTTCGTATTTGTGGTCGGCAGCGATCCGGACGATGATTGCGTGCCATGCGACATACGTGCGAGCGCAAGTGTGCCAGAAGCACTTTTGAGGCGGAACCTCGCCTCTTTAGTTTGTCGCGAGCCCTGGGTTCGGATTTCGCGAACGGATGACCACCTCTCAAGAGTACCTGCCTGTAATGACATCCCTGAGCGCGCTGCTGGTGAGCGGCGCAGACACCCGCTCCTTCCTGCAAGGTCAGCTGAGCGCCGACATCGATGCGCTCACGTCGGCGCAGCCCATGCTGGCTGCGTGCAATTCGGCGCAAGGTCGCGTGCAGGCGGTGCTCTGGCTGGTCGAGCGCAATGACGGAATCGCGCTGCTCCTGCCCGCATCGATGGCGGAACGCACTGCGCTGCGACTGCGCAAGTACGTGCTGCGGTCGAAGGTCAAGATCGAAGCATCATCGGCCGCGGTCGACCTGCCCGAAGCGCATCCGTACCGCGAGCCCGACTGGCGGCTCGCCGGCATCCGCGCCGGCCTGCCGCAGGTGTACCCGGAGACGCACGAAGCGTTCGTCGCGCAGATGCTCAACCTCGATCTGCTCGGCGGCGTCAATTTCGAGAAGGGCTGCTACACCGGCCAGGAAATCATCGCGCGCACGCATTTCCGTGGCGCGATCAAACGGCGCATGTTCCGCTTCGAGTGCGCCGCCGCGCCGCCGCCGCCAGGCACGCGCATCCTGGTCGGCGAGCAGCACGCAGGCGACGTCGTCGATGCGACGCCGACGAGTGCAGGATGCGAGTTGCTGGCGGTGATCAGCCTCGCGCAGCAGGATGCGGCAATGGAGTTGGAGTCGAGCCGCGGGCAGTCGCTGAGGAAACTGCCGCTGCCCTACTCCGGCCTCATGTGAGGGAACAGCAGCACGTCGCGGATCGACGGTGAGTTCGTCAGCAACATCACCAGCCGATCGATGCCGACTCCCAGTCCCGCCGCCGGCGGCATGCCATATTCCAGCGCGCGAATGTAGTCCGCGTCGTATTGCATCGCTTCCAGGTCACCCGCCTCCTTGCGCGCCAGCTGCTGCTTGAAGCGCTCCGCCTGATCCTCCGGATCGTTGAGCTCGGAGAAGCCGTTGGCCAGCTCGCGCCCGCCGACGAAGAACTCGAAGCGGTCGGTGATGAACGGATCGGAGTCGTTGCGCCGCGCGAGCGGCGACACTTCCGCCGGGTACGCGTAGACGAACGTCGGCTGCAGCAGGCGATGCTCGGCCGTCTTCTCGAACATGTCGAACTGCAGCTTGCCGGCGCCGTCGCCCGGCAGGTACGCGATGCCGAGGCGATCGCAGTAACCGCGCAGGTACTCGACGTCGCGCAGCTTCGCGCGCTCGATTCCCGGATTGAAGTGCACCAGCAGGTCTTCGATCGTCACGCGGCGGAACGGCTGCGCGAAGTCGTACACCTCGCCCTGATATTCGACGCGACGCGAGCCGAGCACGGTGTCGCACAGCCCCTGGCACATGCGCTCCACCAGGCTCATGAAGTCGCTGAAGTCGGCGTACGCCTGGTACAGCTCCAGCATCGTGAACTCGGGATTGTGGCGGGTCGACATGCCTTCGTTGCGGAAGTTGCGGTTGATCTCGTACACGCGCTCGAAGCCGCCGACCAGCAGGCGCTTCAGGAACAGCTCGGGCGCGATGCGCAGGTACAGGTCCATGTCGAGCGCGTTGTGATGCGTGACGAACGGACGCGCCACCGCGCCGCCGGCGATCGTCTGCATCATCGGCGTCTCGACTTCGAGGAAGTCCTGCGCGTCGAGGAAATCACGCAGGTACTTGATGACGCGCGTGCGCGTCTTGAACACCTGCGCGCTTTGCGGGCTGACGATCAGATCGACGTAGCGCTGGCGATAGCGGATCTCCTGGTCGGCGAGGCCGTGCCACTTGTCCGGCAGCGGCCGCAGCGACTTCACCAGCAGGCGCAGCTTGTCGGCGCGCACCGAGAGCTCGCCGGTCTTCGTCTTGAACAGCGCGCCTTCGGCGCCGAGCACATCGCCGACGTCCCAGCTCTTGAACTCCTCGTAGCTCGCGCCGAGCGGCTCGCTCTGCGCGAATATCTGGATCTGCCCGGTGCGGTCCGCGATCTTCGCGAAGCTGGCCTTGCCCATGACGCGCTTGGCGAGCATGCGGCCGCCGACCTTCACGCGAATGACGTTCTTGTCGAACCACTCGGTCGGCCGGTCGCCGTACGCGGTCAGCAGCTGATCCGCCAGCGCGTCGCGCCGGAAATCGTTGGGGAACGGCGTGCCGCCCCGCAGCTTGTCGAGCTTGGCGCGGCGTTCGGCGATGAGCTTGTTTTCGTCGTCCGACATCACAACCCCTGCTTGAGACTCGCCTCGAGAAATTGATCGAGATCGCCGTCGAGCACGCGCGTGGTATCGCCGATCTCGACGTTGGTGCGCAGATCCTTGATGCGCGACTGGTCCAGCACGTACGAGCGGATCTGGTTGCCCCAGCTCACGTCCGACTTGTTGTCCTCGAGCACCTTGGCCGCGGCGTTGCGCTTGTTCACTTCCAGCTCGTACAGCTTCGCCTTCAGCTGCTTCCACGCCTTGTCGCGGTTCTTGTGCTGGCTGCGCTCGTTCTGGCACGCGACCACGATGCCGGTCGGGATGTGCGTGAGGCGCACCGCCGACTCGGTCTTGTTGACGTGCTGACCGCCGGCGCCGCTGGAACGATAGACGTCCGTGCGCACGTCCGCCGGATTGATCTGGATGTCGATGTCGTCGTCGATCTCCGGCGAGACGAACACCGAAGCGAACGAGGTGTGCCGGCGCGCGTTCGAATCGAACGGCGACTTGCGCACGAGGCGATGCACGCCGGTCTCGGTCCGCAGCCAGCCATAGGCGTAGTCGCCGGTGAAGTTGACGCTCGCGCCCTTGATCCCCGCGACTTCGCCGTTGCTGACATCGATGACTTCGGTCTTGAAGCCGTGCTGCTCGCCCCAGCGCAGGTACATGCGCAGCAGCATCTGCGCCCAGTCCTGCGCTTCGGTGCCGCCCGCCCCCGCCTGGATGTCGAGGAACGCGCTGTGCGAGTCCATCTGGCCGGGAAACATGCGCTTGAATTCGAGCTGCTTGACGTCGCGCTCGAGCGTCGCGAGGTCGC
>CADEEJ010000384.1 GCA_902826315.1 uncultured Steroidobacter sp.
TGTGTGACCTGTCACAGATTCACGATTCTTGTGTATTGCTGACGCAACAAACGGCTTCTTTTCGCTGAAAAGCCGTTGACGCACTGCACCCCCGCGCGCACTTTGCCGCCTGTAAAAATTTCCGACGTCGGGTGCCCGTACGGCGTCGGTTCGAGCCACCACCACAGGCAACGTACGCCGGCACCCGCGTGCGAATGGGAGCAACCGTAATGAGCATGCGTAATCGAATGGAGCTTCGCGTCGCGATCGCGGGCATCCTCGCCATGGCTGCGGGCGCAGCTGCGGCACAGGAAAGCAAGGCACCGGAAACCATGGTGCTCGAGGAAATCGTCGTCACCGCGGAAAAGCGCCAGGCCAACCTGCAGGAAGTGCCGGTCGCCATCTCCGCGTTCACGAGCGAGACGCGCGACCTGCTCGGTATCACGACCATCCAGGACCTGACCGACTTCACGCCGGGCTTGTCCTATGCCAGCACGCTCGACCGCATGAGCCTGCGCGGCGTCGGCCGACTGACCAACAACTACGGTTCCGATCCCGGCATCGCGACCTATTCGGACGGCTTCTACACTGCCAGCAACGTCGAGGCCGGCAAGCCGCCGATCGTGACCGACCGGATCGAAGTGCTGCGCGGTCCGCAGGGCACCCTGTACGGCCGCAACTCGATCGGCGGTGCGCTGAACATCGTTTCCAAACGGCCGACCGACACGTTCCAGAGTGAAATCCGCGCGACTGTCGGCAACTACGACACGCAGACCTATCAGGGCTCCGTCTCCGGTCCCGTCACGGACTGGCTGCGCTATCGCGTCGTCGGCTACGGCGGCGGTCAGGGCGAGGGCTTCTTCAAGGATGCGAACAGCAAGGAGAGCGAGGGCGGCAAGAACGACGACATGTACGTCGAAGCGCAACTCGGGTTCAACGTCGGCGAATCGATGGACGGCTGGCTCAAGTACTCGAAGTCCGAGTGGGATCAGGCGCGCCGCGTCGATCGCCGCATCACGCCGTACGACATCGCGCCGACTTTCTTCGGCGCACCGGGCGCTCCGACGGCCGGTCTGTTCCCGAACGTGACCAACGGCTTTACGGGCACGAACCCGGCGCTGACCGATGAGCGCACGTACGACACCGACACGCCGTTCCGCACCTCGCTGGACGGGGTCGACATCTTCACGCTGGAGACGGTCAACCACTTCGGCGGCGTCGACCTCAAGTACGTCGGCGGCTACCAGGGCTACACCTACCAGCAGATCTCCGACTTCGACGGCGTCGACCGCGACCCGTTCGTGCGCACCGTCGGTGCGAACTCGATCACGATCTTCCCGACGGTCGAAGGGTTCTACAAGGAAGACAAGGAGTACTACAGCAACGAGATCAACCTGATCTCGACCGGCGAAGGCTCGTTCCAGTGGATCTTCGGCCTGTACCAGTACCACGAGCAGGTGAACCAGAATCAGGGCATCCGCGCACGTTTTCAGCCTGAGCTGCTGAACCCGCGTGTGGCCGCGTCGCCCGTGGCGCCCCTTGGTGCCCCGAATCCCGAGAGCAACCTGCAGATCGCCGGCGCGCTGCTCGAGGCAGATGCGCACGCTGCGTTCGGCCAGATCGACTGGCAGCTCTCCGACACGTGGAAGACCACGATCGGCGGGCGTTACACCGAGGACAAGAAAGAGGCCGACGAGTACCGCACGCGCGTCGTGTTCCTGGGCAACCCGGCGCTGCCGTTCTCCTTCTACTCGGAGAACGCGACCGCTCACCTCGAGGGCGAGTGGCATGCCGCCACGGGTACCGCAGGTCTCGAGTGGCAGCCGAGCGAGGCCACGCTCGCGTACGCGAAGTACACGCGCGGCTACAAGAGCGGCGGCTTCAACGCCGGCGCGATGGCGCCGGGCCGCACGGGCTACACCGATCCTGAGTTCATCAACGCCTATGAAATCGGCTTGAAGGAAACCTTCGCGCAGCGCCTGACCGCGAACGTCGCGGTGTTCATGTACGACTACAAGGATGCGCAGTACCCGTCCACGGTGCGCGATGCGACCACGGGCCTGCTGGAGTCGCGCTTCTTCAACCTCGAGAAGGTCACGTCGATGGGCGTGGAGCTGGAGACGGTCTGGGCAATCACGGATGCATTCGTGGTGCGCCTGAACTACAGCTACCTCGACACCGAGATCGATGACCCGCGCTGCTTCGTCGACGGTGCCGACACGGGCATCGCAGGCGTGCTGGCGCCGGACGCGCGTCCGTGCTCGACGCCAGCGGTCGGTCAGCAGACCGCGCAGTTGCTCGACGGCGGCGAACTGCCGAGCGCGCCGAACAACAAGGTCGCGTTCAACGCGAACTACACGTTCTTCACGGGCGCGGGCAACCTGACGCTGGGCGGCACCTACACGTACCGCGACGAGGCGTACTACTCGGTGTTCTCACGCGAGCACTACCTCGCGCCGTCGTATAGCCAGGCGGACTTCCGTGCGCTGTGGCAGCACCCGGAGAGCAAGTACACGCTCATCGCGTTCGTCAACAACGCCTTCGACGACGAAGGCTTCGAAGCGGCGGGCGCATCGCAATCGGCATGGGGCACGCAGAGCCGCACGCAGTCGCTGACGGCACCGCGCACGTACGGCCTCGAAGTGCAGTTCCGTTTCGGTAACTAAGAAGAAGAGCTGAGCCTGACCCACAAAGGACGCGTGGGTCAGGCTTTAGCCTGACGGCTATCTCGAGAATATCCCCGTCAGCACGGGCTTCGCGTACAACGCGGGCGCCTGCACACGATCGACATTCGGGATCCACCAGCGGATTTCCGCCGACGCATTCAGCGTCGCGGTGAGCATCTGCGCCGCGATGAACGGATCCACCGGCCGCACCGAGCCCGACGCTATGCCGTCGCAGATCAGCGCGGCGAAGCGATCGCTGACGCGGTTGGACGCTTCCACCATCTGCAGGCAGATCGACTCAGGCAGCGCCGTGAGCGCCGAAGTGCGCAGCAACGGGCCGCGGTCCGACAGCTGATAGTCGACCAGCGCCGACGCCGCGGTCGCGAGTTTCACGAGCTCGCTCTGCTCGCCGTTGCCCACCGCGCGCTGGACGCGCCGCATGACTTCGAAGCTGCGCTTGAAGCAGTCGACCACCAGCTCGTCCTTCGCTTCGTGATGATGGTAGAACGAGCCCTTGGTGACGTTGAGGCGCGAGGAGATCTTTTCCACGGAGGCGCCGCGGTAGCCCTGCTCGTTGATCAGGCGCGTGGCCGCGATCAGGAACGTTTCGCGTGGCGTCAGCTCCTGCGCAGATGACTGCAGCACGGCGTCCAGCGACAGCGGCTGCGGTTGCCAGCTGCGACCTGACGCCGCCAGCCCGTGCACGAAGATGTCGTACATGCGCTCGCGAATGCGCTCGTAGTCTTCCAGGTCGTAGCGCGGCAGCCAGGCGACGGCCCAGAAGATCTGCTCCGTCAGGATCTGTGCGCGCGCCGTGCGAGCTTGTTCATCGAGCCAGGCCAGCTCGGGCGCGACGAAGATCTCGCGGATCTTGCTGAAGAAGCGCATGTACGCTTGCAACACGACGCCCCGCTGCGGCTTCTGCAAGGCGCGGATGTCGTTGAACACTGCGATAGCCGGCGCTTCGCCGGTGGCGATCAGACGGCGCAGCTCCAGCCATGCGTCGAGCAGGCGGTGCACGCGAGCGTGCGGTCCGTCCATGCGCAACGCGTCGGTCGCGAGCGCGTCGAATCTCGCGATGCCGTCCAGGAAACAGGCGACCGCGAGATCTTCCTTCTTCTTGAAATAGTACGTGACGCTGGTCGTGATGAGCCCGACGCGGCTCGCCACGCCGGAGAGCGTCATCCCTTTCACGCCGTGGTGATTGAGGATGTCGCTCGCCGCGGCGACGATGGCCTTCTTCTTCTCGGCGTACCGAGGAGTGGCTGTCGAACGTCGCCGCGCTTCGGAGTGCAGCTCCGCCACTCAGAAGATCTCGAACAGCCCCGCTGCGCCCATGCCGCCGCCGACGCACATCGTCACGACGCCGTACTTCGCACCGCGCCGCTTGCCTTCGATCAGCAGGTGACCGGCCATGCGCGCGCCGGACATGCCGTACGGATGGCCGATCGAGATCGCGCCGCCGGAGACGTTGAGCTTGTCGTTGGGAATGCCGAGCTTGTCGCGGATGTACAGCACCTGGCTCGCGAACGCTTCGTTCAATTCCCAGATGCCGATGTCGTCCATCGACACGCCGTTCGCCTTGAGCAGCTTCGGCACCGCGAACACCGGGCCGATGCCCATCTCGTCAGGGTCGCAGGCCGCGACCATCATGCCGCGATAGGCGCCGAGCGGCTTGAGCCCGCGCTTCGACGCTTCCTTCGCTTCCATCAGCACCAT
>CADEEJ010000385.1 GCA_902826315.1 uncultured Steroidobacter sp.
GGGCTGTCACGGCGAGGTCGAGCTGCTGACGCGGTTTGATGAGCCGTTTCGCACGACAGCCACGCGGTACGCGGCGATCACCGCGCAAGGCGGTACGCCCATGTACGAAGCCCTGATATGGGGTTGCGAGCGGCTACTCATGCGCTGCGAACCTCGCAAGATTCTGGTGTGCCTGACGGATGGGGAACCACCACCCTCAACAGTCCAGGCCTGCCAGCAAGTGATCGGAGCCGCGATTGCCGGAGGAATCGAGGTCTATGCCATCGGCATTCAGGTGCCTTCCATCACAAACGTGTTTCCGGTTGCTGAGTCGATCGACGATGTATCCGATCTCGCGGGAGCCATGTTTGGCTTTCTGCAAGCTGCACTGAGCGGAGTCGAGAGGGTCTAGTCTAGCCAGGCGATCGTCGATTGACCGAAGAACTAGCATCTTTCGGTGCGACCTCTTGTTGGAGCACCTCGGCGCCCCGCCGAGGTGCTCCAACGCAAGTGTCGATGTGAGATTCAGTGCTGTTCTACTGTTCGGGCTACGACGCTGTCCTGCTGACCTGTGAACCGCATCGATTCGCTTGGCTTCAACGCAGATCTCCTCAAGCCTTCGTCGCGTCTCGCGACGACCAATGGATGTGGACGATCTTCCAGCCGCGAGCAGTTTTCTTGAGCACCAGCGACTCGGTGCTGACGACATCCATCGGCTCCCCGGACAACTCGCCCGCCAGGCTTGCTTCGCTCGCTACCCAAGCCAGATCACCGACCGCGTCGCCGGTCTGCCGCTGCAGTCGATAGCGGATCGCGCGCATGAATTTCATGTCCGCCGGCAGATGATGTGACGCGTATTCCTGTCTTGAACGCTCCACATTTCCGCTTTCCATGATCAGTACTTTGGGATCCAGCATCGCCACTACTTGGGCAGCGTTGCCCGACGACATGGCCGCATGGAATGCCTTGACCGTCGCTACGGCGTCGCCCGCCGTATTCGCGAGGTTTTGATCGGTACCCGCTGGCGTTGTTGGCGGCACATGCTCGTGCGACGCGGGCTCGCCCTCGTCCGAATCGTCATGCGAATGGCTGTTGTCGTTGTGCGAATGCTCGCCTTCCGCGCTCTCCTCATCATTGTGCGAGTGCCCGGCGCTCTCACGGTTCTCGCTCATCGTCTCGCCGCCGCCATGCGAGTGTCCGCCGCTGGCCCGAACCTCGGCGGCGTACTCATCGGCGCTCATCGCGGGGAGCCGCTTGAGGAAGGCGACCATGTCCCAGATGTAGGGATCCTCCATGCTCTTGCTCCACGCTGGCATGCCGGTCGATTTGATTCCGTGTTTGATGACCCAGAATGTGCGTGCGGGATCGATATTTGTGACCCGCGCAAGCTCGGGCGGAATCGGGTAGAGGCCACGGCTGATCTCGGTTTTCCCACCGCCAGGCTTGAGGTGGCAGCCCGCGCACATCGAGTTGTAGTTGCCGGCCCCGCGCCTGATCCTCTGCGGATCGGACAGCTCCGGCACAGCTACATTCGCTGCCCGAACCGCGATCGAACGATCACGGGCCGTCTCGATCAGGTTGTAGACAACGGCGGTATGCGCGTCGTCTGCCGCAACGTTGTACACGCCGGTCGCGACGACCAGTGCGAGGATGACAATGATTGCGCCCACTATTCCCGCGAAGCTTACGAGATACCTTTTCATGTGCCTTGTCTCCGGGCTGCCTCGAATTCACTATCCGTCATTCGTGTCCGCAGCCTAGCGAGTTGACGCGATGCTCCGGCGGCTGGCGACGCGCGGCATAGAGTGTGTGAACTATTGCGGCCGCGCGCGGCCCTCGTACATAAAGCTCATTGGCTTGGGTCCCCGCATGTATCCCATCTCGATCTGCTGAATCGAGAAACCCGCACGCTCGATGAGATCGCGAATCGGTCGGTTCAAATGACAACCGCCACCGATGCGCTTCCACATGGGTGTCAAGCGGTCCTGCCACTTCCGGACATTCCCCTCCGGGGCACGGCCGTGCTCGACAAACAACAGCTGCCCGCTCGGCTTGAGCACGCGCCGCATCTCACTCAGCGCGAGCGATGCTTGCGGGATGCTGCACAGAGTCCAGGTCGTCACTACGGTATCGACGCTGTGATTATCGAGCGGGATCGCTTCGGCGGATCCTTCGATGAGTTCGACGCGCGATGCATGGCGTTTCGCTGCTTGCCTCGTCATTTCTGCGAGGCGTGGCGATGGCTCCAAACCGAGAATATCGTGGGCGCGACGGTAGAACGGCAGATTGAGACCCGATCCGATACCGATTTCGAGCACACGCCCTTCCGCAGCTGAGATCACTCGCTCGCGGTAGGGCCGCAGCTCGCGCTTGCGCATGGCCAGGTTGATCACGTACGGCAGGATCCGATCGTCGTAGAAGCTCATCGCGTGACCCTCTTGTGCCGTCATCCACCATGATGCGCACACACGGATTTCGCGCCATCTGCACTGATGATGAAAACATCATATGGCTGTACCTTGCCCCGAAGGATGCTCCATTCCGGGCGAGCCGACTGGCATGGCTGGAACGACCAGCCCCTTGGCACTCTGGTGTTGCGCCAGCAACCGCTTGATATCTTCCGCGGGCACGTGACCTTCGACAAAGTAGCCGCCAACTTCCGCGGTATGGCAAGAACCCATGCCGTGAGGCACGCCGACACGCTCCTTGATTGGCCCAAGGTTCGCGACATCGCGTGCCTCGACCGGAAACCCTGCCTCACGCAGATGATTGACCCATGCCTTGCAACAGCTGCAGGTCGCAGTCTTGTAAACGGTGATCGGCGGCAGATCGCCGCGTACGTTTGCCGTCTCGGAGACCGCGGACGCAGGAGGAGCTGCGGATTGCCCGCATGCGGCGAGCGCGAGCAACGCGCTGATGACTGCAAATGACTTGTGCATGACACTCCACCTCTTCCAAGTTGACTCGGCTCGCTCAGCTCAGTTCGCGATCTGCCGCCGACGCAGCAGCCGATACGCCGCTGGAATGACGAAGAGCGACAGGAGTGGCGCCGTGATCATTCCGCCGACCATCGGCGCCGCGATCCGCTGCATGACCTCCGAGCCCGTGCCGTGACTCCACATGATCGGCAGAAGTCCCGCGACGATCACACTCACCGTCATCGCCTTGGGACGCACACGCAGCACGGCCCCTTCTCGAATGGCCTCATCGAGCAGCTCGAATGTCGCAGGTCGGCCGGAAGCGAGGCGCTCTTCCCACGAATGCTTCAGGTAAATCAGCATCACGACCCCGAACTCCGCCGCGACGCCGGCGAGCGCAATGAAGCCGACCGCCGTTGCAATCGAGATCGCGTGCCCCAGCAGGTAGATGTACCAAAAGCCTCCAATCAGGGCGAACGGTAGCGTCGCCATGATGAGCAGCGCCTCGTCAATGCGGCGAAACGTCAGGTACAGCAGCACGAAGATGACCAGCAGCGTGAACGGCACCACGACTCTGAGCTTGGCCTGCGCGCGCTCCAAGTATTCGAATTGACCTGACCATGAGATCGAGTAGCCCGCTGGCAGCTTCACGGCACGTGCGACCGCGGTCTTCATATCCGCGACCGCGGATTGCAAGTCCCGGCCACGCAGATCGACATAGACCCAGCCCGACAGCCGAGCATTCTCACTGCGAAGCATCGGTGGACCGGTCGTGATCTTCAGCTCCGCCACCGTGCCGAGCGTGATCTGCGCTCCACTCGCAGTAACGATCGGGAGCTGCTTCAAATCCGACAGCGAATCGCGCAATTCCCGCGGGTAGCGGACGCTGATCGGAAAGCGCTGCAACCCCTCGACCGTTTCCGCGACGGTTTCCCCGCCGATGGCGGACGTGATCACGCTTTGGACGTCCGCGATGTTCATGCCGTAGCGTGCGGCAGCATCGCGGTCGATATGAACCTCGATGTACCGCCCGCCCGTCAACCGCTCGGCCAGCGCCGAGGTCACGCCCGGTACATTTCTCACGGCCTGCTCGACTTCCTGGGCGATGCGATCGATCACCACGACGTCCGTCCCTGCCACCTTCACGCCGACCGGGGTCTTGATGCCGGTCGCGAGCATGTCGATGCGGTTGCGAATGGGCGGCACCCAGACGTTGGCGAGGCCCGGCAGCTTCAGCGTCCGATCGAGTTCCTCGATGAGCTTGTCCATCGTCAGTCCTTCACGCCACTGATCGCGCGGCTTGAACTGAACGGTGGTCTCGACCATCTCGAGCGGCGCTGGATCGGTCGCGGTTTCCGCCCGCCCCATCTTGCCGAACACGCGCTCGACCTCAGGCACCGTCATGAGCAGCCGGTCCATCTGCTGTAGGAGCTGTGATGCTTTGCCTGCGGACAAACC
>CADEEJ010000386.1:0-2896 GCA_902826315.1 uncultured Steroidobacter sp.
GAAGTCATGGTGACCGCGAGCCGGGTCGAACGGCCGCTGAGCACGATTCCGAACACGGTGACCGTCGTGAACTCAGTCGAGGTTGAAGCGCAGCTCGCCATCAACAACGACATCTCGACGGTGCTCGGCAACCTGATCCCCAGCTTCTCGCCGAGCCGCCAGAAGATGACGAACGCCGGCGAGAGCCTGCGCGGACGCAAGCCGCTCTACATGATCGATGGCGTGCCGCAATCGAGCCCGCTGCGCGAAGGCGGCCGCGACGGCCACATCATCGACAACGCCGTGATCGAGCGCATCGAAGTGCTGCACGGTGCGAACGCTATTCACGGGCTCGGCGCCTCGGGCGGCATCATCAACCTGATCACGAAGCGGCCCGCGGACAGGTTTCAACAGAGCCTGCGCGTCGACGGGACGTTCCAGTCAGAGGACATCGGCGAGAGCGGCGACTACGGCGCTGCTTACAGCGTTGCGAATCGCTTCGACAATCTCGACTTCATTGCCAGCCTGAGCCTGCGCGACTCCGGCATCTCGTACGACGCGAACGGCAACGTCATCGGCTCCGACAACACGCAAGGCGACACGATGGACTCGCGCACGCTCAACGCCTTTCTCAAGACCGGCTACGAGTGGGGCGAAGATCAGCGGGTCGAGCTGACGTTCAACCGCTACGACATCGAGGGCAACAACGATTGGATCTCCGTGCCGGGCAACGTCGCTGCCGGAATTCCGAGCAGCGCAGTCAAGGGCCACATCGTCGGCGAAGGCGCCCGCAACAAGGTCACCAACATCGCTTTGGCCTACGCCAACAGCGATTTCCTCGGCCACAGCCTGCGCGCGCAGGTCTTCAGCCAGGATCTCGAGTCGACTTACGGCGCCGAGGCCACGCCGATCGCCACGTTCCAGGATCCCGCGTTCGGCCCGAACCTGATCGACCAATCGCAGAACAACTCCGAGAAAGTCGGCGTGAAGATCACGCTGGCCAAGGACCAGATCGCGCAACTGCCCTTCAATCTCGTCTATGGCCTCGACGTGCTGGTCGACGAGACGTGGCAGTCGCTCATTCGCACCGGCCGCAGCTGGGTACCGAAGTCGCGCTCCGAAAACTACGCGCCGTTCCTGCAGGCCGAATTCACCGGCGTCGACAGCCTGACGGTTACGGCCGGCATCCGTCACGAAACATCGAAGCTCGAAGTCGACGACTTCACGACGCTGTTCTCCTCCGGCAGCCGCTTCGTCCGCGGCGGTAAGCCGGACTTCTCGGAGACGCTCTACAACATCGGAGCGACGTACCGCCTCACCGACACGTGGCGCGTGTTCGCGAATTATGCTGAAGCATTCTCGATGCCCGACGTCGGCCGCGTGCTGCGCGCTATCAATATTCCCAACCAGAGCGTCGAGAGCTTTCTGAATCTCGAGCCGATCCTGACCGAGAACCTCGAAGGCGGCATCGAGTACAACGGCGCCGCTGTGCAAGCGCAGCTCGCGTGGTTCCAGTCCGATTCGGATCTCGGCCAGCGTCTGAACCGCGGCACCGACGGCATCTACACCGTGGCTCGCGAGAAGACGACGATCGACGGCATCGAGTTCCGCGCCAACTGGCGCGCCACGGACGCCGATCTGCTGGGGCTGCGTTACGCCACGACCGACGGACGCTTCGACTCGAACGCCGACGGCCGCGTCGATTCCGATCTCGGCGGCGCGAACATCGCGCCGGATCGGATCAATGCAAGCTGGGATCGCACCTGGTCGGATATCGTCAGCTCGCGCCTGCAAGTGAATCATCTGCTCGATCGCGACTTCGAGAACGCAGTCGGCGCGACGACGGCGGAATTCGACGGCTACACGACGATCGACGTGAGCACTGACATCAAAGCGTTCGGCGGCGTCGTCACTGCGGCGGTCCAGAACCTCACGAACGAGGACTACTTCACTTACTACTCGCAGACCAACGCCATCGACGTTCGCTACTTCAAAGGACTGGGCCGCAGCTTCCGGCTGAACTACCAGGTGAGCTTCTGAGTTGTTCTGGGTCGCGCTGATCCATCGCTGGACAGGAGCCTTCATCGGGCTCCTGCTTGCGGTGCTCGGGTTGAGCGGCACGCTGCTGCTGTTCAAAGACCCGTGGTTGCGCGCCACAGTGCCGCATGCGGCCGAAGCGCGAGTCGCCGATGCGACGGCGATAACTGCTATCGAGCGTCTCATGGCCGACCCGGCGTCGCGCCCGACCGGCGTCATCTTTCCGACCGACAGCCTCGGCGTATTCCGGCTCACGCTGCCTGACGCTGCAGGCGCGTACGCCGACCAGTCAGGTGCGATCGTTACCCACTGGTCGTCGAAATGGGAGCGAGTCGAACTGTGGATGTTCGACCTGCATCACCATCTGTGGATGGGCGAGCCCGGCGATACGATCGGCGGCGTGCTGGCGCTGATCGGCATCGGTTTCACCGTCACCGGGTTGCTGCTGTGGTGGCGTGCGCGCAGATCCTTCGCGTTCCGCCTGCTTCCCGAAGGCATGTCGCGCTCGCAGATCGTGCGTCACCATCGCGATCTCGGCATGCTCACGTCGCCGTTGCTGATCGTCACGCTGCTGACCGGAGCGATGCTGACGTTGCGGCCAGTCGCCGACTTCCTGCTCTGGCCGATGTCCCCGCCCGGCACAATCGCCGAATCACTGGCCGCGCCGAAAGCCAAGGGCGGCGCGATGCCCACGAGCTTCGATTGGCGCGCAACGCTCGAAGAAGTGAAGCGCAGATATCCGCAGGCCGAGCTCCGCGGCATCAGCGTTCCCGCCGCCGGCAAGGGCGGGCTCATTCGCATCCGCGCCCGTCAACCGCACGAGTGGCTGCCCAATGGACGCACGCTCTTCTGGGTCGATCCCGCGGACGGTCGATTTGTC
>CADEEJ010000386.1:2996-4319 GCA_902826315.1 uncultured Steroidobacter sp.
AAGTTGGAAGCGCCGACCGGCAGCACTGCGAGCGCTTGAATTGCCGTCGATCGATACCATCGTGCACTGGTACCGCGCCGCTGCCTTTGCTGGCATTGTGGCAATCGTGAACCCACCGACGACGATTTGGAGGACAGGCCATGAGTGAGGAACGCGCCGTTCTGGCCGGAGGCTGCTTCTGGGGCGTACAGGATCTGTTTCGACGCTACGACGGTGTTCTCTCGACACGCGTCGGTTACACCGGCGGCAAGACACCGAACGCCACGTATCGCAACCACGGTGGGCATGCGGAAGCCATCGAGATCGTCTTCGATCCGAACCGGATCGGCTTTCGGCAGATCCTCGAGTTCTTCTTCCAGATTCACGATCCGACCACGCGCAATCGTCAGGGCAACGACGTCGGGACGAGCTATCGCTCCGCGATCTTCTATACCTCCGACGAGCAGCGCGAGATTGTCGAGGACACGATCGCCGACGTCGAAGCCTCCGGGCTGTGGCCCGGCAAGGTCGTGACGGAGGTCGTGCCAGCGAGCGACTTCTGGGAAGCCGAGCCGGAGCACCAGGACTACCTTTTGCGCAATCCCGGCGGCTACACCTGTCATTTCATCCGGCCGGGCTGGAAGCTGCCTAGGCGGGCGAATCCTTCTCGTCCGGCTGCCACAGCTGGATCGGATTCCCCTCCGGGTCGTTGAGCTGGGCGAACAGGCCGTTCGGATACGTTTCGGGATCGACGGTCACGGCGATCCCTTGCGCCTGCAGCTGGGCGGCCATCTTCACGAGATCGCGCACGCGAAAGTTGATCATCCACTGCAGGCGCATCTCGCCGAAGTACGTCGTGTCCTGCTTGAAAGGCTCGAAAACGGTGGTACCGGCTTCCTGTCGCCAGGGCGTGCCGCCGTAATCCTGCGGCGTCATCGTGACACCGAGGTTGTCCGCATACCATCGTGCGAGCGTGGCCGGATCTTTCGCGCGAAAGAAGAAGCCGCCGATACCAGTAACGCGTTCCATGGGTAGGTGCCTCGATTTCTTGGGATTGAACCGCGAGGCGGCAATCTGGCCGCTGCGTCGCTGCTGCGCCTATCGCCCGAATGGGTGATCAGGCGCGTCTCACCGATAACGGTAGAGGCGGACGCGCTGAATTTCAAAGGCAGTTTCGGCAATCCGCAGGTGGCGGCCTTGATGGCTCTCGTCGCCGTTGAGCAGCCGGCCGGGCCGCCAGCGGCCGTCGACGAAAGTCCCTTCCCAGATGCTCTCGATACCCGCGATCGCGCCTTCGGTCGCGAACGTGACGATCAATCCCTTGCCGGCGACCAGGTACTCGTC
>CADEEJ010000387.1 GCA_902826315.1 uncultured Steroidobacter sp.
TGCTGCCGCCGCCCACGTTCATCCGCACGCTCGTCGGCCGCTTCGGGCTCGCCGAGCTGGCCGGCGAAGGCGGGATGTCGCGCGTCTACAAGGCTGTCGACCTGCGCATGGTCGAGGCCGGCACCGACGATCCGCACGTCGCCGTCAAAGTGCTGAACATTCCGTTCGAGAACGTCAACGATGCGATGGCGCTGCTGCATCGGGAAATGCGTCACCTGCAGGATCTCGTGCACCCGAACATCGTGCGCGTGTTCGACTGCGACCGCGACGGCGACACGGTTTTCATGACGATGGAATACCTTGCGGGCAGCACGCTCACTCGCAAGGTGCGCGCAGCGAATTTCCCCGGCATGGCCGAGGCGGACGCCCTGCCGATCATTCGCAGCATCGGCGCAGCACTCGAGTTCGCCCACGGTAAGCGAGTGGTGCACGGCGACCTCACGCCGGGCAACGTGATGATCGCAGCGTCCGGCGCCGTCAAAGTGATCGACTTCGGCATCGCGCGCATCATTGCGGACCCCGTCAAATCTTTCATGGGGCGCGCGAGCGCGCGCGCCGATGCAGTCACCGGCGTCACGCCGGCCTACGCCAGTCCGCAGCAGATCGAGAATCGCGGCGCGGATTTCCGCGACGACGTGTGGTCGCTCGGCTGCATTGCCTGGGAGCTGCTGACCGGCTCGCATCCTTTCGATCGCAAGCAGTCGACGCTTGCGCGCGATGCCGGCGACAAACTTGCGCGTCATGCACGCCTGACGACGCGCCAGTACCGGGCGCTCGCACACGCGTTGCACTTCGACCGCACTGCTCGCACGCCATCGGTGCGGCAATTCATCGAAGAGCTCACGGGAGCACGACAACGCCGGCAACTGCAGATTGCAGCAGCTGCGACGGTCGCACTCGTCGGTGCGGTCGCGGCCATCGTATTTCTTCGCGCGACGGAGACTCTGACGTCACCGCCGCCCGCACCGGTCGCGGTAGCGCCGGAGCCGGCAGCGCCGCCGGAGTTGGCAGTCGGAACGATCTTCCGCGATTGCCCGACGTGCCCGCTGATGATCGTGCTGCCGCCCGGCGATTTCGTGCAGGGCACGCCGGCCGGTACGCCGGGCACGGAGCCGTTCGAAGCGCCCGAGCATGACGTCTTCATCGACAACTCCTTTGCAGCGAGTCAGCACGAAGTGACCGTCGGCGAGTTCTCGGAGTTCGTCGCGGCCAGCGGACGCGAAGTCGCCAGTTGCTGGACCTACGACGGAGCGTGGCGGCTCGACTCGGCCGCGAGCTGGAAGAATGCTGTCGAGGGTCAGACGGGGTTACATCCCGCCAGCTGCGTGTCCTGGGACGACGCGAATGCGTACACGCAATGGTTGTCGCAACGTACCGGTCAGCCGTATCGCTTGCCGAGTGCGACCGAGTGGGAATTCGCAGCGCGCGGTGGCGCATCCGCTGCGCGGCCTTGGACGAGCGCTGCCGATGCGTGCGCCCAGGCGAATGTCGCCGACCAGACAGCGTTGCAGCGCTTCCCCGGTTGGACGGCGCACGCGTGCATGGACACGTACGTGCAGTCGGCGCCGGTGGGATCGTTCGCCGCCAATGCATTCGGTCTGCACGACACGCTCGGCAACGTATTCGAGTGGGTCGCCGATTGCTGGCACGACGACTACAGCGGCACGCCCGACGACGGCTCTGCGCGAGTCGACGGCGACTGCTCGCAACGCGAGACGCGCGGCGGGTCATGGTTCACGGCCCCGGACTTCGTGCGTGTCTCGTATCGCAATCGCTTTGCCACGGACTACCGCAGCACCAGCGTCGGCTTTCGCGTCGTGAGGAGAACGGCACAATGAGCATTTCCAGGTTGACCCTGCGCGCGCTCGCGCTCCTAACGCTGCTCATCGCATCCGGCTGCGTGACGCGGCCGCCGACGATCGCGCACGTTCACGTCGGCCACGCGTTGACCGGCGTGCACGTGACGCCGGGTCAGGCGGGCTATCTGCTCCTGGCAGAAGAACGAGCGGCGACCGTTCGCGACCTGGCGCAGAAGGCAGCCACAGTCACCGCCTTGCCGCAGATCAAGACCGACGTTGCCGCCGCCGTAGCAGCAACGGTCTCCGACGACTCGTTCGGCCTGCGGCACTCGCTCGTGCAGGCATCGAATCACATCACGTTCGCGGCGACTTCCGACGATGCGAGCGCCAACATCCGCGTGTCCGCGCCGCAGCTCGCGCGCGACATCGTGCGCGTGGTCGAGCGCTGCGAGCTGATCGGACTTCTGGGTAAAGATGTCGCATCGACGACGAACGTGCAGGAAGCGCAGACGCTTGCCGGCGAGATTGCGCGCCTGGCGCAGCAGAACATCGATGGTGAAGACGCGGATGGCGACGGCCTCGTCGGCAGCAGGCCCGCCGAGTACGGCATGAAGCAGCTGCGCGGCCGTCTGAATGAAATGATCGCGCGGGAAGATCCGCCGTATCGCACCGTGGACCAGACGTACCTGTTCAACCTCGTGAAGCTGCCGAACGGCAAGTGGGTGTTCGACAAGTTCCAGCGCGGCGGCAACATCGAGGGCTACAAGTGAAAAGCGCGGCCGCAATGATGGTACGAGCGTTCGCGACTGCACTGTGCTGCATGGCTGGCGTCAGCGCTGTCAGCGCGCACGAGGACGGGAAGGAGGGTGCCTGCGAGTCGTCCGCGCAGAAGAGTGCGATCGTCAGCGCTCGCGGGTCGTTGCAGCAGACGCCCGATGCGCTGAAGGTCAGGCTCGAGCTTGCGGATCTGCTCATCGACGCGAACTGCTACGAGGAGGCGGTCCACGTGCTGGAAGACGGCACGGCGATCCATGCGCGCAGCGACGAGCTGCAGAAGCGCCTGCGCACCGCACGCAGCTTCATCAGCGAACGCCAGTTCTTCGAAGGGCTCGACCAGGCGGAGCTGGAAGCGAAGCTATCGCGCAACGTCTTGCGCTGCACGCGTTTCGGCGAAGTCGAGGCGTGCGACCAGGCACTGGCGATCAAGCCAGACAACCTCGCTGTCGTCGTGGCGCGCGGCGATGCTTTGCTCAAGGCGCAGCGGCCGCTCGACGCTCTCGATGCCTATCGCCGCGCAATGGCTCTCGACAAGTCGAACGCAGACGTGCTTGCGAAGATCAATGCCGCACAGGCGTTGCGGCGCACGGTCGAACAGGGCTGCATGAGCGAGGACGGCGAAGCTGCACTCGGGGCTTGTCAGTCGATCCTTGCGAAAGGCGCGGCGAACGAATTCGACCTTCTGCGCCGCATCGGCGTGCTGCAGCAGGCAGCCAATCAGCCCGCGAAGGCGCTCGACACTTACATCGTCGCGAACTCGCTGAGACGCGGCGACAAATCGGTTGCCCTCGCGATCGTCGCGCTGGTCGACAGCACTGGCCGCAGCGATGCGCTCGCTTTGGCGGCGCACGGCTCCTCTCTCGTGACGCTCGGCAAGGTCCGCGAAGGGATCGCGTCGATGCAGCAGGCGCAAGCGCTGACGCCGGGATTGCCCGGCATCGGCGAGCAAGTCGTGGCAGCGCAGAGACTGCTGCGACAGGAAGAGCGCATGCGCGAATCGCAGCCACTAGTCGCAGCGACGCCGACACGCACGTATTCCAATCTGCAACCGGCCAGTCGCTCGAACTGAGCGGGAGCGCTTCATGAGACGTTCCGGACGACTCTCATCGATGTTGCTGGGTATGGCGCTGCTCGCCTGCGCTGCACCGGCTCCCGCCGAAGGCTTCTTCGGCGATCAAGGCAAGCTCCCTTTGACGGCCGGCTTCAGCAGCGTCGAAGGCGCCGGCGGTGGGGGGCTCGTGCCGTGGGCACTGATCACCGGCTACGGCTCGAGCGACAGCTGGGGCGCAAACACGTACGTCACCGGCATCGCGTTGGGTGACTTCGAATTCACGTCTGCCGGTGTCGGGATCGGTATCCGCGATCGCGTCGAGCTGTCGTTCGGCCGGCAGATGCTCGATGCGACGGATGGCGCGCTCGACGGCATTTCGATGTCGCAGGATGTGATCGGCGCAAAGCTGCGCATCGTCGGCGACGCCGTGTATGCGCAGGACTCGTGGATGCCGCAAGTTGCCATCGGCGTGCAGGCAAAACGCAACCGCGGTATTCGCGATGGCGCGCGCATCGGCGCACCGAACCTCGTCAGCGTCGAGCAGCTCGGCGCGAGCGACGCAGACGGCATCGACTACTACGCGACTGCGACGAAGATCTGGCTGGCGCAAGGCGTGCTCGTCAACGCGACGGTGCGCTACACGCGCGCCAATCAATTCGGGCTGCTCGGATTCGGCGGCGATC
>CADEEJ010000388.1 GCA_902826315.1 uncultured Steroidobacter sp.
CGCTTGATCACGTAAGCGCGGATCGATTCCGCTTCCGCTGCGCTCAGCACCGGCGCGAAGCTGACCATGCCGCGATCTTTTCTCGATCCGTCGATCACCACTTCACGCCACGTCTGCTCAGTGCGGTTGAGCGGCGACCAGCGCAGATCCGGCAACACGCCGCCGCCGACCGCCGAATCGCCGTGACACGTCGAGCAGTTCGTGTGGAACGCAACTTGTCCCTGATGGACGAGCTGCGCATCGCCGACCAGTGCCGGCGGCTTCGCGAGCGCCGGCTCGGCCTGAGGCTCAGGCAACTTCGCCGTGCCGCCGAGCTTGAACGCGAGCACACGGCTGCGATTCATTGCAGGTCCGCCTTTGCGCGACGCGTCGCCGCCGGAGATCGCATACGTGCCACCCCATCCCGCGAGCACGACGATGTATTGCTCATCGCCGATCGCGTACGTCGCCGGAGCGGCGACGACGCCCGTCTGTGCAGGGAACGACCAGAGCTTCGTGCCGTCCGCGGCGTTGTACGCGACGAAGTCGCCGCCGACGTTGCCTTGAAACACGAGATTGCCGGCGGTCGAGAGCACGCCGCCGTTCCAGGCGCCCGGATGTTCGACCGACCACCTTTCTTTCTGCGTCACCGGATCCCACGCCTTGAGCGAGCCGCGCACGGTTGCGAGCGCAGCAGCGCGGATCTGCGGATCGTCCGGCATCATCACCGCCGTCGCGTCGATGCCGATGTTGAAGCCGATCGGACGTCCTTTGAATTTCGGATCGTGCAGGTAGGCCATGGCGAGTTCCTGCGCGGGCAGGTACACGAGGCCGGTCTGCGGGCTGAACGACATCGGATGCCAGTTGTGCGCGCCGTACGGCCCGGGGGAGACGAGCGCGGGCTGCTTCGGATTCATGAAGCGCGCGGCCGGATCCTCGACCGGCCGGCCGGTCTTCAGGTCGATCTCCTTCGCCCAGTTCACCGGCACGAACGGCTGCGCTGAGATCAGCTTTCCATCGGTGCGATCGATGACATAGAAGAAGCCGTTCTTCGGCGCCTGCATCAGCACTTGGCGCGGCTGGCCGTCGATCGTCAGGTCCGCGAGAACGATGTGCTGAGTCGCGGTGAAGTCCCACGTCTCGCCCGGCGTCGACTGGTAGTGCCACACGTACTCGCCGGTGTCCGGCTTGAGCGCGACGATCGAGCTCAGGAACAGGTTGTCGCCGCCGCCGGGGCTGCGGTACTGCTGATTCCACGGCGAGCCGTTGCCGGTGCCGATGTACAGCAGGTCGAGATCCGGGTCGTACGCCATCGCATCCCAGACCGTGCCGCCGCCGCCAAGCTTCCACCACTCGCCGTGCCAGGTCTTCGCTGCCTGCTCGAGAATCGGCGCTTCGAATGGTTGCGAGGGATCGCCGGGCACTGTGTAGAAGCGCCACAGCATCTTGCCGGACTGCGCGTCGTACGCCGAGATGTAGCCGCGCACGCCGAACTCGGCGCCGCCGTTGCCGATGATGACCTTGCCTTTGATGACGCGCGGCGCGCCGGTGATGGTGTATGCCTTGGTCTGATCGACGGTCACCACCGACCACACTTCATTGCCCGTCGCCGCATCGAGCGCGACCAGCCGGCCATCGAGCGTGCCGAGAAACAACTTGCCTTGGTACGCAGCGACGCCGCGATTGACGGTATCGCAGCACGCCTTCACGCCGGTTTCGCCCGGCACTTTCGGATCGTATTGCCATAGCAGCTTGCCACTCGCGGCGTCGATCGCCTGCACCTTGCTCCACGCGCTCGTGGAATACAGCACGCCATCGATGATCAGCGGCGTGGCTTCCTGGCCCCGATGCGTGTCGAGGTCGACGAACCACGCGAGGCCGAGTTGCTTGACGTTGGCCGCGTCGATCTTCGCGAGCGGCGAGAAGCGCTGCTCGGAGTACGTGCGCCCGTGCGTGAGCCAGTTGGCGGGATCCTGATCGGCCTGGACGATGCGCGTTGCATCGACCTGGGCAGGTTGAACGGGCGCCGTGGCTGCGGGCTCATTCTTCTGACATGCGCAGCAGGCGAGCGCCAACAGCAGCGTCGGGACAAGAGTTCTCGTCATCGCGCGATCCCCCCAGGACGGCCGTTATCGAGACGGCCCGGTTCTTATTTGCCGGCTACAGTCTACAGCCCTCAGTCGCAGCCTTCTTCATCTCGTGCTGTGTTTCATCAAGCGGGACTTCTCCCGCTGCCAGTCGCGATCCTTTTCCGTGGCGCGCTTGTCGTGCTCCTTCTTGCCCTTCGCCAGCCCGATGCGCAGCTTGGCGCGGCCGTTCTTCCAGTACATCTCCAGCGGCACGAGCGTGTAGCCCTTGCGCTCGACGGCACCGACCAGCCGGTTCAGCTCGGAGCGGTTCAGCAGGAGCTTGCGCGTGCGGATCGGATCGGGGATGAAGTGCGTCGAGGCCGTCGGCAGCGCGGAGACGTGAGCACCGAACAGGTAGGCCTCCGCGTCCTTCACGAAGACGTACGCCTCCTTCAACTGCACGCGGCCCGCGCGCAGGCTCTTCACTTCCCACCCCTGCAGCGACAGGCCTGCTTCGTAGGTTTCCTCGATGAAGTAGTCGTGACGCGCCTTGCGATTCTCGGCGATCGTCGGGTTGTCGTTGGCGGGCTTCTTGCTCATAGGAGGTCGTGGATTGTAACGGGTACGCGGGTAAACTCCCGCCATGCCTGCAACCGCAGCCGCATGAAGGAAGTGAAGCGAAGCGCGCTCGTGCCGTACACGGCCGAGCAGATGTTCGCGCTGGTCGAAGACATCGAGCGCTATCCGCAGTTCCTTCCCTGGGTCGCAGCGGCACAGCTGCTCGAGCGCAAGCCGAACGAAGTCGTCGGCAGGCTGGAGATGCAGCGGGCCGGCATGCGCGAGCTCGTGACCACGCGCAACGTGCTGACGCCGCCCCGGGAAATCACTCTCGCGCTCGTCGCCGGGCCGTTCAAGACACTCGAAGGCCGCTGGACGTTCGAGCCGATCGGCACGGACCGCGGCACGCGCGTCGACCTGTCGATCCGCTTCGAGTTCGCCAACCCGATGCTGACCCTGCTGCTGTCGCGCACGTTCGAGAAGAGCTGCAACGAGCTCGTGGATGCCTTCGTCAAGCGGGCGCGTGCAGTCTACGGCGCCAAATGACGATGCGCGTCTGGGTCGTGTATGCGCTCCCCGACCGGCAAGCCGTGCAGGAGCTGCAGCTGCCCGAATCCGCCACTGTCGCGGACGCCGTCGCGCGCTCTGGGCTGTTGCAGCAGTTCCCTGAAATCGGCGATCGCCCGCTGGCGTGCGCGATCTATGGCCGGCCGGTCGCGGACTCTCAGGCGCTGTGCGCCGACGATCGCGTCGAAATTCTGCGGCCGCTCCAGGTCGATCCCAAGGAGAGCCGGCGGCGCGCCGCAGCGCGCGGGCGTTCGATGCCGCGGAAGTGAGGCTACGACTTGGCGGCCTTGTTATCGGCCTGCTCGGCCCGGTCGATCTTCTCGACCTTGTCGGCGCCGTCGAAGTACACGATGAAGTGCCGCTGCACGGGCTTCTTCAGCCGGCCCTGCTTGAAGTAGTAGACGTAGTCCCAACGTGAGCCCTGGAACGGATCGGCGACCATCGGCGTGCCGAGCAAGGCGCGCACCTGCACACGCGTCATACCGACGCTGATGCGGTCGATGTCTTCCTTGTCGAGGAAATTTCCCTGCTGGATGTCGATCCGATGCACGCACGCAGTCATGGCCGCGAGCACGAGAGCCGCGAGAGCGAGCCGGCGAAGGCGAAACACCGTGAATATTGAAGTCATGGGCGGAGCAGAGAAGGTGGAGTGCAACGGCACGCTGCGTGATAATGGCCCGCGATGATACCCGGCCACCAGGAGTGAAGCACGTGGAAACCAGCGACCTGCGCAAGGCCGGCCTCAAGATCACGCTGCCGCGGCTGAAGATCCTGGAGATCCTCGGCACCGCGACGCCGCGCCACATGAGCGCCGAGGACATATATAAGCATCTGCTCGAATCTCACGAGGACATCGGGCTGGCGACCGTTTACCGGGTTCTGACGCAGTTCGAGGCGGCCGGGCTGGTCACACGGCACCACTTCGAGGGTACGACCGCAGTGTTCGAGCTCAACCAGGGCGAGCACCACGACCACATCGTTTGTCTTGACTGCGGCAAGGTCGAAGAGTTCATGGACGCCGGTATCGAAGATCGCCAGCGCACTGTCGCGGCCAAGCACCAGTTCGAGATCAAGGATCACTCGATGATCCTGTACGGCCGCTGCAAGCGGGTGAACTGCCCGTCGCGGGACAAGGA
>CADEEJ010000389.1 GCA_902826315.1 uncultured Steroidobacter sp.
CGAGCACGCGGAAGACGATATAGTCGACGGGATGGAAGAGTAGTTTCATGTCGGCCAATGCGATGCGTTCTCGACGAAAGGCAGACGTCAAACCACTCAATCGTCGCTCTCGCTCCCTTCGCCCTGCTTCACTCGCCTCCTGTCGTAGCCGATCTACATCGCGTTCGAGTCGTTCGGCACTGCGTTCCAGTCGCGCACGCTCCTCGTCAAGATCATCCCATGGCGTTCGCGGCGGGGACTTCTTATAGAACAGCTGCGCATCGCTCAAGCGGAAGAGCTCACCGCAACAGGGACAGAACCCATAGAGGCGCTGGAAATCTTGAAACAAGCCGACGGTGTCCATCGTGCACCTAGTCCGCAGGGAGTCGATGGTTCGCCACGCGCAACCTGACGTTGCCACTCTCAACTGCCGCCTTGATTGCGCGTTGAACCGATGAGAGCCCGCCCTGCCCGGACTTCACTTCAATCAAACGAATTGAATGCACGCGACCGGTTGAGGCCCCTGAGAAGGCAACGTAGTCGAGCGGCTTCAGCACAACGCGGCAGTCCTGCGGGGCTACGGGCAAGCCGGGTAGTGACGCCGCCATCATCTCGAGTGTCTGCCCGACTCCGCTCGACGCTGCGCTCGTGAAAGAGCGGCGCTTGACTGCGGCGCGCTCAGCGCGAAGACGCTGGCGCTCTTCGGCAATCTGCGTTCGCTGTGCGGCAAGGTGTTCGCGGGCAAAGTCCGGCAGCGGTTTGGTCGCATCGAAGAGATGTGCTTGAGGCACAGGAAAAGATTCCGTACACGCCGGATTGGGGCAGCGCGCGTAGAGCCCACGCGCGTTCATCAGCTTCTTAAGTGTTTGCATGGGCCGATTCCATCCGACGAGGATCAGCCAATTGTAATTTTTAGAATGTCCTATTCCCGAGACAGCCTTCACGGAATCTGGGTTCCGGTCAGCCGTTCGCCACCTTCGCTGAGCCACGCCGGGCCAGGTAGATGCTTCCCAGCGAGAGTCCCGGTGCTCAGCGCACCGGGACCTAATGCTGCTCACGCGGCGCGCGAGAACTCGCTTCTGCCTTCTTGGTTCGCGAAAGACGCCCTGGAGGCGGCCGCAGCATCTCGCAGGAAGCTGCGATGGACCGCGCGCGCCAAGGCCTCGCCGCGACGGTCATCTGACCCAGTCGCGCCTGCGGCCTGCCGTGCAAATGCCGTCGCACGAGCGCAGTGCCGATGCCGCTTCGCTGAAAGGGCTCGGCGACCCAGGCGCCCACCGCGCCCCACTCGTTGGAGACGAACCCGATCGCCGTTGCGAATAGCGTCCATGCCCGTGACGATGGTCCAGATCCGGCAGGCGGGGGAAGTTCAGCGGCCGCTCGCTACAGTCGTCATTGGCGGCATCGTGCCCTCCACACTTCTAACGCTGCTCGTTCTCCCCGCACTTTGTCGTCTCGTGCACTTGTCTCCGCGTACTTTAGACCGGCATGTAGAAACCGTCAGCATCGCGGTTGGTGCGCTCATCGCGGCCACTACCGATCGGATGCGAGCAACGTTATCAAGCGCCAAAAGTATCTGGTTGCTGAGGCGTGCCGGATTCGCCTCGCGATATTGCACAAGTCATTCGGAAGGCGAGCCTTCAAGTCGGGCCACAACAGCGCGTGCCAACGCGACGAGTACCTCTTGATCGGCATTACCGGTGATCACGAATATGATCGAGCTGTGCCGCGCGAGGATGGTGCCCCCGCCACGGTGTTCGGATGACTGGAAACGCGCTTCGACACCAACGCCACGCAGCAGACTGCTTGGTTGCCCATCGCTAAAAGTGCGTGCGACCTCTCCAGCGAATTCGCTACGCGCCTCAGCCTCGGACTGAAACGGGAGCACCGAGAAGGTGATCTTCGTGCCGTCATCTGCGTACGTGCAGGAATCCCCGCGCCGCTTCCGCACCGGTGAGCTGCTCGGATCGATGTGCAAGGTATTGCCGGCGACCGAACTCACGAGGGGCAGCGGCAGCAACTCGCAGGCCGAGCGCCCGTCGCCGGCCCCGATGACCGGCGCGACGAGCAACGTACCCGCCATGACAATTGTTGCAATCCGCATTTTGATTCACCTTTGAAATTCGGGTGGCGATCGGCAACTCAGCACCGTCCGGCTCAAAAATCGACGCCTGATGGAACCGTGCGAGGTCGCTGCGCCCAGCACTCATTTGCGAGGCGCTGTCGGAGTTCGACACGTATCCGGTCCAATCAGCAATCGGATCACTTCGGCTGCGTCGATGGACGCCACGCCGGAGAGCGCACCGGGAGAGCAGCCGCAGTTGCGGATGGTGTGCTTCGGCCGATCGACGGCCACACATGAGCGGGCCGCGTGTTTTGCTTTGCGGGCAGCGCTGCTCGTACGTTCAGCGGGATTGGAATCGACCGTCGGCTGCTTCACAGATTCAGCGGAGCGCGCAAGTCGGACGGACTGATGCGGTCCAACTGCGCGTGTTGATGTCGAGTCCGCGCTGGCCGTGATGAAGGAAAGACCCAGAACTATAGACACGAACACTGCCCCAGCGTTCGCGATGCGAGAAGCGTGACGGAGTAACATGGTTTGCCTCACTTGAACGAAACTGCACATCCGACGTCGAGTCGGGCCCCGATCAGCGGCAAAAGACGTGCACTGCCTGCTGCAGCGACGTCGAGCCGATCGAGGTCTTATCTGCGCAGCCGACCAGTGAGGAGATAGATGGGTGATGCGCCGTAATCGCGCGCAAGGAAGTCTGGATGAGTTGGACAGCTGCACCGGGTCGCAGCGGGCAGCTCCATTGACGCGTTGATCCGCGTCAGACTCTGCGTTGTTAGCGTCTCGGCCGGACCCTGCGCGGAGGCGCCGGAGGTGATGCTGGCGGAGCAACAATGATCACCCGATGCACCGGACGTCCCCTCCGTCATGCAGCGAGACAGCTCCGGACAGCAATGCGCCACTTCAGCAACGCAGCAGCACACGGCTTGCGTTGGACGCCCCATACCGCACGCATGGCCGGTCGTTATCCAAGACAGGCTTAACGCAATCAGGATGGCGAGCAGGCGCGGCATATTCCGAAGAAATATGATGGATTCCAGATAGGACTGTAGCTCATCGAGGAATCACGGATTCCTCGCGTTTACCCGTATCCCCTCGGGCGACGCAGGCACACGATCCGCGATGGACAACACCGCGCCCGGACCGCGCTGCTGCCCGCACTTGGTTGTATCATCAGTGTCCAAGTTGTGAAGCGCGGAGGTGAGACCGATGCTAAAGGGCGTAGGTCATGCGGCAGCGCACACATTAGCGGCGGTGCTTGCTGCCTCACTCCTTCTGGCCAGTTCAGTGGTCATCGCTGGCGCGGGTGGAGGTCACGGCGGTGGCCATGGAGGAGGTCACAGTGGCCACAGTGCAAGTCATGGCGGTGGTCATGCCGGGCACAGCGGCGGTCGCGCAGGGCATCGATTCAGCAGTGATGTAGGCCGCGGCCGCCACACTGTCGGGAGCGATCACCGCCCACTACACGCGACTCATTCGCTCCATCATCCGAACGACTTGCACCACGGCCACAATGACTTACACCACGGCCATCATCACGGGTCGCTAGTCGTCGGCTTCAGAGCGCGTTCGGCCTTTCAGGGCTACGGCTACGATTGCGATCCTCATTCGCGCTACTACTCGTTGGCCCGTTGCCGTCCCTTTGGAGCATCCTTCTACGGCTACGGCTGGTATGGCTATGAATGGAGCGAATACGCATACGGCCTGGGCCCCATCTACGGCCTGGGCGCGCACGCCGTCCATCCGAGTGACCAGCCCTTCTTAGGGCGGGAAGACGTCTTGAGTCCGCAAGGCGATCCGTTTGAACACGGGCCACCAGCATCCGCGCCCATGCACATTCCACTGGTGGCGAGCCCAGCTCCTCCCGACGTTCTGGCCGATAGCACGCCTGAGCAACGTCGAGATTCCGCCGCCGTTGATGCTGATCTCGTGCAACAGGAGACTGCGCAGACAGAGGACTGACCCAGTGGCCTTGCTCGACGTCCTTCGACTCACACTCGCGATCGGCTCGCTGCTACTGGTCGGTTGCGTCACCGATGAGAAACGCGGGTCCGGCGCCAACGCGGCCGAGGACACGTACGTCGAGCGGCCCAAGGGCTCTGCGATGAACAGTCCTGCCGCGAGTGAGAGCGGTGAGGTGACTCTCGCCGCAGCACTAGCCTGTCCCACGTACAACGAACGCTCCCGTGAGTGCCTGCTGCTCAAGGTCGACTACGCTGCAGGTCCAATGCCGATCAGTCGTCCGGCGCTGAACATT
>CADEEJ010000390.1 GCA_902826315.1 uncultured Steroidobacter sp.
GCGCGCAACCTGCGCGAGAGCGAGGAGCGCGTGCGCCAGCGCGAGGTCGACGTCGCCAACCTGGCCGAGCTGAACCAATTCATCGTGCAGCACCTGCGCGAAAGCATCCTGGTCGTGGATGCGAACGACACGATCCGCCTGATCAACGAGTCCGCCGCATTGCTGCTGAATGGCGCGAGCGTGCCGCAGGGCACGCCGCTCGGCGAGGTCTCGCCGCGCCTGCTGTTTCTGCTGGAGCACTGGCGCCGGCGCTCCGACGATTGGCAGCTCACGACGCTGACCATGCTCGCCTCCGATGGCGGCAGCCTGGTGCAGCCGCATTTCGTGTCGCTGGACAGCAGCGCCAAGGGGCCTACGCTGGTCTTCCTGGAGGACACGACGCTGATCGTCGAACGCGTACAACAGTCGAAGCTCGCCGCGCTCGGCCGGCTCAGCGCCAGCATCGCGCACGAGATCCGCAACCCGGTCGGCGCCATGAGCCACGCCGCGCAGCTGTTGGCCGAAGCACCCGAGCTGTCGTCACAGGAGCGGCGCCTGACGGACATCATCACCAGCAACGGCGAACGGGTGAGCACGATCATCAACAACGTGCTGCAGCTGTCGCGGCGGGACACGACGCGGCCGGAGCGCATCGAGCTCAACGTGTGGCTCAACGAATTCCTGGCCGAGTTCCGCCAGACCTCCGAAGTCGACGAGCGTGCGATCCGCATGCTGGCAATGAGCGACGACCTGGACGTGCGCGTCGATCCCTCGCACCTGTATCAGCTGTTGTGGAACCTGTGCGAGAACGCACTGAAGTACGGCCGGCGCGACGACGACGATGCGCCGGTCGAGCTGCACACCGGACGCATCAGCACCTCGGAGCGGCCGTTCCTCGAAATCATGGACCGCGGGCCGGGCATCGCGCTGGCGGACGCCGAGCGCATCTTCGAGCCGTTCTTCACCGGCTCAAAGGGCGGCACGGGTCTCGGCCTGTTCATCGCCCGCGAGCTCGCACAATGCAATCGCGCGGCGTTGATCTACGAGCCACGCACCGGCGGTGGTAGTATTTTTCGCGTCGTGTTCGCCGATCCTCAACGCTGGGAAATCTCGTGACGAAACCTCGGGCGCTCGTGGTCGATGACGAGCCGGACATCCGCGAGCTGCTCGGCATCACGCTGGAGCGCATGAATCTCGACGTGACCACTGCCGACACGATCGGCGCGGCCACGCGCGAGCTGCGCGCCGGCGCCTTCGATCTGTGCCTCACCGACATGCGGCTGCCGGACGGTGACGGCCTCGACATCGTCGAATGGATCCAGACTCACAAGCCGCAGACGCCGGTTGCGGTGATCACCGCGCACGGCAACGTCGAGACCGCCGTCCGCGCGCTCAAGCTCGGCGCATTCGATTTCATTTCCAAGCCGCTGGACGTGGCCGCGCTGCGCAAGCTGATCTCGGCCACGCTCAAGCTCGGCGGGTCCAGCGAGAGCACGCTGCAGCTGCCGCAGATCAAGCTGCTTGGGCGCTCCCGGGCCATGGAGCAGCTGCGCGAGATGATCGAGCGGGTCGCGCGCAGCCAGGCGCCGGTACATATCTATGGCGAGTCCGGCACCGGCAAGGAGCTGGTCGCGCACCTGATCCACGACGCCGGCGCGCGCCGCGACGGCCCGTTCGTGCCGGTGAACTGCGGCGCGATCCCGACCGAGCTGATGGAGAGCGAGCTGTTCGGCCACAAGAAGGGCAGCTTCACCGGCGCGATCGCCGACAAGCAGGGCCTGATCCAGAGCGCCGAGGGCGGCACGTTGTTTCTGGACGAGATTGCCGACCTGCCGCTGCACATGCAGGTGAAGCTGCTGCGCGTGATCCAGGAAAAGAGCGTGCGCCCGGTCGGCGAGTCCAAGGAAATCCCGATCGACGTGCGCATCCTGTCCGCGACCCACAAGAATCTCGCGGCGCTGGTCGCCGACGGCAAGTTCCGCGAGGACCTGTTCTATCGCGTGAACGTCATCGAGATCCGCGTGCCGCCGCTGCGCGAGCGTCTCGAAGACATCGACGAGCTGGTCGAGTCGATCGCCGGCCGGCTCAGCCGCCAGATCGGCAACCGCTCGCTGAAGGTGACCGATGCGGCGCTCACTGCGCTGCGCGAGTATCACTTCCCGGGCAACGTGCGCGAGCTGGAGAACGTGCTGGAACGCGCGGCGACGCTGTGCGCGAATGCTGTCATCGACACCGGCGACCTGCAGCTGCGCCCGAAGGTTGCGAATACGGATGTATCGATTCCGAACAGCGTCGCGCCGGGCGAGAAGCTCGGCGACGCGCTGGAAGATATCGAGCGCGACGCGATCGTACGCGCGCTGGAACAGACGCGTTACAACAAGACCAAAGCCGCGCAGCTGCTCGGCATGACGTTCCGTTCGCTGCGCTATCGAATCAAGAAGCTCGGGATCGAGTAACGGCAGCGCGGTTGTCGGCGAGCTGCGCCGCAAACTGACGAAGTACGTCAGGAACTGACAAAGCACGGCATTTTTGTCGCTACTCATCGACTTAACAATGTCGACTGCGTCGCAGTGAACTCCCACCACTGTCAGTAACTTACGCCCATCCCGCGGAGGCTGGCACACGGCTTGCTCTGTTCCCCGCTGCAGGCGCTTGCGCCGCGAGTTTCCAAGTCCTCATCCAGGAGAGTTTGAAATGACGAAGACAGTGCAAAAGGGTTTCACCCTGATCGAGTTGATGATCGTCGTCGCGATCATCGGCATCTTGGCGGCCATCGCCATCCCGGCCTACCAGGACTACACGATCCGTTCGCAGGTCACGGAAGGTCTGAACCTCGCGGGCGCTGCCAAGGCTGCCGTGGCAGAGTCGTACTCGAATTCGGGCATTGCCCCGCTGAACCGCACGGAAGCCGGTATGTCGGCGAACGCTGTTGACACCAACGGCAAGTACGTGACGTCGGTTGAAGTCACGAACGGCGTGATCACGATCACCTACGGCGGCACGCCCGTGCAGGCGAACGCTGTGATCGCGACTCAGACGCTCGAGCTCGTGCCTTACGAGACCACCGACAAGTCGGTGGTGTGGCAGTGCGGCGCCGCTCCGGCTCCGGCGGCCGCTGGCACGCAGCTGCTGGGCACGGGCACCGCGCAGGCGGCCGTGGCCGGTGGCGGTACTCTTGCGACGGACGCCACGTTGAACAAGTACCTGCCGAAAGCCTGCCGTCCGTAATCCGCATTACGGATCAAGCTTGATCGACGAAGCCCCTCCCCGGAGGGGCTTCTTCTTTTGCGCGGCCTGGACTGTGACGCAGTCCCCGCAGCCTTCAGGCTTTGTGCTGCAAAATTCCCAGTAATTTGACAATTGCTTGCTGGGAGCGAGTGCGGTAATTAGTAGGCCGTACCGCCCCGAAGAAACTTCGCGGAAATCAATGGCCGACAACGTCATCCCAGCCGTCAACGCGCAGCGCCACGCCCTGCAGGGCCTGCCGCTGCGCCTCATTCAGGACGGCCTGCTGGACGAGAAGTCCATGCAGACGGCGATGGCTGCTGCCAAGGAAGCCAATACCAACCTCGTTTCCCACCTGGTGGCGAACAACCTGGCGAATGCGCGTGAGATCGCCATCGCCGCCTCGCAGGAATTCGGCGTGCCGCTGCTGGACCTCGACTCGATCCAGCCGGACATCGATACCGTCAAGCTGGTCTCGGACAAGCTGCTCGCCAAACATCGCGTGCTGCCGCTGGTCAAGCGCGGCAAGCGCCTGTTCGTCGCCGTCTCGGATCCGACCAACCTGCACGCGCTTGACGAGATCAAATTCCAGACAGGCCTGTCGATCGAGGCTGTCGTCGTCGAAGAGGACAAGCTGCAGCGCATCGGCGCCAAGGCGATCGAGCAGGTCGACACGCAGATGCCGGCGCTGGCGGACGACGACATCGATCTGGAAAACCTCGACGTCACCGGCGGCGAGGAAGACCTCGATAAGGAAACGGTCGGTCGCGACGACGTCGAAGACGCGCCGATCGTGCGCTTCGTCAACAAGGTGCTGCTGGACGCGATCAAGAAAGGCGCCTCGGACATCCACTTCGAGCCGTACGAAAAGTCGTACCGCATCCGGCTGCGCCTCGACGGCTATCTCAAGGAAATTGCCAATCCGCCGGTGCAGCTGGCGGTCAAGCTCGCCGCGCGCCTGAAGGTCATGTCGCGGCTCGACATCGCCGAGCGCCGCGTGCCCCAGGACGGGCGCATCAAGATGCGCATCTCCAAGAACCGCGCGATCGACTTCCGCGTCAGCACCTGCCCGACGCTGTTCGGCGA
>CADEEJ010000391.1 GCA_902826315.1 uncultured Steroidobacter sp.
TCCGGTTCCCCCCCCGCGCTGCGTGGCGCGCACTTCCCAGACGTTTCTTTCCTCCTCGCCTCTCGCCTTCATGGCGTACGCACCGGTGGTCGCCGGCCACGTCAACCAACCGGCCCGTGCGGTCCTCGTACCGCCGCCCGAATCGGACAGCTCTTCGTGCCGATCGGGCACGCGAACGTCTCGGTTCTTCACCACGTTTTCTGATCGGAGGACTTTTCATGAACTTGGCTCCCCAAGAGATCTCGCGCGATGTGCTGCGCGAGAAATACTGTCAGGGGGAAGAATCAACGGTCGAGGAAGTGCGACGACGCGTCGCGCGTGCCTTGGCCAGTGTGGAGAGCGCTCCCGAACAATGGGAGGACCGCTTCTTCGAGGCCCAGGTCCGCGGCATCGTAATGGCCGGACGCATCAACGCATCGGCCGGAACATCGCTCGCCACCACCCTGATCAACTGCTTCGTCCAACCCGTCGGCGACTCCTTCGTCAAACCCGACGCCGACGGGACACCGGGTATCTTCGCCGCCCTTCGGGATGCGGCAGACACCATGCGTCGCGGCGGCGGCGTGGGTTACAACTTCTCACGCATCCGTCCCAAAGGCGCTCATGTCAGCAGCACCAACACCGAGGCGAGCGGACCGATTTCGTACATGCAAATCTTCGACAGCGCATGTGCCACGGTCCAATCCGCGGGCGCACGGCGCGGCGCCCAGATGGGGATTCTGCGAATTGATCATCCCGACATCGAGGCGTTCATCGCCGCGAAATACGAAACGCGAACGCTGACCAACTTCAATCTCAGCATCGCGGTGACCGACCAGTTCATGCACACGCTGGAGGCCGATGGCACCTTCGAACTGGTCCATTGCGTCGCACCGAGTGCGCGACTCACCTGTGAAAGGCCCCTCGAGCAGCGGCCCGATGGGATGTACGTGTATCGTCGAGTACAGGCGCGTGATCTGTGGGAGCGCGCAATGCGCTCAACCTATGACCACGGCGAGCCGGGTGTCGTGTTCATCGATCGCGTGAATGCCGATAACAACCTGCATTACTGCGAACACATCGAAGCCACGAACCCGTGCGCGGAAGAACCGCTGCCGCCTTATGGTTGCTGCTGCCTCGCCAGCATCAATCTAGCGGCGTTGGTGCGCGACCCGTTCACGAGCCATGCGCGCTTCGACATACAGGAATTCGTGCAGCTCATCCCCGTTGCTGTGCGGATGCTCGACAATGTGCTTGACGCCACGAGCTGGCCGTTGCCCGAGCAACATCGCGAAGCCATGGCGAAGCGACGAATCGGTCTCGGCGTACTCGGTCTCGGCGATGCGCTCATCATGCTCGGCCTACGATACGACGACGAGCGGGGCCGCGCTCAGGCACGCGCCTTGGCGCAGACGCTTCGCGATTGCGCGTATCGCGCCTCCGTCAATCTTGCGATCGAGCGACGTCCGTTTCCGAAGTTCGACGCAGACTCGTTCCTCGAGTCTGGCTTCGTCAGGCGTTTGCCAGAAGACATCCGTGCACGCATTGCCGAGCACGGTATTCGAAACAGCCACGTACTCGCGATTGCACCGACCGGAACCATCGCGATCGCATTCGCCGATTGTGCAAGCAATGGCATCGAACCGCCCTACGGGGCGATCACGAAGCGTCGGCGAAGAACACTCGAAGGCGGTTGGGAGCATGAGCAAGTGTTCGATCACGCCTATCGCGTCTTTCGATCGCTGAACCCGGATGTGACTGATCTACCGCCGGCGTTCGTCTCGGCAACAGACATGTCCGCTCTGGATCACGCGCGGATGGTGGCCGCGGTTCAAGAGTTCGTCGACGCCGGTGTGTCCAAAACAGTCAACATTCCGAACGACTACCCATTCGAGGACTTTAAGGATCTCTACCTGGTCGCGTGGCGTGAGGGCGCGAAATCTCTCGCTACCTTCCGGCCGAATCCGATCACGGGGATAATCCTCAGCAACGCACCGGCTGAATCGCCCGCTTCGCGCGTACTGCCCAACGATCTCGATCAGAGCGAGATCGACCGGCGGCTCGTACTGGATTCAGCGCCTCGACCGACGCTCAACAGCTTGCGCTGGCCGCGTCGACCGGAGCTTCCCAATGGCAATCCCTCTCACTGCTACACGGTACGTCATCCGAACGGTGCCAAGTACGCGCTATTCGTTGGGCATGTCGAGAATCGCGAACACGGACCGTTCGAAGTGTGGGTCGGCGGGATGGAGGCGCCGCGTGGATTGAACGCACTCGCCATCAACCTGAGTTACGACATGTACGCGCACGATCGCGCGTGGTTGCAGCGCAAGCTCGAGGTACTGTCCTGTTGCTCCTCGCCTGGAGAAGCCTTCGACCTGCGCATGCCCCCGAAAGGCGAGCTTCGCCGGGTTCCGAGCCTGGTCGCCGCCATGGCGGTGCTGATTGAGCACCGGTGTCGCGAACTCGGCGCCTTCGAAACGATTGGTGCAACGCCGATCCTGGATGCACTGATGAGTGCAAAGGAGCCGAAGACGGGACCGGATGGGACCATGTCTTGGACAGTGGACGTTCAAAACGAAGCCATGGGCGAAGCGTTCACGCTTGGGCTCAAGGAGTTGATGCTGCCGAAAGGCGACAGCTTCGAGCGCCGACCGTATGCGGTGTGGCTCAAGGGCCGGTACCCCCAGAGTCTGGACGGACTCTGCGAAGCGTTGTCGCTCGACATGAGAATCATCGACGCCGCGTGGGTCGGCAAGAAACTCCGCGAGCTACTCACCTATGCCGAACCGCGTGGTGAGTTTCTTGCGCCGGTTCCGGCCGAGAAACGCCAAGCATGCTTTCCGAGCACCGTGGCCTATATCGCGCGGCTCATCATCCATCGCTTCTCGATGCTGGGAATCCTCGATGAGCGCGGTCAACCGATCGAACCGTTGGGTGTCCTTCAAGCACCGCCGCCCCGCGAGTTACGGGCGGGCCGCTCCGTGGGCGCCATGGAAACCGTTCCCGGCAAGTGTTGTAGCCATTGCGGCGACTACGCCGTCATCCGAATCGATGGTTGCGAGCGATGCACGAGCTGCGGAGATATCGGCACGTGCGGGTGACCAAGCAACATCGCGCTGACAGCTCCTTCTTTCGGGCGCCCTACTCGGGCGCCCACTTCTTCGAGCAACTTCGCAGCTAGAGGTTGCTGGATCAAGTGGGTTTGTTCTCCCGGTGCATGCACTCGCATGTGATTGGGGTCGTGGGTGCTGACCACGTTAAACACCCAGCCAGGTTGCCGGAGCGTGCAAATGCATGCGTCGGAATATCCACCGTCGCCACAGGCGGCAGGAATCCATCATCGGAATGTGCGACGTCACCCGGGGTCTGCCAGCCATGCGCCAGGCGACGACGATCTTTGTCTTGCGCACGCGCCCCGCGACTCATCGTCCTGGGCGATCAACATTGCGGAGAAACCGAAATGATGACTGCATTCGCAATGGATCGAACGCCGGGCTCGCTCGGCGAGAACTCGACTGCGGATCTCGATCCGTCCATGAATCCGTCTGATTCCGTAGCGACGGCATCGCAGGATCAGGCGGAGCCAACCCGAGCCTCCGTCATGAGGCTCAACCATCGCTGCGTTCGGCACGGTAAGGCCAGTATCGAACTCGTGCTCGAACCCGGCGGTCGCCTGCGTCGTTTTGTCGTGCTCGATTCTGAAAAGCTTCGCGTCGCCTTGGGTCAGCCACGACGGCGAGAGATCGACCCGCTCTACGCCCAACAGGAGCACTTTGAGCTGCGCACGAGCGAGCTGTGGGCGCTCGCGGAAGACCAGGCGCGTACGTCACTGCGAAAGCTGTACGCGAAGCTCGCCGAACAAGCCGCCTCAACAGCGTCGAAGGCGCGACGCCCTCGTGTTCAACCCCTGGGGCAGCTTCAGGCACCCGAGTCGGCGGAGCACCGTGTTCGGGGAGAGCTCTTGTATGCGGGCCCGACGGCAAGTGGGCAGTTCTGCGTAGAAGTCCTTGAAGACGGGCGTCGCGTGCGATCGATCGAAGGGCTCGATCTGGCACGTGCGCTTCAGGTTGCAGGTGCACAGCTGCGTGACACGATTGTCGTCGAACGCGGCAGCACACATGAGGTGACGATCCGCGAAGAGAGGTCGGGGTCGCACGGTGAGGGTCGCCGCTCGCTTCGGCGCGGACGGGAAACCTTCACGATCACGGTCGAGTCCCCACTGGAGTCGGACTTGAGCGCGCAGTTACCGAATCGCTCACGACGCTCGACCTCGAGCGTCTCGTAG
>CADEEJ010000392.1 GCA_902826315.1 uncultured Steroidobacter sp.
GCCCCACCCGTGATCGGCAACCGGCGCTGTCACTGTACAGAACTTCCACCATCCTTATGTGCTGATCCGGCAGCACTCGGTTCCGCGGCAGCGCTGCGCAAAGCACGACTGGCGAAGCGCCGTCAGGACGTGAAGCATCTGCCTGTATGTCGGCGATCCAGCGCATCCTCGTGGTCGGCGCTACGGGCGCACAAGGCGGCTCAGTGGCGCGCCACCTGCTGCGCGCCGGCTCCTGCAAGGTGCGATGTCTGACACGCCGTCCGCGTTCGATAGCGGCGCAGGAAATCGCCGGACTCGGCGCAGAGCTGGTCGAAGGCGACTTGAGCGATCCCGCGTCGCTGCGCGCGGCATTGCGCGACTGCGAGGGCGCGTTTGGGGTCACCAACTACTGGGAGCACTTCGAGCGCGAGTTCGAGCACGGGCGCAATCTCGTCGACGCGCTCGCCGCGTGCGGTATACAGCACGCGGTCATCAGCACTCTGCCGCACGCGAAGCAGCTCACTGGCGGGCGGCTCAGCGTGCCGCACCTCGACACGAAAGGACGCATCGAAGAGTACGCACGCGGCGCCAAGCTGCCTGCAACGTACGTGCACGTCGCTTTTTATTATGAGAACTATCTTGCGCACTTTCCGCCGCGCCGCCAGCCCGACGGCACCTATGTCTTCGGCTTTCCCCAAGGCAACACGCCGCTCGCGGCAGTCGCTGCCGAAGACATCGGCGGCGTCGTGGCTGCGATCTTCGCGGAGACGTTCTGGTATCGCGACAAGGTCGTCGGCGTAGTCGGCGAGGACCTGCGTTGCGACGAGTACGCCGAAGTCATGCATCGCGTGCTCGGCCGGCCGTTCGCGTATCGCTACGTCGCGCACGATGCGTTCGCTGCGCTCGGCTTTCCCGGCGCGCGCGATCTCGCCGACATGTTCGAGTTCAACCGGCAGTACGTGCCGAACCGGCGCGTCGATCTCGCGAAGTCGCGCGAGTTGTATCCGCAGATCCGCTCGTTCGAGCACTGGCTGCGCAGTCACACACCCGCGTTCGAGCGCGCGATGGCGGCGTGACCTGGCTCAGCGCAAGACTCAGCTCAGCGAAAACTGCGGCCTAGTTGCGGGCGGTTGCGCAGCCACTTCGACAGAATCCACTTCTCGCCGGTCTGTGGCGGACGGCCGGCGTGCAGTGTGCGCACGTCCGGCTCGCCATTCGCAGTCACGCTGCGAAACGCCAGCGCATCGCCTGGCGCACCGCGAAAGCGCCACTGCAGGCGCGGAAATTCCGTGTAGCCGCCGCTGTAGCCGTCGTTGAGATAGACGAGCACCGTCGCGATGCGCTGACCCTGCGTCGCGAGCTCGTGGGCGAACGCGGGCACGCGCGGATCTACGAAGTCGAAATGATCTTCGTAAGCCTCGCCGGGCCGATAGCGCAGGATCATCGTGTCTTCCTGATGCTCGAATGGTTCGCCGGCCAGCTGCGCAACCTGGCGCGCGGCGAGCACGCCGATCACGTCGGTGTTCGTGAAGCCGAAGCGCGCCTGCGAGTTCGTGCGCATCTGATGGACGCGGCTGCCTTCACGCACGTCGTTCACTTCGGCACGCTGCACGAGCGGAGCGGCGAGTCCCATGAGGTAGTCGCATAGTGCTGGCGCGAGCAGGCCGGGAGCAGTGACGATCGGCGGGTCCGGCATCTGCACGACGACCTGCGGACGCGCGAGGAAGCGCTGCGGAGCAAACGCCGCGGCGACTCGCTCCCAGAACGCTGCGCCCAGCTCGGGGCCGGGCGTGAGCGATGGCTCACCTTGCAACGGTTGCGCCAATCTTGCAGCACTCGGATTGCCGCGCGTCGCCGCGATGGCCATCCACACTTGTCCTGCTTGCTGTGTACTTTGCCCCGGCACTGCAAGCGAGCTGAGAGCAAGAAAGTACGGAGCGATAGCACTACCGCGCACTGCGGCAGCGTAGAGCAGTCGCACACGCAATTCTGTCTCAGCGTCGTCGGTCAACAGCGCGAGCTGCACGAGCGCACGATCGTTGCCGAGCTTTGCGGCAGCAATGAGCCATTGCCCCGCCAGGCTCCAGTCGGCTTGCGCCGCGAACCCGGCCGCATGCAGCGTTGCCATGAAACAGCATGCAGGCACGTCGCCGCGATTTGCCGCTTCGGTCAATCGCGCCAAGCCGCTCTCGTGATTGCGCTCGACGTTGTGTGCGAGCAGCTCCCACACTCCGAGCAATGCAATGGCTTCCGTGTTGGCGCCCGCCGCGGACGCTCGCAACCAACGCGCGGCATGCTCAGGCTGTCCTTGCTGGTCGAGTGCACGAGCAAGATCGAGCTGCGCTGCCGGATCGCCGTTGCGTGCGCGAGCTTCCAGCTCCTCGAATGACCGTGACTCGGACATATCAGGCTGCTCCGCCGCGCGGGCTCGTGGGTACTGCATCGAACGCTATCGTCAGGCGCGGCTCGTCGCCCTGGATCGCAACCGTGCCGTGCCACATATAAGAAGGAAACAATACCAGTCGACCCGGCCGCGGCTGCACGAAGTGCCGCGCGTCACCGCCGGGCTGGGCAAACCGCGGCTCGCCGAACTTGATCCAGCCGCTGCGGGTGGCGGCATCGTCCGCTTCGGCAGGCACTGAAACGTAGTACGCCGAACTCAGCCAGCCTTGGGGATGGATGTGGTTGACATGGAACCCGCCGCGCTTGAGTCGCACCGACCAGCAACCGACCAGCTGCGCCGGCGCAGTATTGCGAGCAAGCAGCGGGTGCGTCGGGTCGTGACCGAGCGCCTGCTGGTAATCGGCGATGGGCGCCGCGAGCGCATCGAGAAAGGCATCGATCGTCCGGTCCATGCCTCGCACCAGCCCGCGCGATGTCTGCGTCCCGTGTCGCATGCTCTGATCGAGCGGATGCGAGTGCTGGACGTGCCGCGCTGCCAGCACTGTCCGCAGCTGCGCACTGAACTCGTCCATCGTTGCGAAGCCGGCGGGCGGCGGCAGGTCGTACGCGCGCACCAGCCGCTGAAAATCGCACCATTGCGCGAACAGATCCTCGCCCAGCTGGCGGGCGACATCGATGCGATACGTGATCCAGCGCTGATCGTCAGGCGCCGCCGCACGGAACTGTTCGATCGTTGGCAGTGCCTCGTGCGGCGCGCCCGCGGAGAGCAAGGCGGCGACGTAATTCTCCGCGACAGTGGGATCGAGCGGCAGCGCGAGCGCTGCCTCGCGCGTGAGGTCGATTGCTTCCCCGTGGCGGCCGAGTTCGTGCAGCACAGTGCCGAGAGAGCTGAGATGTTGTGGCACTCGTCCGCTGCGCTCGATCAAATCGCGCAGCAGTCGCTCGGCCAGAGCGCAGTCGCCGGTGCGGCGTGCCACGTCCGCGTAGCCGACGCGAACTTCCAGCGGCGCATCCGGGCGTGCGGCGGCCTCACGAAAGCTGCGGGCACAGTCGGCATCACCGCGCACCTGACGCAACTGGGCGAGCAGGAACTGGTAGTCCACGTCATGCGGCTGTTCGGCCAGCCGTCCCGCGAGCGTCGCTTCCGCTTCGTCGTATCGATCCAGCTGCACCAGGGAGCGAGCACGCGTGAGCACCAGCTCGCGATGGTGGACGCCGAGCCGCGCGGCTTCGTCCGCTTGCACGAGAGCTTCTTCGGCGCGCTCCTGCACGCATAGCACCGCGGCCAATCCATATCGAGCGGCACCGTATGCCGGAGCCAGTTTGACCGCTCGTGCGAACGCTTCGCCCGCCTCCGGAACGCGCTGCAGGGCGAAGCGCGCTGTGCCGAGCGCTGACCATGCCTCGCTGTCGTTCTCATTCGCCGCAATGAGCTTGCGCGCATGCGCATCGGCCGCTTCGTAGCAAGCGGTCTGATTGCTGACGCGTGCCAGCGCGAGTCGCGCCGGGCGAAATCTTGGATCGAGCGCCAGCGCGCGCTCCAGCTCTGCGATGCTTTGCTGAAAGCTGCCGCGCGCCGCCAACAGCATTGCGAAGTTGGTGCGGAACTCGGGATTGCGCGGGGCGAGCTCGATGCTGCGAGCGAACAGCGACTGGGCCGCATCGAGCTGACCGAGCCGATGCTGAACCATGGCCATGAGCTGCAGCGCCGCGGCATCGCCGGAGTTGACGGCAAGCAAGTCCTTGCAGAGCGCCGCGGCCTCGGCCAGCCGGCCGGACTGCATCGCATGCCAGGCGGCTTGAAGAGATGCTGCTGCCACGGTGCGAAAGCCTACCAAAAGAAAACCGCCGCTGTGCTTGCGCACAGCGGCGGCGAGGATC
>CADEEJ010000393.1 GCA_902826315.1 uncultured Steroidobacter sp.
CCCCTACCAAGGAGCATCCCATGAGTGCTTTGCAGGCAATGGCCATCGCGATCGTCGTCAGCGTGTGCGTCAGCACCGTTCTCGTCGTGGGTCTGATGACGCCGCTGCGCGCCGTTCTGCGGCGCGTGTGTCCCGGCCCGGAAGGCGAGAATTTCTGGGCGCGCTTCACCGTCCTCATGCTGTACCTGTCGCCCTTGCTCATCGCACTCGTCTTCGGGGTGCCGTACGGCGCCGATCTGTGGAAGCTCGACGCAGGACAGCTCGCGCAGCGCGTGCTGTCGTCGGCACTGTTCGGGGCATTCGCTGCGTTGAGCGGAATCGGTCTGCGCATGGCGACTCTGCGGACGCCGTCGCGTGCGTGAGTTCATCGAGTTCGCCGTACATCTCGCCGACCTGGCCGGCGAGCAGATCCTGCCGCGTTTTCGCGTGGCGATCGGCCTGGAGAACAAGAGCAAGGATGGCGGCTTCGACCCGGTGACCGTCGCGGACCGCGAGGCCGAGGCGGCGATCCGGCGCGAGATCCGCCGCGTGTATCCGGATCACGGTATTCTCGGCGAAGAGCACGGCCTGACCGCGGGGACCAGTTCCTACACGTGGGTCATCGATCCGATCGACGGCACGCGTGCCTTCGTGCTCGGTCAGCTGCACTGGGGCACGCTGATCGCGCTGAACGATGGCACCGCGCCGATCGTCGGCATCATGCGTCAGCCGTACACCGGTGAGACGTTCATCGGATCGACCGCGGGCACCGAGTTACGTCGCGGAAACTCGACGACGCGGCTCAGCGTTCGCGCGACGTCGCGCTTGGCCGATGTCACTGTGTGCGCGACTGATCCGACGATGTTCGCCGGACCAGCACACCAACAGGCATTTCAGCGCCTGGCTCCGCGCGCGCGGGCGGTACGTTTCGGCGGAGATTGCTACACGCCGTGCCTGGTCGCGGCCGGCTGTGCCGACCTGGTCGTGGAGGCCGGCCTGAAGACGTGGGACGTGCAGGCGTTGATTCCGATCGTGCAGGGCGCGGGCGGAGTGATCACCGATTGGCGAGGCGGGCCGGCGGAGCGCGCCGGCGAAGTGATCATCGCCGGCAATCGCGAGCTGCACGCCGAAGTGGTGGCCGCTCTCGCCTGGCCATTGGTGCCGGGTTAAAAACCGATCCAAAACTCAGCAGTGCAGCATTTCGGCGATGCTGCACTGCTGAGTTATGGGCTAGTTCTGAACCCGGCACCGTCTTAAGGTTCGTCGCCCGAGAAGCTGACCGCTTTCGCGCCTTCGACCGAGCCGATCTTCGCGCGGTCGCTCACCAGTAGCTCCACTTCGTGCTCGAAGCGCAGCTTGCCTTCGACGACGGCGCCCGGACCGATGACGATGCGCGGCGGGCGGCGGTTCTTGCTGAACCAGTTCAAGTTCGGCTTCTCCACCAGGATGCCGCCTTCGATGCGCGAGTCGGGGCCGATGTTGATGTCGCCGTTGACCGTCTTCAGTCCGCCGCCGACGTGCGCGGCGTTGATTGTCATCTTGCCGTTCACGTTCGCGAGTCCGCCGCGGATGTCCACGCCTTTCGCCAGCTGCGCGGAGCCGTTCACCGCTGAGACGTCGCCGCTGACCTGTACGCCTTCGGCGAGCCGCAGCGTGCCGTTCACCGTCTCCACGCTCTCGGCCTTCGCTTGAGCTGCCAGCGACACGCCGCCGTTGACGCTCTCGACGCCGTGGACCGTCGCGTTGCGCTCGATATTGATCGATCCGTTGACCGTTTCGACGTCCGCGGCCGTGGCGCCTTCCTCGATCGTGACCGAGCCGTTGACCGTCGACACGTCGCCGGCGGACTGGCCCGCCTCGACGCGCACGGAGCCGTTGACCTTGGAGACGTTGCCTGCGCCCGCCACGGCCGCGAGCGGCAGGCAGGCCAGCACAGCCAGACACAGCGTTTTCATCGAAAAATCCTCCGTTCCCCGGTATTCATGAGTGCTCATGGTCGATTGGATGCGCTGCGCCTGCCAAGGGTTGCGGGCCTCGTGTAAGGTTTCGGCCATGAACGATCCCTCGCACGTAGCCGGCGTTGCCCAGGTCATCCAGGCAGCGGTCGCCCCAGTCTTCCTGCTCGCCGGCGTCGCCGCGACGCTGAATGTTCTCGCCAGCCGCATCGGCCGGATCATCGATCGCGCGCGCATCATGGAGGACCGGCTGCAGGCTGCGACCCCGGAGCTCGCCGTCGACCTGCACGCGCGACTGAGAGTGCTGTCGCGACGAGCGACGCTGATCAATCGGGCGATTGCATTGGCCGTGCTGTCCGCTCTGCTCGTGTCTCTCGTCGTCGCTGCGTTGTTCGTCAGCGCTTTGCTGCGTATCGATCTCGTCGTGCCGATCGCAGTCGCGTTCGTCGTCGCGCTGCTGAGTCTCGCTGCCGCGCTGCTGCATTTCCTGCGCGAGGTGTTCCTTGCAACCGCCACACTGACTTTCGGCGGCACGCGACCAGGATGAGCACTGCGTCGCTAAAACTGACGTCGCCAAACAAGGACAGTGCCGAACGAAAAGTGTCAGCTGCGGGCACTACACGGCTTTCAGGGCAATTCCGTGATGCATTCCACACTATGGCAGTGGCGGGACCCGCATCATGCCGGCCACATGGTGCAAACACCCCCTGAAATCCTGGTGCAGCCAGATGCCTACCGCGTCACTCGCGAACCCCTCCTGCTCGTCTCCGAGCTGCGGGCGGCGCTTGCCGTCTGCCTGTTCGACGACACGCAGGCGGTCGGCGGCCTGCTGCATCTCCGCTACGTTGCGACCAGCGGCAACGAGCCGTTGGACCTGACGGACAACACGCTCAGCTCTGACCTGCTGCTGATGGATAGCTTCTGCAAGGAGCTGCGCTCCGCGGGAGCACGCAAGCAGAGCTGGCGCGTCAGCATCTTCGGCCACACGCCGCAGCAGCCCGCCATGGAAGGTCCGGCGGCGACGGTGATCGACCTGGCGAAGGCCTACTTCTCCGACGCGCGCCTGCCCGTGGAGTGCAAAGAGTTTCGACGCCCCCTCGGCGTCGTCGTCCGCATGGACGCGCGCGAAGGTCGCATCTGGGTGAACGGCACCCCTGGCACGGCAAACTCAGGCCTGGCAGCCCCGGAAGGCGCCTAGCACCTGCTCTGCAGTCGGGCGGCAGTCGGGCTAAAGCCCGACTCTGCGTGCTAGCCTTCGGCGGCAGAAAACAATAGTCGAGGCACCGCCCCGTGCAGACAGCCCCCGCGCCGTCCGCTCCGCTCTACAAGTCGCTCTATTTCCAGGTCCTCGTCGCCATCGCGATCGGTGTGCTGCTCGGCTATCTGGTGCCCGACACGGCGGCGCAGCTGAAGCCGCTCGGCGACGGCTTCATCAAGCTCATCAAGATGATGATCGCGCCGATCATCTTCTGCACCGTCGTCACCGGCATCGCCGGCATGGAGAACATGAAGGCGGTCGGCAAGACCGGCGTACTCGCGCTGCTGTATTTCGAGATCGTCAGCACGCTGGCGCTGATCGTCGGGCTGGTAATCGTCAACATCGTCAAGCCCGGCGCGGGCATGAACGTTGACGTGTCGACGCTGGATGCCAAGTCGATCGAGTCGTACACGCACGCCGCCGAGCAGCAGAGCGTCACGGACTTCCTGCTGAACGTGATCCCGACGACGATCTTCGACGCCTTCACCAAGGGCGACATCCTGCAGGTGCTGCTGTTCTCGCTGCTGTTCGGCTTCGCGCTGCACGCGGTGGGCGAGCCGGCGCGCCCGGTGTACGACTTCGTCAACCGGATGGCGCACGTGCTGTTCCGCATCGTCGGTTTCATCATGCGGCTCGCGCCGCTCGGTGCGTTCGGCGCGATGGCATTCACTATCGGCAAGTACGGCCTCGGCACGCTCAAGTCGCTCGGCCTGCTGATGGTGTGCTTCTACGCGACCTGCCTGATCTTCATCTTCGTCGTGCTCGGGCTCATCGCCCGGCTGCATGGCTTCAGCATTTTCCGGTTCGTGCGCTACCTGCGCGACGAGCTGCTGATCGTGCTCGGCACGTCCTCGTCCGAATCCGTGCTGCCGCGCATGCTCGCGAAGATGGAAAGCGCCGGCGCCGCGAAGCCGGTCGTCGGCCTGGTGATCCCGACCGGCTACTCGTTCAACCTCGACGGGACCTCGATCTACCTGACGATGGCGGCCGTGTTCATCGCGCAGGCGACCAATACGCCGATGACGCTGCTCGATCAGCTGACCCTGCTCGC